>JAZKSB010000030.1:0-15792 GCA_036626315.1 Halobacteriales archaeon
CAACAGGGCCGGTTCCGGGAGTTCTACCAGACCAACGTCGACATCTTCGGCTCCGCCGAACCCGACGCCGACGCCGAGATCATGGCCTTCGCCGCCGACGCGCTGACGAACCTCGGGCTCACGGGCGAGGCGTTCGAGTTCCAGGTCTCCCACCGGGACATCCTCGGCGAACTCCTGCGGGCGTTCGACGCCGACGTGGCGGTCCGGGAGGCCATCCGGGCGGTCGACAAGCGCGCGAAGGTCGGCGAGGACGAGTACTTGGACCTGCTCGCCGACGCGGGGCTCTCCTACGGCCAGGCCCGGCAGTTCGACGAGGTGCTGCTATCGGGCAACGACGACCTGGACGAACTGCTGGCGTTCCACGACGGCGAGGCCCTGCAAGCCGCCGTCGAGAACCTGCGGGCCGTCCTGTCGTCGGCAGACGACTACGGAGTCGGCGAGTTCGTGGAGGTCTCGCTGACGACCGCCCGGGGACTGGACTACTACACCGGCGTCGTCTTCGAGTGCTTCGACTCCTCGGGGGAGGTCTCGCGGGCCATCTTCGGCGGCGGGCGCTACGACGACCTCATCGAGGACTTCGGCGGCGAACCCACGCCCGCGGTCGGAGTCGCGCCGGGTGTGATGAACTCGACGTTGCCGCTGCTGTTGCAGACCCACGATGTCTTCCCCGAGGAGGCGCTGTCAACGGACTACTACGTCCTCCAGGCCGGCGACACGCGTCCGGTCGCCGCCCGCATCGCCCGCGACCTCCGCGAGCGGGGCCACGTCGTCGAGACTGACGTCGCCGGGCGCTCGTTCGGCGCCCAGATGGGCTACGCCGACGGCATCAACGCCGAGACGGTCGTCATCGTCGGCGAGCGCGACCTCGAAAACGACGAGGTGACCGTCCGGGACATGGCGACCGGCGACCAGACGACCGCCCCCGTCGAGGAGTTCCCCGGCGACCGCAAGCGCCCGACCGTCGACGATTTCGCCTGACCCGGTACCACCCGACCGTCGGACGGCACGACTTTGTACTCCCGCGACGGAGTTCCGGGCGATGCGAGCGTTTCGTCTCGCCTACGACGGCGAGCCCTTCCACGGGTTCCAGCGCCAGCCGGACGTGCCGACCGTCGAGGACGCGCTGTTCGACGCGCTCCGGGCGCTAGAGGTTCTCGAACCGGACGACGACAAGCCCCCGGAATACGCCGCCGCCGGGCGGACCGACGCCGGGGTCTCCGCGCTGGGGCAGGTCGTCGCGTTCGAGGCTCCCGGGTGGCTCACGCCGGCGGCGCTGAACGGCGAACTCCCCGCCGACATGCGGGCGTGGGCCAGCGCCGAGGCGCCGACGGACTTCCACGCCACCCGGGACGCCGCCGCCAGGGAGTACGCCTACTACCTGTGTGCGCCCGGCGCCGACCTGGAGCGCACCCGCGAGGCCGCCGCCCGCTTCGAGGGCACCCACGACTTCCACAACTTCTCGGCGGCCAGCGAGGCGACCACCCGGACCGTCCTGGAGACGGGCGTCGAGCGCGACGGCAACCACCTCCGAGTCCGCGTGCGGGGCGACGGCTTCGTCCACGAGCAGGTCCGCCGGATGGTCTCGGTCCTGGGCGCAGTCGCCCGCGGCGAGTCGGAGATCGAGCGCATCGAGACCGCGCTGAGCGCCCGGAAACTGGACGGCCCCGAGGGGATAGCCCCCGCCGCGGCCTATCCGCTGTTGCTGGTCGACGTCGAATATCCCGATCTGGAGTTCACCGTCGACGAGGGGGCCGCCGAGAGCGCCCGCGACGTGTTCGCCGCCCGGCGGATCGAGCGCCGGACCCGGGCGCAGGTGGCCGAGGCCATCACCGACGGGATCTGACCCGCGCCGGAGCCGGTGGGCGTCGCTGACGCCAGGGGGGAAGTCGTCGCCGAGGCCGGGGAGCGCACCGTCGCCGACGCCGGAGATGGAGCCATCGCCGAGGCCGGGGAGTGCGCCGTCGCCGATGCCGAGAAAGGTGTCGTCGCCGGGTGAATCCGCCGTCGTCGACGCCGAGAAAGGGATCGTCGCCGGATGGATGCACCGTCGCCGACGCCGAGGAGGAGGTCGTCGCCGGGTGAATGCGCTGTCGTCGACGCCGAGGAAGGAGTCGTGCCGCGCGAATGTATCGAATCGAAATGAGAACGGTTATGCTCGATCGTTCGGGAGTGGCAGCTAATGAGCAGCGTCTCCGAGCGCAGCGAGATCGATCGGGCCTACAAGTGGTCCCTGGAGAGCATCTACGGGAGCGACGAGGCGTGGGAGGCCGCCTACGAGTCGGTCGAGGAGCGACTCGACGACCTCGCGGCCTACGAGGGTCGGGCGGCCGAAGACCCCGAGACCCTGCTGTCGGTGCTGGAACTCGCCGAGGAGGTCGGGCGTGAGGCCGACAAGGTGACTGCCTACGCCCGGATGCGCAGCCACGAGGACACTCGCGACCAGCACTACCAGGCGATGGCCGCCCGGGCGCGGAGGCTCGCGTCCGAGGTCAACAGCGCGACCAGTTTCGTCGAGCCGGCGATCCAGTCGCTCGACCGGGACGACGTCGACGCGTTCGTCGGGGCGGAACAGGACCTGGCGGTCTACGAGCACTACTTCGACGACGTGCTCCGCCGGAAGGCCCACACCCGATCGGCGGAGGTCGAGAACCTGCTGGCCGAACTGGAGGAGGTCACCGGGTCCCCGGGCGAGATCTACGGGATGCTGTCGGACGCCGACCTGGAGTTTCCGACCGTCGAGGATCCGGACGGCGAACCCGTCAAGATCTCCAACGCCAACTTCACGACCCTCCAGCAGCGCCCCGACCGGGAGTTCCGCGAGCGGGTGTACGAGGCCTACTACGACCGGTGGGCGGACCTCCGCAACACCGTCGCGAGTGCCTTAAGCAGCAGCGTCGCCGCCGACCTGAAACTCGCGGACGCTCGCGACTACGACAGCGCACGCGAGGCCGCGCTCGACGACTCGAACGTGCCCGTCGCGGTGTACGACACCCTGCTTTCGACGGTTCGGGACAACCTGGAGACGCTCCACCGACACGCCGAACTGAAACGCGAAGTCACCGACGGCGACGACCTGCGGATGTGGGACCTGTACGTTCCGCTGGCGGACGGCGAGAGCCCGACCATCGAGTACGAGGCCGCCAGAGAGCACGTCGTGGCGGCGCTGGGCGCACTAGGCGAAGACTACCGCTCGCGGGTCGCCGAGGGGCTGGAATCGCGGTGGGTCGACGTTTACGAGAATGCCGGCAAGCGCTCGGGCGCCTACTCCGGTGGCACCTACGACACCCAGCCGTTCGTCCTGATGAACTACCAGGACGACGTCTCCTCGATGTACACCCTGGCACACGAGCTGGGCCACTCGATGCATTCGGAACTCACGCGGGAGCACCAGCCGTACGTCTACAGCGACTACGAGATCTTCGTCGCCGAGGTCGCCTCGACGGTCAACGAGGCGCTGCTGACCCACCACCTCCTGGAGACGGTCGACAACGAGCGACTCCGGCGCCACGTGCTCGACCAGTACCTCGAACGGTTCCGCTCGACGCTGTTCCGCCAGACGATGTTCGCGGACTTCGAACTGCAGGCCCACCGGGCGCGGGCCGACGGCGAGGCGCTGACCCCGGATCGGCTGGACGGGATCTACCGGGACCTGAAGGCCGACTTCTACGAGCCGGCAGTGCTTGACGACCGCATCGCCCGGGAGTGGATGCGGATTCCGCACTTCTACCGGGCATACTACGTCTTCCAGTACGCGACGGGCGTCTCGGCGGCGGTCGCGCTAGCGCGGGAGATCCTCGCCGACGATGACGACGCCTTCGAGCGGTACCTCCGGTTCCTCCGGCGCGGCTCGCGGGACTACCCGCTCGAACTGCTCGGCGACGCGGGCGTCGACATGACGTCTGCGGCGCCGGTCGAAGCCGCCATCGAGGAGTACGGCGACCGCCTCGACGAGATGGCCGGCCTGCTGTAGCCGGGGCGGCACCCCGCATCCGGCCCATCTCGCCCCAATTCGGCCCAGTCAACGATGCTGTCGGCGGCTCCGGAGCCGTTCGCCGGCTGGCCGGGGCAGGGGACCCAAAGGTCCTTTATTTGTCGGGGAGTTACCTTCAGTAGACAGATGGCGCGCAGTCCCTCCCTGCCGGACCGACCGCGGCTGGACCTCGACCCCGACATGTCCGATCAGGAGCGCCTGGCGGCGCTGCGGGAGCACTACACGGAGATCGAGCAGGTACACGAGGAGCTCTCCGACCAGCTCGCGGAGGCCCGCGACCGCCGCCGCGAACTCCGGGAGGAGGTCGACCGCCTGGAGCGGGAAAACGAGACGCTGAAGACCACGTCGCTGTACGTCGCCACCGTCGAGGAGATCGGCGACGACGGGGTCGTCGTCAAGCAGCACGGCAACAACCAGGAGGTGCTGACGGAGGTCAGCGGCGAGATGGAAGACCGCCTTGAGGCCGGCGACCGTGTCGCGGTCAACGACTCCTTTTCCATCCAGCGGCTGCTGGACGCCGAGACCGACGCCCGCGCGCAGGCGATGCAGGTCGAGGCGAGTCCGGACGTGGTGTACGACGACATCGGGGGGCTCGAAGAGCAGATCACCGAGGTCAGAGAGACCGTCGAACAGCCCCTCCAGCAGCCGGGGATGTTCGAGGACGTTGGCATCGACCCGCCCAGCGGCGTCCTCCTGCACGGCCCGCCCGGCACCGGCAAGACCATGCTCGCGAAGGCCGTCGCCAACGAGACCGACGCCACCTTCATCAAGATGGCCGGCTCCGAACTCGTCCAGAAGTTCATCGGGGAGGGCGCCAAACTCGTCCGGGACCTGTTCCAGGTCGCGAGCGAACACGAACCGTCGATCATCTTCATCGACGAGATCGACGCCATCGCCTCGAAACGCACCGAATCCAAAACCTCCGGCGACGCCGAGGTCCAGCGCACCATGATGCAACTGCTCTCGGAAATGGACGGCTTCGAGGAACGCGGCGAAATCCGCATCATCGCCGCCACCAACCGCTTCGACATGCTCGATCGGGCCATCCTCCGCCCCGGCCGGTTCGACCGCCTCATCGAAGTCCCCAAACCCGACTTCGAGGGCCGCAAGCGCATTCTGGAGATCCACACCGGGGAGATGAACGTCGCCGATTCGGTGGACTTCGGGAACCTCGCGGAGGCGACCGAGGGGTTCACGGGCGCCGAACTCGCGAGCCTCGCCACCGAGTCGGGGATGTTCGCGGTCCGGGACGACCGCCGGGAGGTCGTCGAGGCCGACTTCGAGGACGCCCTGGAGAAGCTCAAAGACGACCAGACCAGCGACGTGGTTCCGTCCGCGGGCTTCTACTGAAACCGTTTTCGACGCGGATCGCAACCCCTTACAGCGGCGCTGCCCTTGCGTCCACATGGACCGGCGACGAGATGTCGAGGTCGTCCGAATCGTCCGGGGCGCCGGAACCGGGCCAACGGCGCTCGCTTCCTACGACGCCGCACTGGCCGCCGCCGGCGTCCACGACTACAACGTCGTCACCGTCTCCTCGATTCTCCCTGCAGGCGCGACCGTCGAGCTGACCGACACCGCGCCGGATCTGGGCCCCCCGGGGGACCGCCTGATGGCCGTCGAGGCCCGGGCGACCGCCAGCGGGCCCGACCGCGTCGCCGCGGGGCTCGGGTGGGCGACCGGCGACGGCGCCGGCGTCGTATACGAAGCCGACGACGGCGAGGAGAGGGCCGTCCGCGAACAACTCCGGACGGGGATCGACGCCGCGACCGACATGCGGGACCGGTCGTTCGACGAACCGGAGATCCGCACCGCCACCGCGACCGCCGACCCCGGCGAGTACGCGACCGCGGCGGTGCTAGCGGTGTTCGGCGGGAGCGAACCCATCTGAGCGCGAAGGGGCCACGGGCCGCCGCTTTGCTGCCGAGACCGACGACGGGCGACGCACCGAACGCCGTCATACGCCGGAAGCGACGACGAGCGACGTGCCGGATGCCGCCGCACGTCGAAAGCAGCGACGAGTGACGAATCGAACCGCCCCGGGCCATCCGATACGTTCCGGGGGCACCCTGCACCCGAGCAAACGTTTCTCGCCGGCGAGAAACGGCGCCGTCCGGTGCGACACGTTTAAGTTGATGTACGAATTTGTCCATTGTATACCGAAACAATACATTGGTGTCCAGCATGTCTGAAATCGAAACCTACATCGAGCGCGTATCGAACGGGGAAGACCTCGGGCAGGGGGCCGCCAGGAAGGCGGCACGTCTAGTGTTCGAGGACGCCACCGAGTCACAGATCGGGGCGCTTCTGGCGGCGCTGCGCACGAAAGGCGAGACGGAAACGGAGATCGCGGGGTTCGCCGAGGGGATGCGCGACGCCGCCCGGACCATTGACCCGGACCGGGAGCCGCTGGTCGACACCTGCGGGACCGGCGGCGACGACTACGACACCATCAACGTCTCGACGACCAGCGCCATCGTCGCCGCTGCGGCGGGAGTTCCGGTCGCCAAGCACGGCAACTACTCGGTGTCGTCCTCCTCGGGAAGTTCCGACGTGCTCGAACGCGTCGGCGTCGAACTGGACGCCGACCCCGGTGCCGTCGAGACCGCAATCGAGACGGAGGGGATCGGCTACATGCACGCGCCGGCGTTCCACCCGGCGATGAAGGCCGTCATCGGGCCGCGCCGGGAACTGTCGATGCGGACCGTGTTCAACGTGCTCGGCCCGCTGACGAACCCCGCCCGGGCGGACGCCCAGGTCGTCGGCGTCTACGACCCGGATCTCGTCCCCGTGGTGGCCCGGTCGCTGGCCCACCTCGACGTCGAGCGCGCGCTGGTTGTCCACGGCGCCGGCCTCGACGAGATCGCGCTCCACGACGAGACCACCGTCGCCGAGGTCCGGGGCACCGACATCGAGGAGTACGTGATCGCACCAGCGGACCTGGGCGTGGAGCCTGCACCGATCCAGGCGGTTGCGGGGGGCAGCCCCGAAGAGAACGCCGCCGACCTGCGGGCCATCGTCGAGGGCGAGGAGACGGGGCCGAAACGGGACATCGTGCTGGCGAACGCGGGCGCCGCCATCTACGTCGCCGGGAAAACCGAGGGGCGGACGGCGTCGAGCGCGCCCGCAAGGCCATCGCCGACGGCGCCGCCGCCGATCAACTTGCCGCCATCCGGAACGCCGTCGCCGCATGACCCGCACGAAGGTCTGTGGGTTCACGAACGGGCCGGACCTGCGTCACGCCGTCGGCGCCGGGGTCGACGCGGTGGGCGCCATCGCCGAGGTCACCGTCGACACGCCGCGGGAGGTGCCACCGGAGCGGGCTGCCGACCTGCTCGCGGCGGTGCCGACGTTCGTGACGACGGTGGTGGTGACGATGCCGACCGCGCCCGCCCGGGCGCTGGAACTGGTCTCGCAGGTCCGACCGGACGCCGTCCAGTTGCACGGCGATCTGTCGCCGGCCGACGTCGCCCACGTCGCCGCGAACACCGGAGCGTCCGTCGTCCGGGCGGTCGCTGCGGATGAACCGGACCGTGCGCGCCGCCACGACGCGGTCGCCGACGCGCTGCTGCTGGACACTCCCGACACCGAGGGCGGCGGTGGAACGGGACGCACGCACGACTGGACAAGCGCCCGGGACCTGGCGGCGGAGCTCGACTCGCCGGTCGTGCTCGCCGGCGGCCTCGCCCCGGACAACGTCGCCGCGGCAGTCCGGACCGTCGAACCGTTCGCGGTCGACGTCGCCAGCGGCGTCGAACGCGAACCCGGCCGCAAGGATCACGACGCCGTCGCCGCCTTCGTCGAGAACGCGCGGCGGCCGGGGGCGGAGGCCTGAGCCGAACGTGACCGAGACACCCATGCACGACGAGTTCACGACGACGGACCGGGCGACGTTCCGCGAGCACGCCGTCGGCGACCGGCCGGCGGTCGTCCACGTCGCCGCCGACCTCGACGTCGCGACGACCCCGCTCGCGGCCTACGCCGCGCTCACCGGCCGGACGACCGACGCGACCGGAAACGACTACGCGTTCCTGCTGGAGAGCGGCGAGAAGACCGAGGGCAGCGACCCCGACGGCGCGTTCCGGCCGGGCACGACGGTCGACCGCCACGCGCGGTTCTCGTTCGTCGGCTACGATCCCCGCGCCGTTGTCATCGTCGACCCCGGCGAGACGACCGTCGAGGCGCTCGACGAGTCGTTCGACGCCGACCTCCTCCGGGGGGCCGCCGCCGACGGGGGAGACGCATTCGACCGACTCAGGGCGGCGATGCCGGACGTCCGACTGGCAGGCTTTCCCGGCAGGGACGCGAACGCGGGTGGGGACGCAGTCGGCGACCGCGAGAGCAGACAGCACCTGGAGGGCGGCCTCGTCGGCTTCGTCTCCTACGACGCCGTCTACGACACCTGGCTCGACGAGGTCGGCATCGACCGCCCCGAGTCGCGGTTTCCCGATGCGGAGTTCGTGCTGACCACCCGAACGCTGGCGTTCGACCACGCGGCAGGGACCGTCTCGCTGGTGTTCACGCCGGTCGTCGGCCAGGACGACGACGCCGGCGCGGTCTACGACGACCTGGTCGCCGAGCGCGACAGCGTGGCCGACCTGCTGTCCGGCGCCGACGACCCCGATCCCGGCGGCGCCGTCGTCGACCGCGAGACCGCCGGACCCCGCGAGGACTACGAGGCGGCGGTCCGGCGAGCCAAACGACACGTCGAGGACGGGGACATCTACCAGGGGGTCGTCTCGCGCAAGCGCGAACTCTACGGCGACGTCGACGCCCTCGGACTGTACGCGGCGCTGCGGGACGTCAATCCGTCGCCGTACATGTACCTGCTCGCACACGACGGCCTCTCGATCGTCGGCGCCAGTCCCGAGACGCTGGTGTCCGTGAGCGGCGACCGCGTCGTCGCCAACCCGATCGCCGGCACCTGCCCCAGAGGGAAAAGTCCCGTCGAGGACCGCCGGCTGGCGGGCGAGATGCTCGCCGACGGGAAGGAGCGGGCCGAACACACGATGCTCGTCGACCTCGCGCGCAACGACGTCCGGCGGGTCGCCGACCCGGGGTCCGTGCGCGTCGAGGAGTTCATGGCCGTGCTCAAGTACTCCCACGTCCAGCACATCGAATCGACGGTCGTCGGCACGCTTGCAAGCGAGCCCGACGACGCGGCCCGGCGGGCGCGGCGGTCGGGGACCGTCGACGCGTTCGACGCCACCCGCGCGACGTTCCCCGCCGGCACCCTCTCGGGCGCTCCGAAGGTGCGCGCGATGGAGATCATCGACGACCTGGAGCGGACGCCACGGGGTCCTTACGGCGGGGGCGTCGGCTACTACTCCTGGGACGGCGACGCCGACGTGGCCATCGTCATCCGCTCCGCGACCGTCGAGGACCTGGACGCCACGAGCGACGGCGGCGCCCGCGGAGCAGGCGACAGGGTCACCGTCCAGGCCGGCGCAGGGATCGTCGCCGACAGCGACCCCGGCGCCGAGTTCGAGGAGACCGAAAGCAAGATGGACGGCGTCCTCGCGGCGCTCGACCGGATCCGCCGGCCACGCGAGCGAACGGAGGCGCCACGATGAGCAGACAGCCCACCGGACCGGGCGAGGCCACCGAGGCGCGCCGGGTCCTGTTCGTCGACAACTTCGACTCGTTCACCTACAACCTCGTGGAGTACGTCTCCGAGGCGGCGACCGCGGCGGGCGACCGGGCCGATGACGGCGGCGACGTCGGGAGCGGGGCGGAGACTGTCGTGTTGCGCAACACCGCCAGCCTCGGGGAGGTGCGGGCGGTCGACCCCGACGCCGTCGTCATCAGTCCCGGCCCGGGCCACCCCGAGAACGACCGCGACATCGGCGTCACCATGGACGTCCTCCGGGAGGTCGCGCCCGAGGTGCCGACGCTGGGGGTCTGTCTCGGGCTCGAGGCGGCGGTGTACGCCTACGGCGGCGACGTGGGCCATGCGCCGAAACCGGTCCACGGGAAGGCCGTCGCCGTCCAGCACGACGGCCAGGGCGTCTACGCGGGGCTGGAGCAGGGCTTTCGGGCCGGCAGGTACCACTCGCTGATCGCGAGCCAGGTGCCGGACGCACTCGCGGTGACGGCCACCGCCGCCGCAGAGGACGGCACCGAACTCGTGATGGGCGTGCGCCACAGGGAGCATCCGCTGGCCGCCGTGCAGTTTCATCCCGAGTCGGTACTGACGCCGTCGGGACACGACGTCGTCGAGAACTTCCTGGCCTCCGTCTGATGGCGGGGGCGACGTCGACCCCGAACCCCGGCGACGACGTCGAAACGCGCATCGTGCGCTCGGTCACCCGAGCGCCGGGACGACGACGCTGATCAACCACAGGAGCGCGACCACGACGATGGCGATGCGCAGCAGTTTCCAGGCGACCCCGAGGACGAACCGGCCGACGAACAGCACCAGTGCCAGGACGACCAGCGCGACCAGCAACTTCCCCAGCGGCGTGGCAGTGACGAACTCCACGGGGGCGGACTGCAGGGCCGTCCCCGCCAGCGAAACCGCATCGAGCGGTGCCATGAAGGGGGTATCGTCCGGAGGGTGCGTAAGTGTAGCGCCGATCCGTCGCGCGCGATCCGGTATCACGGCGGTCACTCCGGCCCAGTCACAGCATCCGCCCGGGCGTTCGACGGGCGTCGAACGGAACTCCCTTCCGTCGGTTCCACTTTCACCCCGGTTTGCCCACCATTAATATAGTCCCCGCTCAAGTGGTCGGTCACGAGCGCGCGAACGGTCTCGGGGGTCGCGCGCGGTCGGACCGCACCGCCAGTGACAACCAAAATTAATTAAGTGAGATTGATTTATCGAAAGAAAGGTTAATGTCGGAGGCGACAGTATGGTGTTTCCGTTACGAATGACCCGCACGACGACCACTCGCGAGGATGGGGACGCCGGTGCATCCGCCGGTTCGGCCGGGGTGAGCGCCGAATGAGTCGCTCGGACCCGGGCGTCGAGGAACTGACGCTCCCGATCAAGCGGACGACGGGAGACACCATCGAACAACGGCTGACTGACAACGCATACGCGAACATCCTGCCGGCTCGATACCTGCGCAAGGACGCCGCCGGCAACCTGATCGAGGAGCCCGAGGAACTGTTCGAGCGCGTCGCGAAGAACATCGCGCTGGCGGAGGCTGCCCACGAGGCCGAGCGCCGCGACCTGTCGGTGTCGGTCTCGCCCGACCAGGTCAAGCCCGACCACCCGCGGCGCGACGAACTGGCCGCCGACGTCTTCGGCGAGGGGACCACCGTCGAGGACGACGTCGAGACTGCGTTGGCCCCACACAACGTCGACAAGTTCGCCTACGAAACCGTCGTGCCCGAGTTGCCCGAGGAGGTCCGCGAGCACGTCGAGTCCAAACGCGACGAGTTCCAGGGGGTGATGGAGAACCTGGACTTCATGCCGAACTCGCCGACGCTGATGAACGCGGGCGACGAACTCCAGCAACTGTCGGCGTGCTTCGTCGACTCGCCGGCGGACGACGTCTCGGACATTCACGAGACCGTCAAGGAGGCGGCGGAGATCTTCCAGTGTCTGACCGACGACGCGCGGGTCCACGTCGATGGCAAGGGCGTCGTCTCCGTGGCCGACGTCGAACCGGGCGACGAAATCCGCCAGCGCGGCGCGGACGGCCACGAAACCGGGACCGTGCAGGAGACCCACGCCTACGGCGACGCGCCGGTCTACCGCGTCGAGACGGAGGCGGGCATCGAACTGACCGGAACGCCGAACCACGAACTCCTCGTCGACGGGGAGTGGACCCGGATCGACGAGATCGAGGCCGGCGACGCCCTCTCGGTTCGTCTCGGGTGGCTTCCGGAGCACGACCAGCAGGTCGAACTGGAGGCGGCCCCGTCGGGCGCCCGGTGGGACGAGAGCCGGACCGTCTCCAACGACGCCATCAGGGAGCTTCACGCCGCGGGACTGTCCGACTACGAGATCGCCGACCGCCTCGGCAGTTCGGCCTCGACCGTCCAGCGGCGTCGGGCCGACGAACTCGGCCTCGAACCGAACGGCAGCGGGGGGCGCCGCCGGGGCGACGTGAGCTTCGACCCGAACAGCTTCGAGGCGCTCTACGAGCGGGGCCACACAGACGGCGAGATCGCGGCCGAACTGGGCGTCTCCGCCGCGACGGTTGGCCAATACCGGGCCAGGCAGTCGCTGGAGTCGAACGGGCGTCCGGTGAAGGCCGTCGAGCAGCCGACGACGCTCTCTCCCGACCTGGCGAAACTGCTCGGGATGTGGGTCGGCGACGGGTCGAAACACGAGGACGGCATTCGCTTCCACCTCAACCGCGAGGAGAACCTCGAACACGCCGACCGGCTCAGCCGCCGGCTGTTCGACGAGGGGCTCGACTGGCGGTACGAGGAGGGGTGTTACGACGCCGTCCTGCACAGCCACGAAATCAAGCGGTTCTGGCTCGCCAACTTCGGCGAGGCAAAACCCTACGCGCCGGCCGCCCGCGTCCCCGACCGGATCCGGAACGCGGATCGGGAGACGGTCGCGGCGTTCCTCCGGGGACTGTTCTCGACGGACGGCAGCCTCCAGAGCGGACGGTATCCGCGGCTGTGGACCGCCTCCGAGGACCTGCTCGACGGCGTTCAGCAACTGCTTCTCGGGCTCGGCATCCCGGCAACGACCTGGGAGATAGACGACGAGGACCGCGACTACTACAACGTGGGCCCGACCGGCGGTCGGGGACTGACCCGCTTCGCCGACCTGGTCGGATTTACCGACGCCCGCGACGACGAACTGGCCGACTCGCTCGCAGATGCCGAACTCGAAGGGCCGACCGTCGGGACCGATCGCGAGGACGACACCTGGGAGGTCCCGGTCGCCGGCATCGTCGATGCCGGCACCGATACCGTCTACGACGTGACGGTCGAAGACGACCACGAGTACGTGGCCGACTCCGTCGTCTCCCACAACAGCGGCGGCGGGATGGGATATGCGTTCTGGAAGCTCCGCCCGTACGGTGACACGGTCGGATCGACCGGCGGAATCGCCAGCGGGCCGGTTAGCTTCATGCGGACGTTCGACCAGATGTGTGACACTATCGCCCAGGGTGGCACCCGCCGGGGCGCCCAGATGGGCGTGATGCGGGTCTCGCATCCGGACGTGATCCAGTTCATCCACGCCAAGAACAAGGACATCTCGCTGGCGAACACCTTGCGGCTCAACGACCCCTCCGATTACACCCACACCTCCTTCAAGGACGCCCTGGAGGAGGCCCGGGAACTCATCGACGAGGACGGGCAGGTGCCCGAACACCTCCGCAACGCCGTCGAAGGGCACCTCTCGAACTTCAACATCTCGGTGGGGATCACCGACGACTTCATGGCGGCCCTGGAGAACGGCGAGGAGTTCACGTTCTCCAACCCCCGCACCGGCAAGCCCCACGTCGCGACCGAGGAGACGAAAGAGATGTACGAGTGGTTCGACCTCGGCGAGCACGTCGAGGTCGGCGAGGAACTGTCGGTGCCCGCGGAGATCATCTGGGAGCACATCATTGAGGGCGCCCACGAGAACGGCGAACCCGGCGTGGTCTTTCTCGAGCGGGCCAACAAGGAACACTCCTTTGACGTGGAGGAACACCCCGACCACCTGATCCTCGCGACTAACCCCTGTGTCACGGGAGACACCCTGATCAGTACCGAGGACGGGCTCGCCCCCGCCGAGGAACTGTACGAGCAGGGGGTCGCGCGCGATATCGTCGTCGACGGCCGGCTCAGCGACGACCCGGTGAAGGAAGCCAGCAGCGTCTTTATGACTGGTGAGAAGGACGTCTACAAACTGACGACCGAAGAAGGGTACGAGCTGCGACTGACTGCCGACCACCGCATGATGACGGACGACGGCTGGGTCGAGGCACAGCACCTCGAACCCGGCGACACGGTTCACGTCCAGGACCGGAAAGGCGAGTTCGGCAACCACGGATCCGCCGAGGAAGGTCGCGTCCTGGGCTGGCTCGTCGGCGACGGCCACCTCAAGGATGGCGAGGATCGCGCCGTGCTGAACTTCTATGACGAGGACGCCGAACTCTCCGGGACGTTGGCCGAAGACGTCAACGAGGTCGTCCGCGAGCCCGTCGGCAACGGCGACTACGAAATCGGGGTCAGCGACATCTCCCGGGAAGACGGCTACCGCGGTCCTCGGGCGGTCGAACAGCGCATCCGGTCCGCCAGGCTGTACGAGATGGCCGAGGAGATCGGGCTCGCCAAGGACAAACTCCAGGTTCCCGACGCCGTCATGCGGGGAAGCGAGCAGATGGCCCGGGGGTTCCTGCGTGCGCTGTTCACCGCCGACGGGAGCATCCAGGGCAACGTCGAGAAGGGCGTTTCCATCCGTCTCACGAGCACGGATGCGGACCTGCTCAAGGACGTCCAGCGGCTGCTTCTCAACTTCGGGATCTACAGCAAGCTCTACGAGAATCGCCACGATTCGGGACCCAAGGAGTTGCCCGATGGCAACGGCGGGACGGCACCCTACGAGACCCTGGCCGACCACGACCTGGCCATCTCGAAGGACTCACTCGTCACGTTTCGTGAGGAGATCGGATTCCTCCGGGACGACAAGGCGACCGGCCTCGCCGAACGACTCGAGGGCTACAGCCGCGGACCGTACGCCGAGTCGTTCGATGCGACCGTCGAGGCCGTCGAGTACGACGGCCACGAGGCGGTCTACGACCTGACCGAGCCGGACACCCATTCGTTCGTCGCAAACGGGCTGGTCTGTCACAACTGCGGCGAGCAGCCGTTGGAGGAGTACGAGGCCTGCAACCTCGGGCACATCAACCTCTCGACGCTGGTCGCCGAGGACGCCCCCGACTGGCGGATCTGGCACGATGAGCACGGCGAGGAGTACGATTCCGTGGGGGACGCGGTCGGGGCCTACTTCGAGACCGCCATCGACGTCGAGGAACTCGACCGGCGCATCGAGGTCGGCACCCGCTTCCTGGAAGACGTCGTCACGATGTCGAACTTCCCGGTCGAGGAGATCACCGAGACCGTCCGCCGGATGCGCAAGATCGGCCTCGGCGTGATGGGGCTGGCGCAGTTGTACATCCAACTGGGGATGAAGTACGGCAGCGAGCCGTCGAACGAACTGGTCCGGCAGGTGATGCGCCACATCAACCATGGCTCGAAGGCGGTCTCCCACGACCTGGCCGCCGACCGCGGCGTCTTCGACGACTGGGCGGACTCCAAATACGCCGTCCCCACCGCCTACCCCGAGTGGTTCGAGCACCACACCGGCGAGGACCCCGGGGAGTGGGCCGACGGCTACGCGATCCGCAACCACAACACCACCACCATCGCGCCGACCGGCACCACCTCGATGATCGGCAACACCTCCGGCGGCATCGAACCGATCTACAACGTCGCCTACTACAAGAACGTCGGCGAGGACGTCCAGGGCGACGAGATGCTGGTGGAGTTCGACGACTACTTCCTGCGGACCCTGAAGGCCAACGACATCGACGTCGACGCGGTCAAGCGGGAGGCACAGGACCTGATGGCCGAAAACGAGTTCGACGGCGTCGAGGACCTCGAAACGGTCCCGGACGGCATCGCGGAACTGTTCGTCACGACCCAGGACATCTCCGCGAAGGAGCACGCCGCCGTCCAGACCGCCGCCCAGAAGGGCGTCGACTCGGCGATCAGCAAGACCGTCAACGCGCCGAACGACGACACCCTTGACGACGCCCGCGAGGTGTTCGAGTACGTCTACGAGCACGGCGGCAAGGGCGTCACCTACTACCGCGACGGCACCCGCAGCAAGCAGGTGC
>JAZKSB010000031.1:0-15717 GCA_036626315.1 Halobacteriales archaeon
AGCGAGCGGGCGGTCGTCGAGACCGTGAACGCTCGAAGAGCGTGAACGGGCTCGACGGGATTTGAACCCGCGGCATCTTGGTCCGGAACCAAGTGCTCTGTCCACTGAGCTACGAGCCCTCACCACCGTCTACTGCATTCGACGGTAAAACGGTTGTGAACCGCGCTAGCCGTCCCGCGACTCGCCGTCCGTCCCGTCGGCAGTTGACGGAGCGTCCGAGGGACCGTCGCCGTCGGTCGCTGCCGGCCCCGAGTCGACCGCCTGGTCGTCGCCAGAACTTGAGTCGACCGCCTGGTCGTCGCCGGAGTCCTGCGTCCCGTCGCCGGAAGCAGGCTCCGCCGGGGCGTCACCAGCCGCGTCCATCGGGCCATCGCCGTCCTCGTCCACCGAAACGTCGCCAGCCTCGCCGGCATCGGGGGCGTCGTCGTCTCCAGTCCCCGCACCTCCATCGCCGTCACCACCCGGCGGCGCGGCGCCGGGCGGGCCCGCGCCCGTCTCGTCGATGACCGCCTCCTTCCAGGTCCCCCGCGTGAACCACGCCGTCGCGGCGACGGCACCCACGACGTTGCCCAGCGCCATGCCGACCCAGATGCCCATCGGCCCCCAGTCGGCCAGAAACGCCAGCCCGTAGACGGTCGGCACCCGGCCGAGCCACAGCGCGACCACGGAAAACGACATCGCGGTCTTGGTGTTGCCGGCCCCGCGGAACGCACCCAGCATCACCTGGAGCACGCCGATGAACGCGAACTCCACGGAGCGCACCCGCAGGTACTCCGCGCCGAACCGGATCGTCTCGGCGGCCTCCGCGGTCCCGGTCGCCATGAACACGCCGACGATCGGGCCGGGCACGAGCGCGGCGACGACCGCGACCACCAGCATCACGCCGGAGCCGACCTTCGCGGCGGTCCAGACCGCCCGCTCGGCGCGGTCGGCCTTCTCGGCGCCGAGATTCTGGCCGACCATGGTGTTGGTCGCCCGGCCCAGGCCGATCGCCGGCAGAAACACGAGCGAGATGAGCCGGTTGCCCAGCCCGTAGGCCGAGACCACCGGCGGCTGGAACGCCACGACCATGGCGGTCAGGGTCACCATCGCCAGCGCGCTCATCGACTGCTCGGCGGCTGTCGGCACCCCCAGCCGGAGGATCTGCCAGACAGTGTCCAGTTCCAGCCGCAGGTCCGACAGCGAGACGTCGGGACCGGTCGGCGCGACGAAGAGCACGTACACCCCCAGCACCGTCGCGACCGCCCGCGAGAGGATCGTCGCCAGCGCCGCGCCCTCGATGCCCATCGCGGGGATCGACAGCGGCTCGAACCCGAAGATGAAAAGCGGGTCGATGACGACGTTTATCGCTACCGAGACGAACATCACCCGCATCGGCGTGCGGGTGTTGCCGTAGCCGCGCATCAGCGAGTTGAACACGAAAAAGCCGAACAGCGCCGGCAGCCCGAGGAAGAAGACCTCCATGTAGTCCGCCGCCAGCGGGATGACCTGTTGCTGGGTGGCCGCCTGGCTGGGCAACAGCCCCAGCAGCCGCTCGGTGAGGAGATAGCCCGCGCCGGCCAGCACCGCCGCCAGAAGCGTCACGAACGAAAGCGTCTGGCCGGCGACTTTCCCCGCCGAGCCCTCGCTCTCGGCGCCGGTGTACTGCGCGACCAGGATGGCCCCCGCGGCGGTGAACCCGCCGGCGACCGAGATCAGCAGGAAGATCAGCGGAAACGCGACGCTCAGCGCGCCCACCGCGTCCGCGGACAGCCGGCCCAGCCAGAACGTGTCCGCGAGGTTGTACGCCACCTGCAACAGCTGGATGACGATGATGGGCCACGCGAGCTCGAACATCGGGCGCAGCAGTTTGCCCTCGGTGATAGACGCGCGCGGCTCGACGTCGTCCACGGCTTCGGTACTTCGATTCGAAACCGGCGGATTTGAACGTTGTGAATCTCGGCGGCGGCGGCGGTCGGGGGCAACCTTGCCGCAGTTACCGACGTCCGACCCCGCAAATTCACGGTTGCCGCGACGCGGGACCACTCGCCCGGTGCCGACGACGCGCAGACGTCCGACAGCCGGGGCGGAGCGGGCGTGATCCA
The DNA here is from genome assembly GCA_036626315.1 of Halobacteriales archaeon. GTDB lineage: Archaea > Halobacteriota > Halobacteria > Halobacteriales > PXRE01 > PXRE01. Next base: position 2,085 of record JAZKSB010000031.1, read on the forward strand.
CTGCGGGCGTTCTCAGGTGGCGACAATCGGGCGCCCGCTTTTGTCTTCCGATCGGATAGCGTCCCGCATGGCCCGGTCCGAACGGCCCGACGGGAAGATGGACGTCGTTGCATCGATCGACGCGCTGATCGGGGAGACGCCGTTGCTCCGTCTAGATGCGTTTGCCGACAACCTCCTCGGCAAGGTCGAGAGCGCGAACCCCTACTCGGTGAAGGACCGCATCGCCCGGGAGATCGTCGACGCCGCCGAGGACAGCGGCGCCCTCGAGCCGGGGGGCACGGTCGTCGAGTCGACGAGCGGAAACACCGGCATCGGGCTCGCGGCGGTCTGTGCGGCCCGCGATTACGACTGTGTCCTCACGATGCCGGCGTCGATGTCCGAAGAACGGCGGCGGATGCTCGCCGCGCTCGGTGCGGAGCTAGAGCTCACGCCCGCCGAGGAGGGCATGGGCGGCGCGAACCGGCGGGCGGAACAGCTCCTCGAGGAGCACGACGACGCGATTCTGGCAAGCCAGTTCGCGAACGAGGCGAATCCTGCGGCCCATCGCCGGACGACCGGGCCGGAGCTGTGGCGTGCGACGGGCGGCGAACTCGACGCGCTGGTCGCGGGCGTCGGGACCGGCGGCACCATCACCGGCGTCGCCGAGTACGTCAAGGAAGAACGGGGCGAAACGGGATTCACGGCCGTCGCCGTCGAGCCCGCCGCCTCGCCGACGGTCTCCGAGCAGAGTTCGGCCAGCCACGACATCCAGGGGATCGGCCCCGGCTTCCTCCCGGACGTCCTTCGGACCGAACTGATAGACGAGGTCCGGGCGGTGACCGCCGCCGACGCGAAAGCGGCGGCCCGCCGGGCGGGTCGCACCGAGGGGCTGCTGGTCGGGATCTCGTCGGGCGGGGCACTCGCCGTCGCCGCCGAGTACGCCGCCGACAACCCGGACGAACTGGTCGCCGTCGTGTTGCCCGACAGCGGCGAGCGGTACCTCTCGACGGACCTGTACGCGTCCGACTGACTGGACACGGGAGCGAACGCGGGCGTTTCGGTCCGCTGGCCGAAATCTGCCGGCGAGGAGGACGCCGTTTCCGGGGGCCCGAAACCCGACCTATTCCGTGTACCAGGTCACCGGTACGTACCGCCCCCCACGTCACCCGGTACCGGCACCCGACCGACGTGCCGCCAGTCGCCGTCCACCAGCGCGAGCACCGTCCCACGGTGGGTCGTACACGCGACGCCCGCAGGCGTCTCACACCAGTGGATGATCAGTTCCTCCGGCCGCGGGTACGAGACCGACTCCACAGTCCGGCCGTCGTCGCTGACGAACAGTGCGTGGGTGGAGTCGGCCCAGCTCGACGACGAGCCGGGTGCGCCCCCGGCGTAGAGCCGGCCGTCATGCACGTACGCTCCCCGGAAGTAGCGTCGGTCGTGGTCTCGGTCGAGCCGCCGCCAGGAACGGCCGGCGTCGGTCGTCCGGTACAGCCCGCTTCCGGTGGAGGCGACGAACGTGTCGGCCTCGGAGACCAGGAGGTGGTGAATGTCGTCGGTGTGGGGGGCGTCGAACCCCTCGATCCGGCGTGGCGTCCACGTCTCGCCGCGGTCCTCGCTCACGTGGACGCCGCCGACCTCGACGCCAGCGACGACCCGGTCCGGCGCATCGGAGTGGACACGGAGGCTCCTGACTTGTGCCTCGTGGTCGTGTCGCTCCAGGCCCCAGTCGTCGGCTCCCGGGAGTTCGCGAAATCCCGCCAGTTCGGTCCAGTCGCCCTCGTCCGGGCCGCTCCCGTCGTCGGGGACAACCGACGTGGCGTAGAGATGGGCCGGCCGGGTCCCGGCGTACAGCCGGTCGCCATCGGGACTGGCGGTGACGGCGTAGACGCGGTCGCGCGGGACCTGGAGGTCGGTCCACGTCGCCCCGTCGGTCGAGTGGTAGAGGCCGGTCTCCGATGCGGCGAAGACGCCCACGCCCCCGTCGAAGGTCCGCACACGCATCACCCGGCCGGCGTCGGAGACCTTCTCTGCGACCCGGCCGTCTGCATCGTCGACGTCCGCGATGCGATAGACTCCGTCGTCACTTCCGGCGACGAGCATGTATCAGGGAACAGCAAGCGACCACTTAGCTGTTAACTGAACTAGATTATTGTAACTGATGTGATACGGACGCGGCGTTCGAGAACGCCCCATGGAGATGATGAATGGGGCCGTAGACCTCACTCTGCCCGGCCTGGAGGTAGTCGGTCCGTACGGACACACCGACCGTCCGATTCCGTTCGTGACGGGCGAAGCGAACGTCGTGCGAACGGTTTCAGGACGCTAGTTCGCCGCTCACCGTCCACTCGGATCCCCGGTCGTCCTGAAAACGGCGCCGTGCGAACGTCGGGAGACCGCCGTTCCCGGGGATCTTCGAGAACGTATATACGAATCGGACTTCAATCGGCCCCCATGGCTGACCGCACCCCCGAAGACCTGGGGTGGTTCGACGGCGTGACCCCCGACGACACGGCGGCAGCATCTGACGCGATCCGGGACGGCTCCGCACGCGACCCGCGGGACTGGCCGACGAGAGCGGTCGAGTCCGGCTTCGCCGACGACGAGGCCGACTACTACGCCAGGCTCCGCGACGCGGCCATCGAGGCCACCGGGCAGGCGGTCGCGGAGCGCGAGCGGGCCGACGACCAGCAGTTGATCCACGCCGTCAGAAGCGTCGACGACGCCGAACGGGTCGCCAACGAACTCGCCGAGCGGGTCGCGGAGTGGGCCGGCAGCCGCGGTCACGACGTCGCCGGCGTCGAGGGCGCCCGCGAGGTGGCGGCCCTCGAACCGGACGGTCCCACGGAGGCCCGCCTGGTCGCGCTGGCCGAGCGGGTCGTCGACATGGCCGAGGAGGCCGAGCAGTTGCGGGCGTTCGTCCGCCGGCAGGCGCCCGCGGTCGCGCCGAACCTCTCGGCGATGGCCGGGCCGGTGCTGGCCGCGCGGCTGATCGCGCTGGCCGGCGGGCTGGAGGACCTCGCGAGGATGCCCAGCGGCACCGTCCAGGTGCTCGGCGCGGAGGACGCCCTCTTTGCGCACCTCCGCGGGGAGGCCGCGCCGCCGAAGCACGGCGTCATCTTCACCCACGAGTACGTCCGCACCACCGACCCGGACGAGCGGGGGTCGGCGGCCCGGGCGCTGGCGGGCAAACTCGCCATCGCCGCCCGCATCGATCACTACGCCGGCGACCGCCGCCCGGAACTCGACGCGGAACTCGACGAGCGCATCCGGCGCATCCGCACGCGGGGTGACGACGATGAGTGACGGCACTGGGAAGGCGAGCCCAGACGGAGCCGACGACCACCTGCCGTCGGGCGTCCAGCGACGCGAGATCGGCGGCAGCGAGCACCTGGCCACCCGCGGCCCGCCGGTCTACGGGGAGCCGACGGACGGCGCGTGGCGGGCCTGGGACCCGCACCGCTCCAAACTGGGCGCGATGCTGGCGGCGCGGATGGAGACCGGCCTCGACGGCGGGGAGACGGTGCTGTATCTCGGCGCGGCCAGCGGGACGACGGCCAGCCACGTCGCCGACTTCGCGGGGCCGACCTACGCCGTCGAGTTCGCGCCCCGCCCCGTGCGGGACCTGGTGGCGGTCGCCGAGGACCGGGAGACCCTGTTTCCGCTCCTGAAGGACGCCCGCGAGCCGGCGACGTACGCCCACGTCGTCGAGGCCGACTGCGACGTCGTCGTCCAGGACGTCGCCACCCGCGGGCAGGCCCGGGTCGCGCGGCGCAACCGGCAGTTTCTGGCGCCCGACGGGCGACTGCTCGCGGCGATCAAGGCCCGAAGCGAGGACGTCACCCGCGAGCCGTCGGCGGTGTTCGAGGACGTGCTCGCGGCGCTGCGGGCGGATTACGAGGTGCTGACGACCCGGCGCCTGGAGCCGTACCACGACGACCACCTCGCCGTCGTCGCGACGCCGAGGTGACGCCGGCGAGTCATTCGACCCCCGCGTTGGCCGTCCCGAGCGGGCGCGGGACCCACAGCCCGCAACCGCGACCGGCTTCCGACCGTTTTTGACACTCCGCCGCCAACGACCGAAAGCATGGAGACAGCGGGGTCGGTCGAGGCGTTCGACGAACTCGGCACGCTCGGGGTCGAGGAGGAGTTCTACGTCGTCGACGAGCACGGGCGCCCGACCGCCGGAACCGACGAACTGGTCTACGGGAGCGACCCGCCAGCGATACTGGACGGCCGGATCGACCACGAACTGTTCAAGTGCGTGATCGAGACCCAGACCCCGACCCTCGAACGGCCCTCGGCGGCCAGCGAGCACGCCCGCGAGGTCCGCGAGGCGCTGGTCGACCACGCGCGCAAGCACGGATTCGAGGTCGCCGGCGCCGGCCTCCATCCGGGCGCGCGGTGGCGCCACCTCGAACACGCCGAGAAGCCCCGCTACCGGTCGCAACTGGACCGCATCCGGTATCCACAGCACCGCAACACCACCGCCGGCCTCCACGTCCACGTGGGGGTCGACGACGGCGACAAGGCCGTCTGGATCGCGAACGAACTCCGGTGGTACCTGCCGGTGTTGCTGGCGGCGTCGGCCAACTCGCCGTACTGGGAGGGGTACGACACCGGACTGCAGTCCGCCCGCGCGAAGATCTTCGAGGGGCTGCCGAACACCGGGATGCCGACGGCGTTCGCGGACGTCGACGACTACCTGGCCTACGAGCGTCGGATGCTGGAAACCGGCGCCATCGAGGACCGGGGCGAACTCTGGCACGACGTCCGGCCACACACCCAGCACGGCAGCGTCGAGATCCGGACCCCGGACGGCCAGCACGACGACGACGCCGTCGTCGCGCTGGCACAGCTGTCCCACGCGCTGGTGCTGGACCTCGCCGAGCGCTACGAGGACCACCCCTCGCCCTGGCGGCGCTACGAGCGCAGCCCCGCCGGCGCCAACGGCCGGCTGCGCCGGGAGGTGCTGGAGGAGAACAAGTGGCGGGCCATCCGCGACGGCCGGGCGGCGACGTTCGTCGACCGGGACGGCGAGGGGAGCGTCTCGGCAGTCGACGCGGTCGACCGGCTGTCCGACCGGCTGGGGGTCTCGATTTTGCGCCGCCGGATCGACGGCGAGAGCGGCGCCGAGCGCCAGCGCCGCATCCGCCGGGAGTCGGGTGCCGAGGCGCTGTACGAGTCGCTGGTTCTTGACCCGTGAGCGAGCAGGCAGGCGCCTTCCGGCGCCCTGAGAATCCCGGGCGGGCTATTTGGCACTGCGTGGCAAACGATCGGTCATGGGCCTGGAGGACGTCATCACGACCGGGGTGGAGAGCGCGGGACCGAGCGCGACCGCGGAGCACCTGGCGAAGACGATGGCCGACAGCAACGTCGGCAGCGTCGTCGTCACCGAGGACGGCGTGCCCGTCGGGATGGTGACCGACCGTGACCTCGCCGAGAGGGTGCTCGCGATGGGACGGGACCCCGCGGAAGTGACGGCTGCGGACCTGATGAGCGGGGACGTTCAGGTGCTCGCCGCGGGGGCGGACGTGCTGGACGCGACCGCCATCATGCACAGGGAGACAGTCCGGCGGCTTCCCGTGGTCGACGAGGAGTCCCGGCTGGTCGGCATCGTGACCCTCGACGACCTGCTGCGGCTGCTGGCGACGGAACTGGACCACCTCGTCGGCGTCGTCGAGCGCGAATCCGGCTTCTACTGACGGCGCCCGCACAGGATTCAAGCATCCGCGTCCACTATGCGAACTACCGACCCCTCCATGACGGACCGCGACCCGTTCCGGGCAAACTACGAGACGAGCCAGGAGTTGATGGACCTGCTGCGGTACGGCGCCGAGACGCTGAGCCTCGAGTTCACCCGGTGGGGCGAGCAGTACGTCTCCGGTCCGGGCCTGTACTTTCTGGTCGTGGCCGACGCGAACTACGGCGAGTACACCGACCCGCTTGGGGCGAACCGGTGGCCGATCGAGCAGTCGCGGGTGGTCTCCGAGTCCACCGACGCCTTCGTCGAGGCCGCGCGGGAGGTGGCGTTTGCCTGCGACGGGGCGGTCGTCGTCGCCGCCGACGGCACCGTCCAGGAGCAGATGGTCCGGGTCCGCAGCCCCTCGCCCGACGAGATGGACGCCGACGACCTGGGATACGCCGACTGGATGGGGACCAAACACATGAGCGCGCTCGAGGTCTCGACCCGCGACGAGGTGCTCTGGGCAGTGACTCTGAGCGAGGAAAACGGCCGGGTCACCTCCTTTCTGAACGGTACCTACCAGGATTACCCCCGCGAGGAGATCGGCGGCCGGTGGCGGCCCAGGTGAGTCGTTCGCATATTCTGGGCTGTCAAGCAACCGCACTGGCAGCTACTGATAGACGGTGTCTCGAGTGTCGAGTTCCAGTACTCGAAGTTCGTTCCGTTCCCTGACCCACTCGATAATTGCTCGTCGTTTCCCGATGCGGAGCGAATACTCATCGCGTCCCCTGAGCGGTTTGAGATGGCGGTCCGGATTCTGCCCAGCCTCGGTCAATTTCGATCGGATCCGGTCCTCGATATCGTTTGGCAGAGCTTGCAGCTTCTTCTCCACGTCAGGATGCAACAGCACCGTCGACATCTATCGCTACAATTCCTCCCACTCGTTAGTCTCCGTTCTCGATTCGACAGTTTCGATAGTACTAGAATCCAGTTCCGGGGCGACCTCTGCCCACCATCCGACCGCTCTCGCGCCGAGCTTTTTGCGGCTTACCAGGCCTTTCTCGTCCATCTCCTCGAGTCGGTTTCGGACGCCTTCAGGAGTGATTTGCACCCCAAATCGTCGAAGGCCCTCGGCGACTTCTGGCACCGTGAGGACCGGGTCATCTTCGTAGTCGAATACCTTGAGGATGTCCTGTTCGGTGACGGACTCCTCAAATCGGCCCGAGTCGTCGCGTCCCTGGTTCATAGTCACACTGACGTGGTGATCGTACATAACCGCTTGGTTCGTGCAAACCGGGGCGATTGCGCACGATGGACCGACTCGAAAAGGGGTGGTAGTCGCTGTTCTGCCTGTCTTGAGCAGGGATTTCAGAGGGGTTCCGAAGTTAGCCGTCGCGGACCCGGGCCGGACCGCTGACGTGCACCCGAAGGGCCCGCCGACCGCGACGGAAACGGCCCCCGGTGCAGGCGGCGACGCGAGCGGCGTCGTGCTGACGCCGACCACGACATTTTTATCAGCCTGCGGCTTTTGTCCTATCGTAGAGGACGTATGTCTGACGACACACCGAGCGGGCACGACGGATCCGAGCCGGACGACGGCACCGACGAGACCAGCGACGGGGCCGACGCGGAGGTTCCCGTGGAGACGGAGGGCGAGGAGGGGCTGCCCCCCGAGGAGGTCCAGGAGAGCCTGGAGAAGGGTCGCAAGCGACTGGAGGAGGAGGCCGACCGGGCCGTCGACACCTTCGACGAGGGCGTGGTCGATCTCCTGTCGTGGGTGCTCGACACCGAGACGCGGGCGCGCATCTACGTCTACCTCCGCCAGCATCCCGACAGTACGAGCGAGGAGATCGCCGAGGGGACGGGCCTGTATCCCAGTACCGTCCGGGAGGCGCTCGCGGAGTTGACCGAGGAGGAGAAGGTCCACCGCCGCAAGCGCGAGAGCGAGGGCGCCGGCAACAACCCCTACGAGTACGAGGCCATCGCGCCGAGCGACCTGGTCGGCAGCGTCGTGACCGAGGTCCAGCAGGAACTCAACACCGTCTTCAACCTGGACAGTTACCTCGGCGGCGAGGAGGAGACCGCCGAGGACAGCGAACCCATCAACATCACCGTCGAGGACGAGACCGATGAGGACGGTGACGGCGAAGAGGACGAGAACGAGAGTGACGAGGCCGACGACGAGGAGGCCGACGACGGGAGCGAAGGCGAGGACGAGTAGGTCGATGGGCGTACCGCCCCGGAAGAGTAGTTGAAGAACAACCGGAGCCGGGCTGTACGACGGGAGGCAAGGAAAACCGAAAACGCCCCGGGTCATCGCGGACTGACCGGTCCCCGACAAGGGGGACGACCGTCATCAGTTTCAAATGTGCGTAGACGGGAGTCAGTACTGAGGCCAGCGGGGAAGATCCCGTTTGCTGGAACGAACGCTTTTGTCGCGTGGCTGTCTGTAACCGTCCATGAAGGGTCGAATGGTAGTGGTCGTCACACTAGTTCTTCTGGTTGTAAATGTCGGGACGCCCGCGAATGCAGTCACCGATTCGACACCCGAACTGCAAACGCAGTCGGAGTATGCGACGGCAGCGTCACATCCCTCCGCAGCACCCGTTGATTCCGTTACTTCCGATGGGGAAAACTGGTCCAGCAACGGAACGGAGTACTACATCCACCTGGAACCGGTCGGCGTTGTCAACGGTTCGATTCTCGGAGACAAATTCGACGGAAGATATACGTACGGACCGGACCGGCTGTACGTCCCGAGCGGAGACTGGGACGGGGAACGGCTGAACTATTATTTGTATACCGGCGACCTCGAAGAAACGACCGTCCACGCGATCACCTACGAGAATAGCAGCATCGACTGGAACATCACAGTAAAAGGTGCCTACTGGGGAGGCGTCGTCTCGGGGGACGTCTTCCTCGCAAAGACCTCCAATCAAGTTTATGCTTTCAATCGGTCGACTGGCGAACAGCTGTGGAAACGGGAGATGGGTGAACTGCCGGATATCCACGACGGCGACACGTTCAAAAAGCGCGTTAGACTCGACGTCATCGACGACTTGTTGCTCACCGGGTTCACGTACGACGACGAAGACTTCCCGACCCGGAGCTACCTCATGAACAAGACCACCGGGGACATCGTCGCGTCGTCCACAGAATGGATCCGCCTCGACGAAGTCGACGGCGATCAGGCGTTGATCCGAGACGATAACGGCACGCATATATACGACACCAATACGCTGACCGTCGAGCAGTCCTTCGGCGTCGTCTCTGCGGTGCACCCGCGGATCGCGAATCTGAACGGCGACGACCGGATCCTCTATCGGACACAGCACGAGTTCGTTCTTCTCGACCCGGACGGGACCGTCTCGCGGACGTACATCGGAGACCCCGATCTCATTCCGAGCGGCTACAAACTGACTGACGACCAGTTGGTCGTCTTTATGTACAGGTCCAACAACGGCGCTCGAGGGAGTTTCGAGAGCGGGTCGGGGGAAGGTACTGCCATCCGTTCTGACGAGGCCGTCGTCAGACGCTACCCGCTCGACGGGAGCAGTCCATCGACGATCGAGACATTCGATCTGACGGACGAGAGCCAAAAACAGGCAGCTTACGACAGATCGGACGAATTCGAGAGGGCCCCGATTAACTCCGGCGCCTCTGCCAGGGGACCGTTCAGCAACCTCGAAACTAGACCTGACGGCGTATATCTGACCGGCCACCAGCGAGAGCTTCGATTGTTCCAGTTAGATAGGAACGGCAACAGGTTTGACACAGTCCAGATGATGAACGGACACAAAGTCGTCTATCAGCCCCGTGCGGACTACAAGGAGCGGTTACAGGTGTTCAAACCCAATGGAGACCGCGTCGTAGCTCAATACTTTTCGCGCCATTCAGATCTGATCAAGGTTCCGGGGAATCCCCTGTTGGTCGAGTCGGAAATCGGCGAGGAACAGTCCCGCATTTACGAACTCCACATCCGGAAGAACAGGCCCCCGGTCGTCGGAGGAGTCACCGTCTCGACGGTCGCCGGCACCACGAACATCACGGTCGACGTTCATGATCCCGACCCGGTGCCGGTCGAGTCGATCGAAATGACGGTAACCGGACAGGACGGCGACAACGTCACGCTCGAACCGGACACGATCCACGAAAACGCGTCCGGCGTGACCGCCGTCAGCGTGCAAAGAGCGTTCGAGGGGTCGGGGCCGTTCACCCTGACGGTGTCGGTCGAAGACGCCGCCGGCGTGGTCACGACGAAGTCGTTCACCATCGAACGGGGGGCGACACCCACGCCGACACCAGCGGTTGAGGCCACCGAGACGACCCGACGGACGTCCCCGCCGAACACGACCGGTCAGTCGCCGGGATTCGGGATCGGAGCGACGATCGTTATGCTCATCCTTGCATTGCTTGCGGGACGGGAATTTGCAGAGAAAAGGTGAAACGCCTCCGCTGGTAGGCGCCGGAACCCGAGACAGATTGCCCTAAGATTTCACAAACATGGCGCTCGTAGAGGAATCGCTCTCCCCGGTCCCGGCCGTTGCTACCACTCGGGCGCCCGCAGGCCGGCGTTTTCGAGCACGTCCTTCCAGCGCTGCTGGACCGTGAGCCGCGAGACGCCGGCGGCGTCCGCGACCGACGACTGTGAGCGCTGTTCGCCGGCGACCAGCGCCCCCGCATAGAGGCTGGCAGCCACGACCGCCCGCTTCGAGCGGTCGCGGTCGGGGACCGACGAGAGGAAGACCTCCTCGGCGATCGAGCGGGCTTCGCCGCTCAACTCCAGGGAGTCGGCCGCCGCCCCGAGTTCGGCCAGCCAGTCCTCGTTGTCGGTGCGGTCGCTGGCGCGGTACACGACGCCGGGTTGGCCGGCGGCGGACAAAAGCGTTCTGCGGGCTACCCTTCGGCGAGGTAGAAGACGGCGCCGAGTGCGGCGTAGAACCCGCCCAGGGCCGCGTACCAGAGGTCGCCGCTGCGGAGGCCGTACCCCGCCTGGGCCGTTCCCAGCAGCACCATCGCCGCCGCGAGGCCGGCCACGAGTCGCTCCCGGTCCATGGCGTGTGCGGTCGGTCCGGCGACACATGTCGATTTCGGTGCCCGCCGGGGAGCGACAGGTTGATTTGGACATCGGCGGTAGCGGCGTGTGCGCGCGGGTAGCCAAGCGGTCAACGGCGCAGCGCTTAGGACGCTGTCCCGTAGGGGTCCGCAGGTTCGAATCCTGTCCCGCGCATGAGCGAGCGAAGCGAGCGAAGAGCAGGCAGGATTCGAAGTAGACAGCGTGGAGTTCCGAGCGAAGCGAGGAAACCGTGCTGGCGTGGTTCGAATCCTGTCCCGCGCACGTCTCGGCTCGAACGAACGTGAGAGCCGAAACTGCACCAGGAGTCCGACAAATACGACGGGGAGAAACCGACCACTCGTTTCCTTTGCAAGCGGTAATTAAACCGTTATAACAGTATAACGCCGTTTCGAATGACTTATGGGAAGATTTTATACGTGTTTCCAAACGAGAGTCCGACGATGACCGACACGACCACGGGCGCCGCCCCGCCGCGGGACGACGGGGGGTCGGCGAGGAAATCGTCCCGACCGCCGAGGCGATCGACGCGAAACGCGTCGTGGTCGGCGGTCGCCGCCGGACGCCGACGGGCAAGGCCGTGTTCGGCAGCACCGCACAACAGATCCAGCTGAACGCGCCCTGCCCGGTGACGTTCGTCCGGGAGCCGTGACCCCGCGGCGACGGACGGGGCGCTCGACTGGGCGAGATGGTTCGACGAAAATGCGAGCGTCACCCCGACGGCCGGGAGCGACGAAACTGCAGGCGCCCCCCGGCGACCGGACCCTCGGCGCTACTCCTCGGCGGCGTCGGCGTCGGCGGCGTCCATGCGTCGTTTCAGGTTTCGAAGCTTGCTGCAGTGTGACTCCATCATGGCACCAGTTCACAGAGAAGGCCGCTACAAAAAGGTTGTCAACCCACGGATACGAGGACTCGAAGGAATATAAGGGTCGGCGAATGCAGGGTCTGCCCCCCACGTCTCGGGCGGGTGTCAGCCAGGGACCCGGAGACGGCGGAGGCCCCGCAAACCTTTTTCCACCCGCCGGAGAGATTGGAACCATGACCGACCTCAAGGACGTCGTCGGCGACCTGCTTTCGGACGCCGACGCCGTGTTTCTGTTCTCGCCGAGTTCGGCCTTCTACGACCGGGCCGCAGACCTCGAGGACGTCGACGTCGTCGTCGTGGGGCAGACGAACGCCGTCGATGCCGAGCGGTTCGTCGAACTCCCCCTGGAGTTCGAGAACGTCCGCGAGCGCATCACCTACGGGGTCGAGGGGGCGCTCTCGCGGGACGTCGTCGACGACGGCGACGAGGTGGTCTGTCTGGCAGGCGTATTCGAGGACGGGATCGACGCCGTCGTGCGGACCACCGCCGACGAGGACGCCCGATCGGGGATCTACGACCTGTTCGTCGACAGCCGCGCCGAGGCAGGGGTCATCCGGGACGTCCTGGAGGTCGCCATCGAACTCGGCCGGAAGGGCCAGAAGGGCAAGCCGGTCGGCGCGCTGTTCGTCGTCGGCGATGCCGGGAAGGTGATGAACAAGTCCCGCCCGCTGTCGTACAACCCCTTCGAGAAGTCCCACGTCCACGTCGGCGACCCCATCGTGAACGTGATGCTCAAGGAGTTCTCGCGGCTGGACGGCGCGTTCGTCATCTCGGACTCGGGGAAGATCGTCTCGGCGTACCGCTATCTGGAGCCCGCTGCGGAGGGCGTCGACATCCCGAAGGGGCTCGGCGCCCGGCACATGGCCGCCGGCGCGATCTCCCGGGACACGAACGCCATCGCCGTCGTCCTCAGCGAGAGCGACGGCCTGGTGCGGGCGTTCAAGGGCGGCGAACTGATCCTGGAGATCGATCCGGAGGAGTACTGAGATGGCGGGCGCTGCCGACCGGATCGTGGCAGTCCTGGCGGGCGTTCCGGCCCGCCACTGGCTGGCGCTGGGGCTGCTGGTCGCGGGGCTGGTCGTCGGCGTCCTCCTGGGCGGGGTCAACCGCCGGCTCCTGCGGCGGTTCGGCGTCGACGAAGCCGTCGAGGGGACGGCGTTCGAGCGGACCCTCCGGGACCTGGGCACCTCGACGGTGGTCGTCGTCGCGAAGCTGTCGACGTACTTCGTGTGGGGACTGGCGCTGATCTTCGCGCTGTCGATCGCGGAACTGCAGTTCGCCAGCCGGTTCTGGAACGGCGTCGTGACCCTGCTGCCGCGAGCGTTCGTCGCGGTGCTGGTGCTGATCGTCGGCATCGTCGTCGGCGACAAGGTCGAGTTGCTTGTCGGCGAGCGGCTCCGCGGACTGAAGGTCCCCCAGGCCGCGGTGCTGGCTCCCCTCGCGCGGTACACCGTCCTGTTCGTGGCCGCGCTGCTGGCGCTTGCACAGCTGAACATCGCGATCGGCGTCCTCCTGCTTTTGCTCGCGGGCTATCTCGCGGGTGTTGTGGTCCTGTCGGCGGTCGCGTTCCGGGACCTGCTGGCGTCCGGCGCCGCGGGCGCGTGGGTGCTGTTGAACGAGCCATACGGCATCGGTGACCGCATCCGCATCGACGGCCGCGAGGGCATCGTCCAGGAGGTCGAGGTGTTTGCCACCACCGTCGAGGACGAGGACGGCACGGAGTACGTCATCCCGAACCGCGATGTGGTCCGAGAGGGCGTGGCCCGACTCGGGGACTGACGCGCACGTGGTTGCCCCGGCGGGCCGACGCAGTCCGTCGGACGGTGGACGGGCGATCAGTCGTCGTCGAGTTCGTCGCTGGACATCTCCCGGGCAGGCACCCCCGCGACCGTCGCGCCGGGCGGGACGTCCCGGGTCACGAGCGAGTTGGCCGCGACCTGGGCGTCGGCGCCGACCTCGACGCCCGGCAGGACGACGGCGCCGGCGCCGATCATCGCCCGCTCGCCCACGACGACCTCGCCGGTGCGAT
>JAZKSB010000032.1:0-15062 GCA_036626315.1 Halobacteriales archaeon
TCGCCGAACTCCTCGATGTCCTTCTTGTTCTCGAAGCCCAGCTGCTCCTCGACCCGGGTCTCGATTGGCAGGCCGTGCATGTCGTACCCCGGCCGGTCGGTCACGTCGTAGCCAAGCATCCGGTGATAGCGGATGTAGGCGTCCTTCAGCGTCTTGTTCCAGGTGGTGCCCATGTGGGCGGACCCGGAGGTGTACGGCGGGCCGTCGACGAAGAAGAAGTCCTCGCCGCCGGCGCGGTGCTCGACGGTCTGCTCGTAGGCGTCGACCGCCTCCCAGTGGTCGAACACGCGGTCCTCGACGGCGTGGGGCTCGTACTGGTCGGAGATGTCCGCCAGCCGCGTGCCGGGGCCGTCGGCGTCGTCGTCGCGGGTCATGTCTGGCCACTCGCCCTCCGCCCTCAAAAGGGGGCCGGTCCTGCAGGCGGCGGCTGTCGATCCGCCGCCGGACGCCACCCGGGCACGCGGGCGACCAAAGCACTACGTGGACCGACGCCGCACTCGCCACCATGAGCGAGGACTGCATCTTCTGTGGCATCGTTGCTGGCGACAGCCCCGCCCACGTCGTCCACGAGGACGAGACCACGGTCGCGTTCCTGGACGCGAACCCGCTGGCGCCGGGGCACACGCTGGTCGTCCCCCGCGAGCACCACGAACGCCTGGCCGGCATGCCCGCCGGCCTGGCCAGGGACGTGTTCGGAACAATGCACCAACTTGTCCCCGCCGTCGAGGCCGCCGTCGACGCCGACGCCGCCAACGTCGGGTTCAACGACGGCGAGGTCGCCGGCCAGGTCGTCCCGCACGTCCACGGCCACGTCATCCCGCGCTTTTCGGACGACGGCGGGCGGCCCATCCACGCCGTCTCGCCGTCTGGAGAGCAGATGGACGACGACGAACTGGCCGACGTCGCCGGCGACGTGAGCGCGGCCCTCGGGGACGCGCCCCGGGAGTGAAGTCCGCTCCCGGGGTGAGAAGCGCCACGTCCGGGGACGACCGCCCCGACCGGACAACTGCCCGCCGACCGCCGCCCGTTTCCGCGAATTTTTATGCGAACGCGGAGCAAATTCCCGCTATGAGCGAACCGAAACGAACTGCGGCGCTCGTGGGCGCCTGCGGCGGCGCCGGGGCGACCCGGCTCGCCGTCGAGGTCGCCGCCACGCTGGCCCGGGACGGCCGGTCGGTCGCGCTGGTCGATGTCGCCTTCGTGACTCAGGGACTGGCCGACTACGTGCCCGGCGAGGTCGACCCCGATGTGACCGCCGCGCTGGCCGACGGTGCCGACCTTGAGTCGGTGCTGTCCGACCTGCCCGTCGAGGCACCGGGGCTGGTCTCCGCCGCGCCGGCGCGCGCACCCTTCGAGCGACTCGCCCGCGCCCAGACCGCCGACGCGGCCCGCTCGCTGTCCGACCTGCTTTCCGACGCCGCCGAGCGGTACGACCACGTCCTCGTCGACGCGTCGCCGGTCGCGACCAACCAGGCGGTCGCCGCCGTCACAGAGGTCGACGCGGTCGGCGTCGTCGCGCCCGCATCCGACCGTGGAGCCAACGCCGTCGCGCGACTCCGGGGTCGACTCGCGGACGTCGGCGCCGGTGCCGACCTGCTCGTGGCCAACCGCTCGGACGGCGACGACCTCGACGGGCGGGCCGACGTCGTGGTCCCCGAGAGCGAGGCGACCGCCGCCGCCGTCGCCGCCCCCGCAGTACTCGATCCCGACGATGCGTTCGCGCTGGCGGTCGCCGCCGTCGCCGAGGGACTGTTCGACGCGTCACTGTCGGTATCGTTCCCCGAGGAACGGCTGCTCGAACGGCTCCGGTAGCCGACCCTACCCCAGCAGGTCGTCGACGTCGCTGCGGGCCTCCGCGAGGGCATCCCCGCGGTCGTGGGGTTTCAGGGCCCCCTCCACGGCAGCCCGGGCGTCCGGAAGCGGGTCGTGGCTCTCGACGTAGGCCGCGACGGCGAACTCGGTGTGGTCGGCACCGGTCAACTCCAGCGCCGTGGTCCGCGAGAGGTCCCCGGCCAGCCAGTCCCGGACGATCCGCCGGCCCTGTGGCGACAGCGGGCTGACCCCCTCGACGCCGAGAAGGTGCAACGTCTTCGCCACCGTCGCCGGCGGAACGCCCGCCGCGCGGGCGCAGGCTCCCACGCTGGCGCCGGCGGTGTACGACTCCACGAGCGTCGCCGCCGTCGACGGCTCGCAGGGCAACTCGTCGGCGAACCGCGACAGCCGGTCGGCCAGGTCGACCGCGGTGTCGTCGACCGACGCGACGCCGCGGTCGCGCTGCTCGTCGGTCACCTCCAGGCCGGCGGCGATGTCCGACAGTGCCATGGCAGACGTTTCTCAGTTCGAACACTTAAATAATTATCACTCGATGCGGATACTGCGGGCGTGCGTCGTGCCGAACGTACCGGTGACCGGTACCTTCTGACCGGCGCATCGCACGGTTTCTTCCCGCGACCACCCGTCTTTAAATATCCCTTCCGGTCGAAGCATCGCGTATGAGCACGACGCGGGAGACGGCCTGTCCGGAGTGCAACGGGCGACTGGACCACAGCGGCGACGAGACGGTCTGCTCGGAGTGCGGGCTTGTGGTCGCCGAGGACCGGCTCGACCGCGGGCCGGAGTGGCGCTCGTTCGAGGATGACGACCGCTCGCCCGAGCGGACCGGCGGGCCGCTGACCCGGAGCCGCCACGACCGGGGGCTCTCGACAAAGATGGGCAACCACGGCGACACCCTCCGGCTGAAGGGGCGCAAGCGCCGCCGCATCGCGCGGCTCCGCCGCCAGCACGACCGCACGCGCATCCGCTCGAAGGCCGAGCGCAACCAGGTGTACGCGTTCACCGAGATCCGCCGGGTCATCGACGCGATGGAACTCCCCGAAAGCGTCCGGGACAGCGCCTGCCGGCTGTTCGAGACCGCCCAGGACGAGGACCTGCTGCGCGGGCGCTCGCTGGAGGGGTTCGCCGCCGCGGCGGTCTATGCGACCTGCCGTGCGCGCTCCATCTCCCGGACCGTCGAGGAGGTCACCGACCACGCCCGCGCCGACCACTCGGAACTCAGGGTGGCCTACGACGCGCTGAACCGCGACCTGGGGCTGCCGACGGGGCCGGTCCACCCCCGCGAGTACGTCCCCCGGTTCGCCAGCGAACTCGACCTGCCGCAGGCCGTCGAGGAGCGCGCCCGCGACCTGGCAGAGACCGCCCGCGAGGAGGGGATCGACAACGGGCGCAACCCCGGCGGCGTGGCCGCCGCCTGCCTCTATCTCGCCGCTCGCCGGGAGCACGAGGACCTCACCCAGAAGGAGGCGGCGGACGCCGCCGACGTGACGCCGGTGACGCTCCGGACGACCTACTACGACCTCGCGGAGTGACCGGGCAAGCGGTCACTCCTCGCGGGCCAGTTCCACCTGCAGGTCGACGGCGGCGACGCCGTCCGGGGTCGCGACCAGCGGGTTGACGTCCAGTTCAGCGATCCCGGGGACCGCCTCGACCAGCGCCGACACGCGAACGAGTGCATCGACCACTGCTGCCCGGTCGACGCCGTCCCGGCCACGTGCGCCCGACAGGACTGCCGCCGCGTCAATGGACTCGAGCATCCCGCGCGCTATCCGGCGGTTGAGCGGCGCGAGTTCGAACGCGACGTCCTCGACGTGCTCGACGAGCACGCCGCCCAGTCCGAACGCGAGCAGCGGTCCGAACCGCGACCGGGAGGCGCCGACGACGGTCTCGACGCCGGCGTCGACGTCGACCGCCGCCTGCACCACGACGCCGTCGATCGCGGCGTCGGGGCGAGCATTGCGGACGTCGGCCAGCAACGCCTCGTAGGCCTCTCCCGCCGCGTCGGGCGCGACGCCCGTCCGGACGCCGCCGACGTCGACCTTGTGGGCGACGTCGGGGCTGGCGACCTTCAGCACCACCTCGTCGCCGATCTCGGGGGCGGCCTCGGCGGCGTCCGCCGGCGAGGTCGCGAACGTCCACGCGGGAACCGGGACGCCGGCGGCCTCCAGAAGCGACAGCGACTCGACGCCGAGACGGCTCCGCCCCGCGTCGCGGGCCGCCGACACGACCTCGCGGGCGCTCGCCTCGTCGAGGTCGACCCCGGGCGGGTCGACCGGCGGTCGGTCGCGATGGCGGGCGTACGTCCCGAGCGCGTCGATGGCGGCGGCGGCCCGCGAGGGGTCGGAGTAGTTCACCACGCCGTGGCGCCGGAGCGCTCGCCGGGCGTCGGCGTCCAGGTCACCGCCCATCAGGCTGGTCACGACGGGGGTGTCGTGGGCCAGCGAGCGGCGGGCGACCGCACCCACGAGGTCGGCGTAGTCGATGAGGGGATGGGGCGTCGTCACCGTGACCCCGAGGTCCACGCCGGGGTCGCCCAGAACCGCCTCAATTGCCGACGCGAACCGCTCGGCGTCGGCGTCGCCCAGCACGTCGACGGGGTTGCCCGCCGCCGCCGCGCCCGGAAGCAGGTCGTCGAGTCGGCGGCGGGTGTCGGCGTCGAACTCGGCGAGCGAGAGGCCCTCGCGGCTGGTCGCGTCGGTCGCGAGCACGCCAGGGCCGCCCGCGTTTGTGACGACGCCGACGCCCTCGACTGACGGAGCAGGACTCCGCAGCGCGGCGGCGTAGTCAAGCAACTGCTCGGTCGAGTCCGCACGGATCACCCCCGCCCGCTCGAACGCGGCGTCGACTGCCACGTCGTTGCCGGCCAGCGACCCGGTGTGGGAGGCGGCGGCCCGGGCCCCGGCCTCGGTGCGGCCGGCCTTGAGGACGACGACCGGTGTCGTCCGGGTCACCTCGCGGGCGGTCTCGACGAACGCCTCGCCGTCGGCGACGTCCTCCAGGTAGGCCGCGACGACGTCGGTCCCGGGGTCGGCGTCCAGATACCGCAGCAGGTCGGTCTCGTCGAGGACGGCCTTGTTGCCGACCGAGACCACGTGCCGAAAGCCCAGTCCGCGGTCGGACGCCGCCCCGACGGCAGCGGTGATGAACGCGCCCGACTGGCTGACCAGCGACACGGAGCCCCGGGCGGGGTCGCTCGGGCTGAAGGTGGCGTTCAGCCCCGTGGCCGTGCTCATCACGCCCATCGAGTTCGGGCCGACCAGCGTGACCCCGTGGCGCTCGGCGGCATCCCGGAGCCGGCGGGCGCCCTCCTCGTCGCCGGCCTCGCCGAACCCCGCCGAGACCACGACCACGCCGTCGACGCCGTGCCGGCCCGCAGTCTCGACGGCCTCGATGGCCGGCCCCGGGGGGACCGCGACCACCGCGAGGTCAACAGCACCGGCGTCGGTCAGCGAGTCGGGGGCGGGCCGGCCGAACACCTCGTCTGCCCGCGGAGTCACCGGGATCACGTCGCCGGCGTAGCCCTCGAGGTTCGACAGCAGGAGCCGTCCGATCGAGCCCTCCCGGTCGGTCGCGCCCACGACCGCCACAGTCTGGGGGGCAAACAGGCCCGACAGGTCCGGTCCGTCGGGCGGCGAGGCGAGCGGTTCGGTCGGCGCGTCCCGGCCGGCCAGCGCGACAGCGGCCTCGCCGTCCTCGTGCTCCGGGTCGAACTCGGCAGCGCGAAACGGGCCGGCGTCGCCGTCGACCATGAGCCGGTCGGCACCCGCCGCAAAGGCGTGTCCGACCGCCTGACGGGCCAGTTCCGGTCCGAGTTCGCCGTCGACCCGGGGCGCGATCGCGACGCGGGCGCGGTAGCGTCGATCCTCTGCCGGCGAGAGCCGGGCGTACCCCTCGACGGTGCCGTCGACGGTCGCCGCCAGCAGGAACCCCTCCGGGCCGAGGTCGTCGGCCTCGACGGGGGCCAGGCCGTCGGCGGTCGCCGAAAGCGGTGGCTCCCGCGGCTCGACGAGCACCGTTCGCCCGACGGCGTCCACGAACCGGGGGCGGCGCGGAGGGCAGGTCGGCGGCTGTTCGCCGTCAGCAGCGTCCGGGGTCGAAGCGTCGGTCATCGCCCCGGCTTGGCGCCCCACACGAATATCGATCGACCGCTACATGTGCGGGTTTTATAAGTGTAGCCGGGGCGTTACGGTCGCGTCGCCGGGTCCGACCCGATGCGTTCGGCGAGTGTGCCGATGCGCTCGACCGCCGGGGAATCGGGGGCGACATCGGCGACCGGGACGCCGGACTGCTGGGCGCCGGCGACGACCGCGAACTCCGGAATCGCGGTCACCGGCGCGCCGAGCAGGCGGCGGATCCGGCGTCGCGGCGGGTCCGGACCCGCCTTGTTCAACACGACCGCCCGGAGGCCGGCGTCCAGTTCCCGGGCGAGTTCGCGCGTCCGGACGGCGTCGGCCAGCGCCGTCGCCGCCGGCGTCGTGACCAGCACGACTTCGTCGGCAGCAAGCAGCGGGAGGCCGGCGTCGGCGGCCATCCCCGCCGGCGTGTCCACGACGACGGGGCCGTACTCTCGGGCCACCGCCCGGAGCGTCTCGACCAGCCCTCGGGGGTCGGCGGCCCGCGCGCCGGCCAGCGTGCGACCGGACGGCAGGAGGGCGACGGGACCGCTCTCGTCGACTGCCTCGACCGGGTCGGCCCGGTCGGCGAGCACGTCGTGCAGGTCCGGTCCCCGGCCGGCCGGGAGGTCAGCCATCCCGAGGTCGGCGTCCACGACGACGGCGTCGAGTGCGGCGCCGAGGTTGAGCGCGACAGTCGACTTGCCGACCCCGCCCTTGCCGCCCGCAACGGCGACGATCATTCCGCGTCGGCGGGCGTCCCCGCCGTCTCCCAGCGGTCCGCGAGCGCGCCGGCCCGCGCCACGAACGACCTGAGCCGATCCGCCTCCGTCGCCGGGGAGGCCGTGCTCGCGATGGGTTGATCCGCCTCCGTCGCCGGAGGCGCTGTGTTCGCGCTCGAACGGTCGTTCGAATCGGCCTCGGCGGTGGCGACGCGCCGCTCGACGGCGTCGAGCCACGCCACCACCGGGGCGGGCGGCGACGCAGTCTCGCCGGCCGGCGGATCGGACTCCCGGGCCCCGGACGACGGGTCCGCCCGCCGCTGGTCGGAGCCGCCATTCGGGGTCGACTCCGGAACGGCGTCCCGGGGCGGGCGTCCGTCGCCCAGCGCACGGACGACCCCGTCCGGTGTCGGTGTCGGAACGAGCGTGTCCGCGGCGCCGTTCGGCGGGTTCGGAGCGCTCGCCCCGTCGGCGCCGCCTGGCGGTCGTTTCGAAACGGGGCCGCCGCCGACGGGAGCATCCACGACCGGCCGGGTTGCGGGCGTCGGCGCGTCGTCGGCGCGACCCTCGTCGTGGAGTTCGACCGGGGGCGAATCCGGCGAGGCCGGCGTCGCGAAGCCGATCGCGAGTCGGGAGCCGGCGGGCACGACGACCGACAGTTCGCCGTCCGACCACTCGCGCTCGGGCACGCCGTTGCGACGGGGCGGCCAGACCGGGGCGTCGACGCGGGGAACCGCTCTGACGCGGCGCGGGGTCGGCGCCGTCGAGGAGACGACCGCCGCCACGAGCGCGGCTCCGCCGGCGGTCCGGACCGAGCAGTCGCAGTCGATCATGGCGAGGCTGGTCGCCCGCCCCTACATAAAGTCGGGGGCGAGACGAAGATACCGACAGGGGCCGCGAATCAGAGCGTCTCACGCGAGTATCACGGGACCGTCCAGTATGCGGGTCGCGGCGGCGGGGGTCGCGAACCGGTCGGCTTCGACCACGAATGGCGCCCGGTAGTCGGCCAGGCGGGCGACCGCCAGCGCCGCCGTGACGGGGTCGCCCTCGAAGGTGGCAGGCGCGCCGGGGACCCGACCCTCGCCGGGGACCGCCGCGACGGCGTCGACGAACTCCGCGCGGAGGCCCGAAGCCAGGTGCTCGCGGGCCGCCCGCCGGAGGTTGGCCGCCCGGTCCTGCAGACGGAGCCGCCGCTGGCGGACGTCCCGCGCCCGGCGGGCCTCCCCTCGCGCGCGCTCGAACGCCTGCCGGGCGGCGACGCGTTCGGTCTCGGCCTCGGTGAGTTCGGCGATGGCCTCGGTGAGTCCGTCGCCCGCATCCGGAGACTCGGCGGCGGCGCCGTTTCGTACCTGGAGCGCCCCCCGACTTGCGGCCACCTCCTCGCGGAGGCGGTCGACGTCGGCGTCGGCGGCTGCCGCCAGTCGCTCGCGCGGTCCCGCCAGGTCGACCTCCGGGGGATCGAGGTCCGCCAGCGACGCCTCCACCGCCGCCAGTTCGTCGTCCTGGGGGGCCGCCGCGCCGCGCCCGCGAGCGACCGCCGCCAGCGCCGCACGAACGGAAACGGAGACACCCGGAGGTGGCCGGCGTACTCGTGGACGGGCGTCGGTGGCGGCGCCCGGACGGTCGCCGGCGACGCCGCTCCCCGGATCGCCCGGACGAGCGCCCGGCCGTCGACAGCGAGCGGTCGGCAGTCCACTGCCCGGCCCGTCAGGACGGCCCCGTCCGCCAGAACTCTCATAGGTCGCGGGCCTTCATCGTCGCCGGCGAAGGATGCTCCCGGTTGGCGGCGAACTTCGCGTAGGGCGTGCTGACGTGGTCGCGGTCGGCGTAGGCCGCCGCCGCCGTCCGCACCCGGTCGGGGACGTCCCGGCCCGGCACGAACGGGACCGCCCGCTCCACCTGAACGTCGGGGGCGTGCTCGGCCAGCAGCCACGTCGCCAGGAACGCGCCGAACTCCGTCCCCTCCACCAGTGCCGCCCGCCCGAACCGCCGGACGACGGTCTCCTCGTGGGCGTCGCTGACGTTGCGAAGCGCCTGCCTGGCCGCCCGGGAGTAGGTCACCACCAGCAGCACGGGTGGCGGTTTCTCCCGACAGAATTTAAATTTAATCAAACAGGGATAAACTCAGCCCACCTGCTCCAGTTCGAACTCGGCGTCCTCAACGTCGAGCAGGTCCAGCACGCGGTCGCGGGCCTGCGGGCGGTCGGCAGCGGCGACGACGAGACCGTCGGCGGGGTCGTCGCCGCGGGCCCGGTAGGCGGCCAGGTCGTCGAACTCCGTGGCATAGGTCCGCAGCACCGTCAGGACGCGCCGCTCGGTCGATTCGAGGTCGGACTCGCCGCGCTCGAATTCGGCAAGCGCGTCCTCGATGTTCCGGAGTGCGGCGATGCGGTCCATCGGTGGCGGGTCGGGGGCGGCGGCCAAATAGGTTGTGCAGACGGCGATGCGGACGGACATGCGGGGGCGGCGGCGGACCTACGTCGTCCGGAGGTGGTCGGTGCTGGGCTCGTACAGTTCGCCCTTCTGCTTGAGGTTCTCGATCTCCGTTTCGGCCTTCGAGGCCTCCATTCCGACCTCGTCGGCCCGCTCGAGGACGGTCTCGACGGGGGCACCCTCCTCGTACTCCTCCTCGATTTCGGCGATGAGCTGTTTGAGCGTCTGGATCCGGTCGCGCTGACTCTTTGAGGTGCCGGTCTCGATCATGTCGGCGTCGAACTGGCCGGTCTCGGGGTCGACGCCGATGTCCTGCAGCGACGAGCGTACGATGTCGATCGCGCGCTCGGCGTCCTCCTCCGCGACGTAGTCGGCGTGGCGGACGCGGGCGCTTGCTTCCGCAAGCCGGATGAGCGCCTCCAGTTTCCTGGCGGTCACCGGCACTGGCTGGTCCTCGCCTTCCCCCTTCAGCCGCAGGTCGACGTAGAAGTCCCGCATCGCCTCCCTGGCCGCCTCGGTCATGGTCGGGAAGACGTTCGAGCGGGCAAAGGCGACGTACTTGCGCAGGAGTTCGGCGTCGATCTCCGGCTCGATGTCCTCGGCGGCGTCGGCGACCTGCTCGTCGGAGACGTTGGCGGCGGCGAGTTTGGACTGCTGGGTGGACAGTTCCCCCGCGTAGTTCTTCTGGAGGATGTGCTCGGCCAGTTCCGTGTCCTCGTCCTCGTCGGGGTGGTCGGTGACGGTGAATATCAGGTCGAACCGCGACACCAGCGCCGGCTCCAGTTCGATCTGTTCGGGGATGGGCTCGTACTCGTCGAACCGGCCGTACTTGGGGTTTGCCGCCGCCAAAAGCGAACACCGGGACTTCAGCGTCGCGTTGATGCCGGCCTTCGAGATGGAGACCGACTGCTGTTCGAGGGCCTCGTGCATCGCCGACCGGTCGTCGGGCGCCATCTTGTCTATCTCGTCGACGGCGGCGACGCCCTTGTCCGCAAGCACCAGCGCGCCGGCCTCCAGGGACCACTGCTGGCCGTCCCCGAAGTCGTCCCGGATCGCGGCGGCGGTCAGGCCGGCCGCCGAACTTCCCTTGCCGGATGTGTACACCGAGCGGGGCGCGATGTTCTGGACGTACTGCAGCAGCATCGACTTGCCAGTACCCGGGTCCCCGATGAGCAGCATGTGCAGGTCCCCGCGGGTCCTGGAGCCGTCGGCGAGGTGCTTCGTGACGCCGGAGAACAGCTGGAGGACGATGGCGAGCTTCTCCTCGCGGTAGCCGTGGATCGACGGCGCCATCGAGTCGACCATCTTCTCGTAGATGTCGTCGTCGTTGGAGAGTTCGACGATCCGGCGCTTGTCCGCCTCCGTGATGTCCATCTCCTCGAACTCCTCGTCCTCGATCTCGACGGAGACGCCGTCCATGTACACGTCGAAGACGGCGGACTTCTCGTTGCCGCTGCCCTGCTGTTCGAGGTGAAGCACCCCCGTGACCGTGACGTGGTCGCCCGGGGTCACCTGGCCGGTGACGTCGTCCTCTATGTGGACGTCGATGCTCTCGGGTGTCTCGCCGCCGCGCAGCCCCTCGGGGGATTCCTGGATGCGGATCTGCTGGGAGTCGACGAACTCGGACTGGTCGAAGTTGATGCTAAACGGGCCCTGGCGCTCGCAGCCCTGACACTCGTGAGGCTCCTGGAAGTCACCGCCCGTCTGGGGAATGCGGGTCAGGGTGCCACAGCGCTGGCACTCGAAGGCCGCCTCCTGGATCTTCGGGCGCACGCTGGTGGCCTTCCGGACGATGCCTTGGACCGACACCAGAGTGTTGACGTGCCGCGCCCGGATCTCCCGGATCTCCGTCGCCTCCGGCAGGTTGTGCACCCGGACGTGGGCCTGCCCCAGACTCACGTCCACGGGCAGGTCGTACAGCCGCAGCGCCTCTTCGGCGTACTCCTGGAGTTGGTCCGGCTGGGAGAGGTAATCCTCAGCGAGCTGCTGGTCGAACACGTACAGGTCCTGCCAGTCGACGTGCAGCGACCGCCGTTCCCCCGGATACTCCTGTGCGAGTTCGCCGATGGCTTCCCGATAGTAGTTGCGGTAGAACTGCCCGAACCGCTCGACGAGTTCCTGGTCCTCCGCGGTGGCCATGTACCTGCCCTAGCCGCGCGCCACCCTATGAAGGTTCGCAAAGGGTGTACTGGAAGTGAAACGGGGGGTGGAGGGCGCCCCGGAAGCGGCATCGGATCGTCCGGGGCTGTCCCCCGGCGGCGTCGAGCCGTCCGGGGACGCCGCCGTGGGCGGCCGGCCCAGCGCTGAAGGGTCCAGCGGGTCGTTAGCCCGGCGCCGAGGAGTCCAGCGGGCCGTCAGCCCAGCGCCGATGGGCCGAAGACCGTACCGAGCAGCAGGACGAACCCGGCGAGCACCACAAACATCAGCGTCGCCGAGGTGATCCCGGCCTTGAGTTCCGCGGAGAGGCTCTTGCCCCCGGAATGGTCCGCACTCGCCCCGTCGCGGTCCTCGAAGTACGTTTCCAGCCGCGGGAGGAGAAACCGCCCGGCAGTCAGCCATATCGACAGCATCGCAAACAGGAGTACGAAGAACGCGACGCCCGGGTACTCCAGTGCCGCCACGAGCAGGCCGAGGCCGATCAGGACGGCGATGCCGACGAGGTAGTACCGCGGGTCGTCGACGAACTCGGCGATCGGCTGTTCGGGCGTGCCGTCCCAGCGAGACGGCTGTGGCGGGTCCGTGACCCGCTTCAGCGGGGCGGTCGTGCCGCCGTAGCCCAGCCAGGAGTTGATCGCCGAGGCGGCCACGACCAGGTAGACCGGGGACAGCAGCGCGAGCAATCCGACGGTCGACGGCGTGATCAGGCCCTGCCAGTACGCGACGCCGACGACGACGGCGGCGGCGAGGGTCGCGAGGAGCATCCCCGACCGGAACGCGCTCCGGGCCGGGGCAGTCGGAGACCCCTTCGTGGGGGAGGTCATCGCTTCTACGTGGGGGCTACGGAAGGATAAACTCGCGGCCAACGTGGTTTCACGGAGTGCGTCGCTGACGTGTCAGTGACGGTGGGTTAGCGTTGAGGTATGCTGTTCAAATTCGAGTAGAGGAACTGATACCGCGGATGCTCGTTCACGGCCTCCCACTCCTCGCAGTAGGAGGTAACCGCGCCGCAGCTCGATCCGGGTGTGGGTCGTCGGGTGATCGGGACACCGGAGATCGAAGTCGTCAGGCGGTTCTTCTGGTAGTTCTTCAGGGTCGGCAATCGGTGTCCGGGGGGAGTTGAGGTTAGCCATGTGACGCGGCGTATCGGTTCGATGGTGGACGTAAAAGGGGTGAGCCGTACCCCCTGAGTGAAAGTGAAAGTGTTTAAATTGTTGTTTGAGTCGGTAAGATGAATCTACAGAAGTCAGAATACCAAATAACTCGAAAGGGAAACGTGCATCCAGGGCATTGTTTATGACCACCGCAGTAGTATCGCCAATCAATGAGTATCGACATAGTGAGCCTTGGTAGGATGACCGGGATCGTTATCATTGTCTTTGTATTTGCAGCAGAATCTCATGAGCGCAGTCACTGGATTATTGCCCGAATATGGATGAGAGACGTGGATATTGACCGATGGCGAGGATTGGTGGCAAATGAGGTTATATTACACGAACCATTTGACATTCCGCCTTTCGGTGTGCGACTCGCCGGATTGGCACCGACTCTCCTTGGTTCCACGGTTGGTACCGCATTGTTCTTTTTAATTGATGCACCACTCGCAATTCGCCTACTCGTTGCTCTTCCGTTCTGGGTCAGTATTATGCTGAGTCCGTCTGATATGCTCGCAGTTATCTCTCCTCGTAGATTCCAGAAATTCTCTGCCGAGAACGACTCAGCAGGACATATTGAAGCCACCAAGATATTACTAAAAGAAATACGGAAACGTGCTCAGATGCGGTTCATATAAACAAACCTAAGAATTAGACGGCATCAAAGTGGTCGTATTTCTGCTCGGTCGTCGCCAGCCCGCTCGCACACGCGTCGCGGTGCTTGCTCGGAGAACGTGTTCGAACTGAAGATCCCACCTCCAACGGGCCGGCCACGAGGAGACATCGCTAATGCCCAACGTCGTCCCGAATGTCACATTGAACGGAGAAGACGCTATTCTCGATGGAAAACTCCGCGGGCCCTCTCTCACTCGTCCAGCGCGTCGAGGACCTCGCGGTCCTCCTGCATGAGTTCCCGCGCCCGGGCGTGAAACTCCGAGATCGGCTCGTCCGCACCGTCGTCGCCGGATTCGCCTCGGAATCCGTCGTCCTCGATGGCCATAGTATCACGCTCTCAGACGCGAACGGGCATAAGTCTGGGGGAAGATCCCCCACAAGCCGTGAAAACGCTATCTTAGACCCCGAATCCACCACGGGAGAGAGGGAGCATCTCACGTCGAGGTTCGGGGTCCGGTGGAACGATGTATTTAGTCAGGGTACGGCTCGCGTAGCCGGTCTTCATCGATATCCCCGGTTTCGAGCCAGGTTGCCAGCTCGGATGCATCGAATCGCGTGAAGTGTTGCATCACCACCGCTCGTTGCGCTTTCGAGGGGGCGATTTCCTTGCCGACACGACTCAGATACGTCCGCGCCGTCGTGTAGGCGGTCCGCTTGTTCCCATCCTCAAAGACGTGAGCGTTGGCGATACCGCGCAGTAACGTCGCAGCCCGCCAGAAGTGGTCGTCACGCTCTCTGGCGTCGTCAATTGCTGACTCGATCGGGATCCGAGGGAAAGGCCGACCGGTTCCGGGAGGCAGGTCGTACTGCTCGACGATGTCCTCGTGGATGGCAAACACATCATCGACCGTTGGCAGTTCGCCGTCGGCCATCTCTCCACCAAATCATCCGCCCCGGACCTATAAAATTGACAGGTGAGGGGGCAACCAGTTTACAGTACCGTTCTCGGGAAACAGATTGTTGGTGACGACAACGGATCTGAAGGACGGACAGTACCTCGCTATACCACCCCTGTAACTCCGAGCACTATGGCGCTTTCTCTCGACTGCCAGTTGGTCACGTAGGAGTCTGGGACCGCCCGGATTCGAACCACGCCGAGACGGTCGCCCTCACTCCGTTCGGGCGCTGCGTCTCGTCTACCCCGAATCCGGTGGGTCGCCATCACGGCCAGTCGCTAGCACACGCGTCGCGGTGCTCGCTTGAGAAGAAATACGAGATGGGACCGCCCGGATTCGAACCGGGGTCACGGGCACCCAAGGCCCGAAGTATACCGCTAACCCACGGTCCCACGCCATCGAATATCCCCGAGACGGGGAAAAGCGCTTCGCTCGCGGCCCCCAGCTATTTGCCCCCACACCAGTAACCTCGTCCTGATGCCTGAGCGGAACCCCCCGTCGCTCGTCGACTTCGACGCCGACGCCGCCCTGGCCGCCGTCCTGGAGGCGGACGCCGCCGACGACCTCCGGGCCGTCGCGGAGTACACCGCCGAGGACTACCGGATCCTCTATCTCGCCGATCCCGTCATCGAGGAGTACGGGGGCCGCGAGGAGGTAGCCGCCGTCGCCGACCAGCTCCACGAGTACCTCCACCTGGACTTCGAGGAGCGGAACTTCTTCGAGGAACTGTACCCGCCGGCGGAGGACGCCTACGGCTTTGCCACCTTCGCCAGCGGCGCGACCGTCGTCCGGGTCACCGACGGCGACGGCGGCCTGTTCCTGTCGTTCGCCGGCGAGGTGAACGCCGGCCCGCTTGTGGAACGGGTACGGGCCGCGATCTGACCGCCCGCACGAAATCGGCGACTGTCCGACAGCGGCGGGAAGAGCACAATTCCCCGGTCACTACATCGGCGAGAAGAGCACGGTGCCCAGCGTCGTCACGGCCGCAAAGACCAGTTGCAGCAGGCCGCCGGCCCACAGGTAGTCGGTAAAGCGGTAGCCGCCCGGCCCGTACACCATCAGGTTCGTCTGGTAGCCGAT
>JAZKSB010000033.1:0-14855 GCA_036626315.1 Halobacteriales archaeon
GTGGGGCAAGGCCTGGCAGGTGGTGCTGGCAGTCGTCGGCGTCGAGACACCATACCGGCGGCTGGTCGTCACCTACTATGCAGCCACGTTCGCGAACTACGTGACGCCGCTGGGACAGGCGGGCGGCGAACCGTTCATCGCATACGTGCTCAGCCGGGACACCGAGGCCAGCTACCAGGACAGCCTCGCCTCCGTGGTGACGGCGGACCTGCTGAACCTCCTCCCGTTTTTCAACTTCGCGGCGGTGGGACTCGGATGGCTGCTGTTGCAGGCCGGCCTCCCGGAGGGCGCCGAGAACCTGGCCTGGGGGCTGGTCGCGATGGCGCTGGGCACTCCCGGGCTCGTGTACGTCGGCTGGCGCCACCGCGGCGGCGTCGAGGCCGCCGTCCTGCGGCTCGTGGGGCCGGTGGCAACCCGCACCGACCGGCTCAGCGTCGCGGGGGTGCGCCGACGCATCGACGAGTTCTACGCGGCGCTGGAGCGCATCGCCGACAGCCCCCGGATGCTGCTGTACGCGCTGGTGTTCTCCTACTCCGGGTGGGTGCTATTCGCGCTCCCGCTCCTGTTCGGCTCGTACACGCTGGGGAGCCCGATCGACCCGCTCGTCGTGCTGTTCATCGTGCCTGCGTCGACGCTCGCGGGGCTGGTGCCGACGCCGGGCGGCACCGGCGCCGTCGAGAGCGCGCTGGTCGTGCTCCTGCTCGCGCTGACGCCGCTGGCCGCCGGCCAGGCGTTCGCGCTGGCGGTCGTCTACCGGGTCGCCTCCTACTGGTTTGCCATCCTCGCGGGCGGCCTGGCGGCGCTGTGGGTGACGGTGCGGGTCTAGACCGCTTGCCAGGGTCCCGACGTGCGGAGCGGTCAGTCCTCCAGGTAGTGATACAGACACTCCCGGGGCGCGCCACAGTCCGGACACGACGCTGGCAGTTCCGGATCGAGAGTCCCCATCTCCCCGCACTCCTGGCACCGCCAGAGCACCTCCCGGTCCGGGACATCGGCTGCCGTGCGGACGTACGCCGCCTCGGGAACCTCGACGTTCCCCCCGACGGCGACGTAGAATCCCTCCGGCTCGAACCCCTGGACCTGGCCGAGTCTGTTGCCGTCCTCGTCGTACACCTCGGTGCCGAACCGCAGTGTGCCGTCGTCTCCCGTGGTCTTCTCCCCCATGGTAGGGGCAACGGCCGGGCGACAATAAAACCGTCCCGCGCCGTCACATGAAGTCCGCGATGCCGGCCTGGCGGTTGGTGTCGTCCTCGAAGATCGACTCCAGGGACTCCTCGAGGATCTTCAGCCGCTGTCGGGTGTAGGCGTCGGCGCCGTACTCGTCGGCGATGCGGCGGGAGACGTCCATGTACTTGTTGACCGACCCCCGGTGGACGGTGAGGGTCACGTCGCCGCCACACTCCCGGCAGTTCCCGCTCAGCGGCGCCCGGCGGTACTTCTCCCCGCAGTCCAGACACCGCACCTCCTGGCTGGCGAACGCCCGGAGGTTGCCCAGCAGATCCGGCAGGAAGTGGTACTCGATGACCCGCTCTGCCACGTCGGTCTCGTCGACTGACCGGAGTTTGCGCGACAGCTCCAGCTGGGCCTCCATCTTCTCCATCATCGACCCGAGGGTCTTGTAGGCCGACAGGTCCGGACCGGCGGCGATGTCGCCGGTGTCGTGGGTGTGGTCAAAGCCCGCGTACTGGCGGCCGGTGGCGAGGGTGTCCTCGGCGATTTCGAGGTTGACGTCGCCGGGGTCGGCCATCTCCCGGGTCGCCTCGTAGAACTCCCGGGGGTACCGGTCGACGACGTCCATGTTGTGGGCCTCGTCGTCGATCTCGGTTGGGTCGATGCGGGAGGTCATCACGAGGGGGGCGTCCATCCTCCCGCCTCTCTTGTCGGGCAGGTACTGTTCGCTGAAGTTCAGCAAGCCGTCCATCAGCAGCATCACGCAGTCCTCGTCGCCGTCGCACTGCCCGACGTAGATGTCGTTTGCGACCAGCGTGTGGGTGTCCGCGACCGTGAGCGAGTAGGTGTGTTCGATGTCGCTCTCGCGGATCGCGACCGCCTCCACCTCGTCCAGCCAGACGTCCCCGCCGTCGTCGAACACGCGCTGACTCCGGGTTCCGACGTCGTCCTCGACGGACTCGGCGAGCGGGTCGAACGACGCGGTTCGCCCGCCGAGGGCGACGTGCTTCGGCGTCGGCAGGTCGTCGCCCGCCGACAGTTCCCTGGCCTCGACCTCCTCGATGCCGGACGGCGTCCAGCGCCGCATCGCGTGGTCCGGGGTCACCGTCAGTTCCCGCCCGTCCCGGGTGCGAATCTCGACCAGGTGGTCCTGGGAACGGTGTTTGGAGACTGCCTCGACGGGCTTGCGGGTGTGGTGCCCCTCGTCGTCGAGGGATGGGACCTGGATCGATCCGTCGAGTTCCTGGACGAGCGTCCCGAAGTCGTCCTCGCGAGGGTCCGTCAGTCGGTCCTCGACGAGCGTCTCGATGCGCTCGTGGTGCCACCCGGCGTCGTCCTCATACCAGACCTTGGTGTCGGGATGGAAGCAGTTTCGCCGTTTGGCGGCGTGGAAATACGGGTGCGCGTAGCCGACCGCTGCCGAGGTGAACCCGACGACTCGCCCCACGACGGCGGCGGAAGTGTGCGGCGCCATCCCGAACACCAGTTCCCCGACGAGGTCCTCGCGGTCCTCGACCTCGTAGAACGGTTCCAGCCCGTAGTACTCCGCGAGCAGGTCGTCCACGAAGTCGGCGGTCTTGCGCATGTGCTCGGCGGCGCCGTCCGACAGTATCACGTCCTGGACCTTCAGGTGGACCAGCTGGTCGTCGTGCTCCAGGGGGTCGCCGCGGACGTCGGTCTCGTAGCCTAGTTCCCGGAACTGCTCGGCGGTGACGTCCAGTTCCGCGGGCCTGACGGCGGTCACCGGCAGGTCGGTCATGTCGTAGCGGACGGTGCCGTCCTTGAACGCCGAGACGCCATGTTTCGCCCGTAGCACCCCCTTGTCGAACGGTTCGGGGGTCTTGTGCTCGCTGGACAGCCCTTTGACGCCTTTCAGCACGTCGAAGGCGTTCTCGCGCTCGCCGACCCGCTTCAGCGCGTCCCGGTACTCGGCCCGTACGTCGATTGTTCGGGGCTCGACGGAGGTCCCCTCGACCTCGCAGCGGTCACAGACGACCCGCCCGGACTCGTCGGGAGTCAGTTCCTGGCCGCAGTCCGGACAGGTGTAGTGGGGATCGGTGTGGCTCTCACATTCGGGACACCGGTTGCGCCAGGTGCGCTCGCCGCAGTCCTCGCAGACCCGCCGGCCGACCTCGACCTCGATCCGGCCGGGCGTGTCCTGCATTCCCTCGGCGTGGCTGGCGGCCTCGGCGACCGACCGCTGGTCGCCGCCGGCCTCGGCCAGCGGAAACAGGCAGTGGACCGCGGGCGACAGTTCCCGCTCCTCGGACTTTTCCGGGCGGCCCATCCGGTTGCCGACCCGCGTCGGCGCTCGCTCGCGGATCGGGAACGGTGCCACCGCGTTTGCCGCCTTCACGGCGTTGCTCCCCGGTTCGCCGGCCCCCCACTCGCGGGCCTCGGCAGGCAGGGTCTCCCAGGTGCGCTCCAGGTCGCCGCCGCCATTCGGCGAGCTCTCTCCCGCCCCGCCGTCGGTGGCGCCACCTGGCGAGCCGTCCACGCCCCCGCCGTCGGTGGCGCCACCTGGCGGGCCCTCCCCAGTTCGGCCGTCGGGAGCCTCCGCCGGCGGCTCCTCGACGCCTTCGCCGCGGACGCCCAGCGAGAGGGCCAGCGCGCGCCACTCCGGCACGCGGATCTCGGCGTCGCGCTGGCGGTGCTCGACCAGCAGCGCCTCCAGCGCCTCGCTGACCTCGTGGGTGTGCTCGACGACGAGTTCGCCGTCCCGGATCTCGCCGCCGGCGACCGCGTCGGCCAGCCGCTCGAACTGCGAGACGGAGACGTCGTGCCAGGTGTAGGTGTACTCGGGGTGGAGCGGGACATCGTGCTCGCGGGCCCACGCGATGGCCTCCCGCTCGTCGGGCCGCTCCAGGTCGACGTGGGGGTCGTCCTGCAGCGCCTGCACGTCGGCGTCCGTGTCGGCGAACTCCTGAACCCACCACTCGAAGGTGTAGCCGGCGGGGACCAGCGGGTGGTTGTTCTCGACGAACTCGCCGTAGTTGACCAGGTACTCCCCGAGGTCGATGACCTTCTCGACGCCGTTGCGTATCTCGATGGCCTCCTCAGGGTCGTCGATCCGGCGGACGTCGCCGTTTGCCAGCCGGACGGTCGGGCCCTCTATGGTGTCGACGGGGACGACCCCGGCGGCCTTCCCCGGGCGCTCGGTCTTGATCTGGGTGCCGGCCGCGAGGAAGTCGTCCACGAGATGCATCGTCGCGGGGTGGACGCCCGCGGTCGCGAACCCGTGGTTGCGGGCCCGCCCGTAGCGCAGCCGGAAGCCGCCCGGCTCGGAGGGGTGTGAAAAGACCGGCCGTCCGGCGATGAGGTCCCGGAGGAACTTCCGTGTCGGCTCCGCCCGCGGCGGTCCGTCGGGGCGGGCCTCCTCGTCGGCCGTCTCACCGCTCGCGTCGGCGTCGTCGTCCCCGGCGTCGTCGCCAGCGTCGCCGCCGCCCTTGAAGGTCCCGTCGATGAGGTCCCGGAGCCACGGCCAGTTGACTTCGTCGAGTTCCCTGGTGTACCGCTGGATCTTCGGGGCCTTCTGGGCGATCCCCTCCCCGAGGACGAGACACATCCCGCCGCGGGCGCTGTTGGTGTCGACCCGGTCCAGGCCCCGGTGGGAGTCGACCTCGTCGTCGCCCGTGGCCTCCCCGTCGAGCATGACGGGGACGTGCTCGGCGATGAACTCCGTCTCGGCGTCTTTGGGGGCGTACTGGAGGCCGGTCTCCTCGTCGTAGAGGTTCAGTTCCTCGACGTACCGGCCGACCTCGGCCTCGCGGGCGCGGTACTCGTCGACCCCGACCAGCGTGCGCACGTAGTCGGCGACCAGCACCGACAGCGCCTGGGCGGTCCCGCCCGCCGAGCGGATCGGGCCGGCGTAGTAGATGTTGACGAACTCCGAGCCGTCGTCGTTTTCGAGCAGTTCGACCCGGTCGATGCCCTCGATGGGCGCGGCGACCACGCCCTCGGTGAGCAGCGCGACGGCGGTCCGGACCGCGCCCTCGATCTTGCCGGCCTTCGTCTCGTAGTCGCCGACCTCGCCCGTCGCGAAGTCCGTCGCCAGTTCCAGGGCGGCCTCCTCGCGGGACATCTCGCCCTCCAGCTGTCGGACGCGCTCGGCGACCCCGTCGATCCCCAGTACCTTCTCGACGCGGTCGGCCATGTCCTTCGCGACGGGGATCTCGACGGACTCGCTGGGGTCGCGGCTCCCCTCGCGGGCCCGCTCGGCCAGCGCCAGCGCCTCGTCGAGTTCCGACTCGATGGTCTCGAAGTAGCGCCGGTCCGCCGGCCGCAGCGTCGGGTCGTCCCCTCCCGTATCGCCCCCCTCGCCGGGATCGTCTGCGAGGAGGCGGTCCTCCTCGCTCATGTCAGAGCCAGAGGTCCAGGTCGGTCGGGTCGTGGTACTCCCGTTCGAGGGGCTCCTCGAAGGCCCGGACGTACACCTCGCCCGCGAAGACTGTGCCTGCGTCGAGATGGCCGCCCAGCGCCTGGCCGTTCTGGCGTGCCAGAACCGCGTGGGTGTGAGCGAACCGCTCGCCGTCCAGCCAGGAGACGTTGCCGACGTTCGCGACGACCTCCAGCGGTTCGTCGAACTCGACGGACCGGTACTCCCCCTCGTCCTGGTCGTAATACCAGATATCGGCGTCCATCACCGCGCCGAGTCCGAAGAAAAACGCCGCGTCGAGTTCCTCCTCGTCCGCGAGTCGCTCGATCTCGCTGCGCCAGTCGCGGCCGGTCTCAAGGCGAACGACGAACTCGCGGGTACCCTCGACCTCTCGGTAGTGCATGCGAGCGTCCACGGCGGGCGCGCACAAAAATGGTGCCCTCCCGGCGAACCCGGGTGCGATCCGGCGACCGCCGTACCGCGAGACCTGGAACCGCGCTCCGCAGCGCCGGACGGGGCTATCGCCAGTCGCGGACACACGGGGCGTCCTGAACGCAGATGGACAACCAGGCCCCGTCCTCGGAGATGTCCGCGATGACGTACTCGTCGGCGTCGACGGACGCCATGACCTCGCCTCCGTTCGTCGGGCGGGGAGCGCTGGCCGACATATGTGGGACTTCCTCGCACACCCATAAAAACGCGTCGAAACGGCAGGATGATTCCCGGTCCGCGGCCGACCAGCGTGGCCGCCCGCCTGCTATCGTGGCAGATGCGCCGAGCGACCTGCAGGACCCCGATAATGGGCATGTGACGCCGCAACAACGTGTCGTAGGGTACAAGAGCGAGGGGCCTGTATAACCTGCCCACATGAACGTCGCAGACGCGATGACGCCGCGCTCGGAGGTCGTGACCGTCGAGCTGCCGGGCACCAGGGACGACGTCCTCTCGTATCTCCAGGAACGACAGTTCTCGTCGGTGCCGGTCGTCAAGGAGACCGCCGAGGGCGAGGAATACCGCGGGCTCGTCTCCCGGGAGGCGCTCATCGAGGCCCCCGACGAGGACCAGATCGCGCTGCTGATGGACGACGTGCCGACGACGACTCGAGACACCCCCATCGAGGAAGCCGCCCGGTGCATGGTCGAGGAGAACGCCCGCCGGGTGCCGGTCGTCGACGGACGGCTCGAGGGGATCGTCACGGTGACCGACATCATCTTCGCGATGGCCCACGGCGACGTCGCCGGCGAGACTCCGGTCGGCGACCTGGCGACCCGGGAGGTCAACACGACCTGGCGGGAGACGCCGCTTCCGGTCGTCGAACGGGAGATCTCCTACGCTGACACGCCGTACGTCGTCGTGCTCGACGACGACGGGGAGATGGCCGGCATCGCCACCGAGGTCGACATCATCGAGGTCGCCCGCGTCGTCGCCGGCGAGACCGACACCGGCGACAGCATCGCCGGCCAGGACGACGAGTGGATGTGGGAGGGGATCAAGGCCGTCGGGGCCCGCTACATGCCGACTCGCGACGTCGAGATCCCGGCCGACTCGGTCTCGGAGTTTATGACCGACGACCTCGTGACGGTCGGCGGGACCAAGACCGCCAGGGAGACCGCCCAGCTGATGATCGAACACGACATCGAGCAGATCCCCCTCGTGTCCGGCGGCCGCCTCGCCGGCATCGTGCTCGACATGGATCTGCTGAAGGCGATCTATGAGTGAATTGGCCGACCGAACGGAGCCGCTGGCGGAGCGACTGGCCGAACTGGCCCGGCGCCGGGGGTTTTACTTCCGGACGAGCGAACCCTATGGCGGCGCCGCCGGCTTCTACACGTTCGGCCCGGAGGGCGCCGCGCTGAAGCGCAACGTCGAGCGCGTGTGGCACGACCGGTTCACGGTCAGGGAGGGCAACCTGGAGGTGGACGCGCCGACCGTGCTGGCCGAACCCGTGTTCGAGGCGTCCGGTCACCTCGACACGTTCGACGA
Organism: Halobacteriales archaeon; assembly: GCA_036626315.1. Lineage (GTDB taxonomy): Archaea > Halobacteriota > Halobacteria > Halobacteriales > PXRE01 > PXRE01. The sequence goes on from JAZKSB010000033.1 coordinate 7,529, forward strand.
CATGCTCGTGTCCTGTCCCGAGTGCGGGGCCAGCCACCGTGCCGACCACCTCGTGGAGGACCACGCCGACGTCGAGGAGGCGGAGGGACTGCCGATCGAGGAGATAGAGCGGCTGATCGCCGACAACGACGTCGCCTGCCCGGCGTGTGGCGCCTCGCTGGCGGGCCGGCCCGTCGAGGAGTTCAACCTCATGTTCGAGACGACTCTGGGCCCCGGCGACGCCGACCCCGGCTACCTCCGTCCGGAGACCGCCCAGGGCATCTTCGTCGACTTTCCCCGGCTGGCCGAGTACGCGCGAAACACGCTTCCGTTTGCCGTCACCCAGATCGGTCCGGCCTACCGCAACGAGATCAGCCCCCGCGGCGGGCTCAAGCGCCTCCGGGAGCTCCACCAGGCCGAACTGGAGCAGTTTTTCGACCCCGAACGCGACGAGCCGCCGCTTGCGGCGGTGGCAGACGTCACGCTGCCGCTGTACCCGGCAGAGCGCCAGTTCGAGGACGGCGCCGACGGCGTCCTGGAGATGACCGTCCGGGAGGCGCTCGAAGACGGCGTCGTCGGGGACCCCTGGATCGCCTACTACCTCGGGGTTGCGACTCCCTGGCACGAGCGCATCGGCATCGACATGGACCGGTTCCGGTACCGCCAGCACCTGGCCGGCGAGCGCGCCCACTACGCACGAGACTGCTGGGACGCCGAGGCCGACGTCAGCGCCCCCGGCGAGCCCGCCGACTGGATCGAACTTGCCGGCTTCGCTTACAGGGCCGACTACGACCTGTCGAAACACGCCGCCCACGCCGACGACGACTTCACCGTCTTCCGGCAGTACGACGAGCCGGTGACCGTCGAGCGACCGACCGTGGATCCGGACATGAGCTACCTCGGCCCGGAGTTCGGGGACCGGGCCGGCGCGGTGGTCGACGCGCTGGAGGCGCTCGCCGCCGCGGACCCCGACGCCTTCCACAAGGATGCGGTGACCGTCGAGGTCGACGGCGAGTCCGTCTCCGTGCCCGTCGAGCACACGGGCTTCGAGGTGGTCGTGCAGACCGAACACGGCGAACACGTCCGACCCCACGTGGTCGAACCGTCCTTCGGCGTGGATCGGCTGGTCTACGCCGTGCTGGCCCACGGCTACGCCGAGGACGAGGTCGACGGCGAGCACCGGACCTACCTCCGGTTGCCGCCGGAGGTGGCCCCGACGTTCGTCGGCGTGTTCCCGCTGCTGGACGATCTCGAAGGGCAGGCCCGGGATCTGACCGAGCGGCTGCGCCGCCACGGCCTGGACGCGACCTACGACGACTCCGGCTCCATCGGCCGGCGCTACCGCCGCCAGGACGAGGTCGGGACGCCGTTTTGCGTGACCCTGGACGAGCGCACCGTCGAGGACGACACGGTCACCGTCCGCGATCGGGACACAACCGACCAGGTGCGGGTGGCCACCGAGGACCTCCCGGCCGTGCTCTCGTCGCTCCGGGCCGGCGAGCGCTCGTTCGACGACCTGCGGTGAGATGGCCCACGAACTGGCCCGCCGGTTCGTCCACGCGGCCGGCACGCTGGTCCCGCTCCCCTACCTGCTGGGGTGGGTCCCGTGGCGCTGGGTGGCGTGGTTCGTGCTCGGCGGTGCTGGCGTCGCCGGCGTGCTCGAACTGCTCCGGCTGGCCGGTCGGCTCGACTGGCGGCTCTTCGACCTGCTCACCCGGGAGTACGAGCAGGACAACCCCGCCGGCTACGCGCTGTACGCCGCCGGAATGGCCGCCGTCGTCGTGCTGTTTCGGCCGGTCGTCGCCGTGCCGGCGATGTTGATGCTCACGCTCGGCGACCCGATCAGCGGTCTGCTCGGCTCGGGAAGCGCCGACGGGGTCAAGCCGCTCCGGGTGCTGGCGGTGATGTTCGGCGTCTGCCTGCTGCTTGCGCTTCCGCATCTCCGGCCCGCCGCCGCGGTGGCCGGGGCGCTCGTCGCGACGGCGGCGGACGGCGTCAAGCCGGTCGTCGCCGGCTACGTGCTGGACGACAACGTCACCATCCCCGTCGGCGCCGGCGTGGCGATGTGGGCGACCGACGCAGCGCTCGCGGCGCTCTGAGTGGCGAACAGGCGGCGCTCGTGGTCCTCGCGACGGCGCGCCGCGCTGCCGCTGCTCGCCGCGGGGTGGCTCTCACGACACGGCGGGCCTGGCCGCCCCTTCCGACTTAAAATCGCGCCCGGCGGTTCAGTTCCACCCCGCTACGCGAACCCTTAACCGCGACGGCGGCCAAACGCTGCCCGGATGGCGACCGCCGACGAGACGGAGTACGTCGAACACGACCTGCTACAGCCGGGCGTCATCGAGCGCCGGCTCTACCAGCTCGACCTGGCCGGGACCGCGAAGGACCACCACACGCTGGTCTCGCTGCCGACGGGGCTGGGCAAGACGACGGTGAGCCTGCTCGTCACCGCCGAGCGCCTCCAGTCGGTCGGCGGAACGTCGCTGCTTCTGGCGCCGACGAAGCCGCTCGTCCGCCAGCACGCCGACTTCTACCGGGAGGCGCTGTCGATCCCCGACGAGGAGATCGTCGTCTTCACCGGCGAGGTCAGACCGGACGACCGGGCCGACCGCTGGGAATCAGCCCGCGTCGTCGTCGCGACGCCGCAGGTCGTCGAGAACGACCTCGTCGGCTCCAGAATCTCGCTGCGGGACGTGACCCACGTCACATTCGACGAGTGCCACCGGGCGACCGGCGACTACGCCTACACCTACATCGCCGAGCGCTACCACGCCGACGCCGCCGACCCGCTGGTCACGGGGATGAGCGCCTCCCCCGGCGGCGACGAGGAGGCGATCCGGCAGGTCTGTGAGAACCTCGGCATCCGGCGGGTCGAGGTCAAGACGGAGGAGGATCCCGACGTCGAGCCGTACACCCACGAGACCGAAGTCGAGTGGGTGCGCGTGGAACTGCCCGATGAACTGCTCGAGATCCGTGACGCGCTCAAGACGGTCGTCGCCGACCGGCTGGCGACCCTGAAAGACCTGGGCGTGACGACCACGACGGACCCCGACCTCTCGGAGGGGGACCTCAAGGAGATGCGGGGCAAACTCCAGCGGCTCATCGACGCCGACGATTCGAAGGGCTACGAGGGGATGTCCGTCCACGCGGAGGTCCGCAAACTCAAGACGGCGGTGACCTACGTCGAGACCCAGTCGGTGGAGTCGCTGCGGCGGTACTTCGAGCGCCAGCGCAACGCCGCCCGCTCGTCGGGCGCCTCGAAGGCCAGCCAGCGGTTCGTCTCCGACCCCCGGGTGCGGGAGGCGATGCAGGCCGCCGAGGACTTCGACGGCCTCCATCCCAAGTACTCGGAGGCCCGCCGGCTGATCGCCGAAACGCTGGGCATCGAGGGCGGCGACCGGGTCATCGTCTTCACCGAATCCCGCGACACCGCTGAAGCGCTGACGGCGTTTCTGGACGACCACTTCGACGCTCGGCGGTTCGTCGGCCAGAACGACCGGGAGGGCTCGGATGGCATGACCCAGACCGAACAGCAGGCGACCCTGGAGTCGTTCCGGGCCGGCGAGTTCGAGGTGCTGGTCTCGACGTCGGTCGCCGAGGAAGGCCTGGACGTGCCGGAGGTCGACCTGGTGCTGTTTTACGAGCCGGTGCCGACGGCCATCCGCTCGATCCAGCGGAAGGGTCGCACCGGCCGCCAGACGTCGGGCAGCGTCGTGGTGCTTCTGGCCGAGGACACCCGTGACGAGGCGTACTTCTGGATCTCCCGCAACCGCGAGCGACAGATGGAGGACGAACTCCGCCAGCTCAAGGCCGTCGCCGAGGACCTGGAGGCCGAGATCGACGCCGGCGAGCAGGCCAGCCTCGGGGCGTTCGCCGACGCCGACGACGTCGAGGCGGGCCTGCAGGCGTTCGCCGACGATGCGTCCAAAGAACAGACCGACGCCGATGCCGGGACGACCGAGGCCGAGAGCGATGCGAGCGAGGACTCCGAAGCCAGCCCCGACGGGGAGCCGGAATCGAGCGTCGAGGACGGGGCCGTCGTCGCCACGGCGGCGGGCGAGGGAGGGACGGTCGAAATCGTCGCCGACCAGCGCGAGACGGACGCGACCATCGCCCGGGAACTCTCGAAGCGCGAGGGCGTCTCCGTCCGCCTGGAGACGCTGTCGGTGGGCGACTACGTGCTGTCGGACCGCGTGGCCGTCGAGCGCAAGTCCGTGGCGGACTTCCTGGACTCGCTGACCGGCGGCGACCGCTCGATGTTCGAGCAGGTCGGCGACCTGGCCCGCCACTACGCCCGCCCCGTCCTCGTCCTGGAGGGCGGGGACCTCTACGGGGAGCGCAACGTCCACCCAAACGCCGTCAGGGGGGCGCTGGCGTCGCTGGCCGTCGACTTCGACGCCTCGGTGCTGTTCACCGACGACGAGGCCGACACCACCGAGTTGCTGCACGTCGTCGCCGCCCGCGAGCAGGAGGTGTCCGACCGCGAGGTGGACGTCCACGGCGAGAAGCAGGCAAAGACCCTGGCCGAGCAGCAGGAGTACGTCGTCTCGGCGATCGCGGACATCGGACCGGTGACCGCGAGGGCGCTGCTGGAGGCGTTCGGCACGGTCGAGGCCGTGATGACCGCCCGCGAGGACGACCTGCTGGAAGTCGAGGGGGTCGGCCGGGTGACTGCCGACCGGATACGGGAGGTCGTCGGCAGCGACTACGACCCGTAGCGGGCCCCCGGGACCGGATCAGTCCTGGAGTTCCGACAGCGCCTCGGCGGCTTCGCCGGCGGCCTCCAGCAGGTCCCGCGCACGCTTGGGGTCGTCGCTCTGGGCGGCCTGCTCGGAGAGGCTCACGATGGCCCGCCGCAGCGACGCGGTCGCCTGTGCCATCGAGGGCGCCTCCTCGACGGAGGCCTCGTGGGGGCCGGGTCGACGGGACGGCATCCCCGCCTCCTCGCGGTCCGACCGTGACCGACCGGTCGGGGTCGCTCCCCGTTCTCGGGATGGGCCGTCTCCCGTTTCCCGGCGACTGGCGTCGTCGGCTCCGCCCGCGCTTTCCGGCTCGTTCCTGCCCGCAACCGCCTGCTCGCGGCGGCCGGCCGGATCGTCGGTCCGTTCGGCGGCGGTCTGCCGCTCGGTCGTCCGCTCGGACTCGTCGGGCCGTTGCGCCGGCCGAGCGGCGTCGGGAGTGCCTGCCTCCGCCGGGTCGCCGGTGGCGGCGGGTCGCTCGTCGCCTTCCTCCTCGTCGATCCCGACTCCGGCGTCGTCACCCGGCGTCGCCGCCGATTCGTCGCTCCCCGCTGCGGGCTCCGCGTCGGGTTCTTCCTCGCGGGTCCCGCCACAACTGGGACAGAACACCTCGCCGTCCATCCGGAACAGCGGCGACCCACACTCCTCGCAGTGCTGGTTGGTCATCGTCGCCCCCTTCAAGAGCAGGTCGCTCATCTGCTGGGTCGCCTCCCGGCGCTCCTGGTCCCGCTCGTACTTCTCGCGCAGACGCTCGCGCTCGGCCTCCTTGTCGAATCCCCCGTCGTCCCCGTCCGGCGAACCGTCGTCGGTGTCGCTCATGGGCGATCGAACGCGTCGCACGGCGAAAAACGTACTGATGGTGCGACAGCTCCCTGCGACCCATGCTCGACACCTCGCAAAACGGTTCCCACTCCGACGGGAATTTCGAACGATTTACCACACCACCGGAAGAAGTTCGACACGGCATGACAAAGGTCAGCATCGTCGGCGCCGCCGGTACCGTCGGCGCCGCCGCCGGCTACAACCTCGCACTGCGGGACGTCGCGGACGAGATCGTGTTCGTCGACATCCCGGACAAGGAAGACGAGGCGGTCGGCCAGGCCGCAGACGTCAATCACGGAATCGCCTACGACGCCAACACGACCGTCCGGCAGGGCACCTACGAGGAGACCGCCGGGTCGGACGTGGTGATCATCACGGCGGGCCTGCCGCGCTCGCCCGGGGACACCCGCCTGGACCTGGCGGAGGACAACGCCCCGATCATGGAGGACATCGGGTCGTCGCTGGAGGAGCACACCGACGACTTCATTTCGATCACCACGTCGAACCCGGTTGACATCCTCAACCGCCACCTCTACGAGGTCGGCGACCGCCCCCGCGAGCACGTCATCGGCTTCGGCGGGCGGCTGGACAGCGCGCGCTTCCGATACGTGCTCAGCGAGCGCTTCGACACCGAGGTCGCCAACGTCGAGGCGACCATCCTCGGCGAGCACGGCGACGCCCAGGCGCCGCTGTTCTCGCAGGTCCGGGTCGACGGCCGCGACCCCGAGTTCACCGACGACGAGAAGGAGGAGATCCTCGAGTCCCTCCAGAAGTCAGCGATGAACGTCATCGAGCGCAAGGGCGCGACCGAGTGGGGCCCCGCCACCGGCGTCGCCCACATGGCCGAGGCCATCCTGCGGGACACCGGCGAGGTGCTGCCCGGCTCGATCCCCCTGGAGGGCGAGTACGGCCACGAGGACGTCGGCCTCGGCGTGCCGCTGAAACTCGGGCGCGACGGCGTCGAGGAGGTCGTCGAGTGGGACCTCACCGAGTTCGAGCGCGAACAGCTCGCGCAAGCCGCGGAGAAGCTCTCCGACCAGTACGACCAGATCGCCTGAGGTGGGCTTCCGGCTGACTGCCGTCCGTTCTCCAGTTTCCGCCGCGGCCCCGTCGTCGAGGAGCACCTGGCCGCCGGTCAGGCCAGCGGCGTCCGCTCGACGACGGTGCCGTCGTAGGTGGGATACTGCTCGACTATCTCGCCGGCGTCGACGTCGCCGTCCTCGACCATCTCCTCCAGCAGCCACCAGGCCACCTCGACGTGGTCGTCCTTGACGGCGTAGAACTCCTCGGGGACCCCGAGTTCCTCGAACCGTCCGGGGTCGGCCGTGGTCTTCCCGTAGACGAGCGTCCCGTCGTCGCTGATCTCGTCGAACTCCCGGCGCATCGTTCGGGCCATCCGCTTGAGGCGCCGGCGGTGCTGGGCGGCGTCTTTGAACACCGACGTACAGAAGTAGACCTTCTCGTGGTCGCCCATCACGTCCAGCACCTCCTCGCGGGTGTCCCCGACCGCGCTCATGTGGCCCTCCTTGAGTTCGAACCCTTGCTGTTGCATCCGGCGGTAGTTGCCGTGGCTCATCTCGAACTCGTTGACGTTGCAGAACTCGGCGGCGCCCTCGTCGAGAAACTCCAGAAACTCCTCCTCCGGGCGGATCCCGGGAATCTCGAAGGCGGGTGTCAGCCCCTCCTCGCGGGCGACGTAGAGGATCACCTCCCACTCGGTGCCGTGGAGGTCGCCACACTGCTCCAGCGGCGGGTGAAACCGGATCTCGTCGAGGCCCGCCTCGCTC
>JAZKSB010000034.1:0-14829 GCA_036626315.1 Halobacteriales archaeon
CCCCCTCGTCAGACGCCCCCTCGTCAGACGCCCCCTCGTCAGACGCCCCCTCGTCGTCGGAGCCCGAGCCGCCGAACAGCCGACTCAACAACCCGCCGCCGTCATCGTCGGTCGCCGCTTCGTCAGTCCCGGCTTCGCCGATCAGGTCCTCGTCCGTCTCGTCCTGGTCGGCGGTCCCTTCGTCAGCACCCACCTCGTCCGTCGACTCCTCCACGACTGACTCTTCCTCGATCGCCTCCTCGTCAACCGACTCCTCGTCAACCGACTCCTCGCCGGTTGATTCCCCGTCGGCCGGCCCCTCGTCGACGGCAAACTCGGGGGGTTCCGTCGTCGACTCCCGACCGTCGTCCGCCGCTTCCGTCTCGGCCTCGTCCCGCCCGGTCGCGTCCCCGGAGGTCGCGACCGGTTCCTCGCCCTCTGCAGGCGGTTCCCCGGACGAGTCCTCGGCGCCGGCGTCGGTCCGGCCTTCGGCGGCTGCCGCGGTCTCGATGGCGGCGGCGATCTCCTCGGCGGTCCGCTCGGTCTCGGGGACGAACTCCCGGTCTTCGTCGCCGGTCTCCTCGGACGGCTGTTCGCCGTCGGGTCCTCCGGTATCGTCGCCAGCGGATTCGGGCGGCACCCGAGTCTCGACGGCGTCGTCGCCGGACGGCTCGGTGGCCTCGTCAGCGTCGACGGACAGTTCAGCTCCCTCGTCGTCGGGCGACTCGATTCCAGCATCGGCGCCGGTATCGTCGGCAGTCCGATCCTCGACAGCCTCCGTTGGCTCGTCGCCCGTCGCGCTGTCCGAGTCGGCCACCGGCTCGGAAGGACTCTCGTCGGTCGCCGTCTCGACAGCCCCCTCAGCCGCCGACTCGACGGAACTGTCCTCGGCCGACGTCTCGACGGCCTCCCCGGTTGCCGCCTCGGCGTTGCCATCCTCGGCCGGCGTCTCCGCCGTGGACGCCCCGGAGGACGCTTCCTGGTCTGAGGCCGGTTCCTCGGCGGGGGCGACGGCGTCGTCGGACGCCGGGGCGGCCGGTACGACCGGCGCCTTCGCGAGGCTCTCCTCGATGACGATCTCGGCGAGTCCCCGGTAGCCTGCCGCGGCTGGACTGTCCGGGTCGTAGCCGACGAGTGGGCGGTGGGCCTCCGCACCAGCCCGGACGGCGTCGTCCTCGGGGACGACCGCGAGCACCGGGATTCCGAGCTGGTCCTCGGCGTCGCCGACGTCGAGATCCGACGGCGACCCGGCCCGCGTCAGCACGGCCCCGGCGATCGAGCCACCCAGGCGCTCGGTGATCTCTCGAGTCTTTGCGGTGTCCTGCAGCGCCAGCGGCCGCGGCGTCGAAACAAGGATGACGGCGTCGGCCAGCGCCAGCGGCAGCACGCTGTCGTGGCTCAGCCCCGCACCCAGGTCCAGAAGCACGTAGTCGAACACCCCCGCCAGCGCGTCGACGATGTCCGACAGGTCCGCGGTCTCGACGTCGGCGAACCCGTTGAGCGAGATGCCGCTGGGCACGACCGCCAGGTCGTCGTCGACCTCGTAGACGGCGTCCTCGACGTCCGCTTCCCCTGCCAGCACCTCGTGGAGGGTCCGGCCCTCCTCCCCCACCCCGAGGTACCCGCCGAGGTTTGCCATCCCGAGGTCGGCGTCGACGAGAACCACCGAGAATCCCTGTTCGGCCAGCGCCGCGCCGAGGTTCACCGTCGTCGCGGTCTTGCCGACGCCGCCTTTCCCGCTGGCGACGGCGTAGATAGTGTGTTCGGGCATGCTACTCGATGGGCGAAGCCACGGCGCCGGCTCTTATAAAACATTGCGGGAACGGCGCCCGCTAGAGGTGCGTCGAGCGGCGGTTCGGCCCTCGTGAGCGGCCCGGGTCGCCCACCGGAATCCTCTAGTCGGGGACGGACGGCAGTCACCGGGACCGCAGCAGATGGCAGCCACCGAGACGGCAGTCACCAGAAGTTACTTCCGCGCGTTCACCCTAGCGGCGGTAATGAGCCAGCAGCAGGAACAGGAACAGTCCGACCGAAAGAAGTACGAGTTCAGGAAGGTCATCGAGGAACTGGAGGACTACACGGGGTCGGGGACGCAGCTGGTCACCATCTACGTGCCGCCGGACAAGCGGATCGACGACGTGGTCAACCACGTCACCCAGGAGCACAGCGAGGCCTCGAACATCAAGTCCAAGCAGACCCGGACGAACGTCCAGTCCGCGCTGAAGAGCATCAAGGACCGGCTGCGGTACTACGACGATCCGCCGGAGAACGGGATGGTGCTGTTCTCGGGTGCCGTCGACACCGGCGGCGGACGCTCGGACATGGTGACGAAGGTGCTGGAGGACCCGCCCCAGCCCATCGAGTCGTTCCGGTACCACTGCGACTCGTCGTTCCTGACCGAGCCCCTGTCGGAGATGCTGTCCGACAAGGGGCTGTACGGCCTCGTCGTCATGGACCGCCGGGAAGCCAACATTGGCTGGCTGCGCGGCAAGCGCGTCGAGCCGGTCAAGTCGACCACCTCGCTGGTGCCCGGCAAGCAGAAGAAGGGCGGCCAGTCCCAGGCCCGTTTCGAGCGACTGCGGCTGGAGGCCATCGACAACTTCTACCAGGAGATCGGCGAGATGGCCAACGAACTGTTCGTCCCCGACCGCCACGAACTCGACGGCGTGCTCGTCGGGGGTCCCTCCCCCACGAAGGAGGAGTTTCTCGACGGCGACTATCTCCACCACGAACTCCAGCAGAAGGTGCTGGGCAAGTTCGACGTCTCCTACACCGACGAGTCGGGGCTGTACGACCTGGTCGACGCCGCCCAGGAGGCGCTGGCCGACGCCGAGGTGATGAAGGACAAAGCCGAGATGGAGGAGTTCTTCAAGCAACTCCACGAGGGGGACCTGGCAACCTACGGCTTCGAGCCGACCCGAAGGAACCTGGTGATGGGCGCGGTCGACCGGCTGCTCATCAGCGAGGACGTCCGCCAGGACGTCGTCACCTACGAGTGTTCGAACGGCCACGAACAGCGCGAACTGGTCGACCGCCGCAAGGAGACGCCCGCCCACACCTGCGAGGAGTGCGGCGAGGAGGTGCCCGCCGAGGAGGGCGAGCGCGAGGACGTCATCGAGCACCTGATGGCCATCGCCGAACAGCGCGGCACGGAGACGAAGTTCATTTCCACCGACTTCGAGAAGGGCGAACAGCTTTTGCAGGCGTTCGGCGGGGTTGCCGGCATCCTGCGGTACTCGACGGGCGTCTGATTGCCGTCGCCGCTGCCGGTCGGCACTGCCTAATCGGGTACTCGTCACCGCCGGCACTCCCGGAAGGCTTCGCTGCGCGAGGCAACACCGTCAAAAGCGGCGGACGGGAAGTTCGGGAGGCCCCACGCCCCCACCCCATCAGGAAAGACACCTCGCACTATTTTTACATTACCGACTGCTCACACGTTCAACGATTGAACGACTATATAATAAAATTGCGGCAGTTACATTATATTCTCGCCACGACACACGCAGCCAACTATGCAATGGTTTGGTGTCCGAAGTCAGAAGTTTTACTACGATACTGATGAAAACACTAATTCCCAGGTGCGGGTTTGCAAATGGCACGGGATGGGGAAGGGCACGACCTAGTATCGGTTATAAGTCGTCGGCTGGGCATCCTGCGGACGCTCCGGCGGCCACGCGACAAGCGGCAACTGGTCGAGACGCTCGACCTGTCGCGGTCGACCGTCGACAGGGCGATTCGGCGCCTCGAATCGCTGGGACTGGTGACCCGGGACGAACGGTACCGCCTGACGGCGGCCGGCAGGATCGCAGTCGACCGGTTCGAGGAATTCACCGACGATCTCGAGGACGTCGTTGAGAGCAGAGAACTGCTGACGGCGCTGCCGCCGGACGCGCCGGTCGGAATGTCGCTCCTGCGAGACGCGGACGTCCACCTTCCGGCCGGGCCGACGCCCACCGAGCCGATCCGTGACGGACTCGAACGAGTGAGAGACGCCGACCGGTTTCACCTCATGATCCGTCAGATCACCCTGCCGGAGGGGCTTTCGCTCATTAAAGAATCGGTTACCGAGGCCGGGACGTCGGCGAGGTGCGTGCTGGCGCGGACGCTGGTCGAGCACCTTCGGCAGGACGACGACACGTGGCTCGCCGACATGGTCGAGACCCCGGAGTGTGAACTGCGGGTCGTCGACCGACTCCCATACACGCTGGGGACGCTGCGCGACGCCGACGGCCGCCGGACGACCCTCATCGTCTACGGGCCCGAGGGCAACCTCCGGGGGGTCGTCGACAACGACACGTTCCGCGCGTTCGCGTGGGGCGAGACCGTCTTCCAGAAGTACTACGGCAATGCGGAGCCGCTGGATGCCGTGGGATAGCTCACGAGCGAAGCTGTTCGAGCTGTCGGCGCCGCCGCCGGAGGTCGACCGGCGGCGACGCGTCCGGGTCCGCCGCCAGCCGCTCGAACACGAGCATGGGGTCGACCCCGCGGCGCTCGACGGTCGCCAGAAGCGACTCGATGGCCGGCCGGTTGGCCGCCAGCGACTCCAGCAGGTCGACCGCGAGCAGCAGGGCCAGGGCCGCCGTCTCGTCGGCCGGGAGGGCGTCGCTGATCCGACGGAGATCCGGCGACTCCGAGGGGGCGCCGTCGGCGGGCGAGACACGGAGACAGTTCGTGCAGACGGCGGCGACCTCGGCGGATTCGGCGGCGACCTCGGGCGGCACGTGTTCGCGGAGGGCCGGCGGCACGGCGACGACGACCGTCCCGGCGCCGCAGACTGGACACGCCATGGCGAAACCTGGCGGCACAGCCGGATAAGCGAACCGCCAGCGGCGGGCCTCGATCCGAACGCGCACAAGACCTATTGACGCGGAACGGCCACACGGGGGCATGCAGCGACGGACGGCCTACCTGCTCGGCATCGTCGCGGCAGTCGTGACGGCGGGTGTCGTCGGGGGCGTCCCCGACTCGGCCGCGCTGGTGGCCGGGACCGCACTCGGCGCCGGCATCTACGTGATCGTCGGCGTCGCGGCGCCGCAGTTGGTCGTCAGCTACCGGGACGGGGACCCGGTTTCCCGGGGGGTCGGCGCCATCGCCGCGGCGGCTGGGGTCGGGGTCGTCGTGGCGGGACAGGTCACGTCGCTCGCCGGCAGGTGGTTCAGGGGCGCGCTGCTGGTGGTCGTCGTCGGGACCCTGTTCGGCGTCGGGGTCAGGGAGTTTCGGGCGGGGTACGCGGACGCCGGGGCCGACGCGTGAGCGGGCGGGGAGGACGGCGACGCAGGAAGGAGAATCGGACCGGCAGGTGCGCCCTCAGTCGTCGGCACTGACGGTGGCTTCCTCGGCTTCGGCCGCGGCCTCGCGTTCGGCCTTCTCCTCAGCCTCCTTTTTCGCTTTGATCTTCTTGAGCCGGAAGATCTCCTCGCGTTCCTGCTCTTCGAGTTTGCGCTCGATGAACTCCTGGTTGTCCCGCAGTTCCGGCAGCAGTTTGAACTCCAGGGCGTTGACCCGCCGACTGGTTTTCTCGATCTCGTCGAGCATCTTGCGCATCGCGGTCTCGACCTCCGCGGCCAGGATGATCGACTCCAGCAGTTCCTCGTAGGCGTCGGCGGCCTCGTCGATCCGGGCGCTGGTCCCGAGCACCCCGTAGCCGCGCTGGTCCAGCGACTTCCTGACGCGGGTCGACTCGATCTGGGGCACGTGGACGCCCATGATCGAGTGGCCCTCGACGGTGATCTCGGGGTGGTCTTTGAGCGCCGCGGCGGCCCCCCTGACCGCCACGTCGCCCTCCATCGCGCGGGCCATGTCGATGGTGTGCTGGGCGCGCTCGTAGTCCGCTTCGAGGTCCGAGCGGACGTCCTTCGCCTGGTCCAGGATGTCCATGAACTCCATGATGAGGCCGTCGCGCTTCTGCTCTAGCGTGTCGTGGCCCCGCTCGGAGAGTTCGATCCGGTCCTCGATCTCCATCAGGTTCTTGCGCGTCGGCTTGACGTCCTCGGCCATTGGGGGCCGGTAACGTCCCCGGACGGATAACTGTTTACAGACGGGCGCACGCGGCCGCGCTGCCGCGGGACCGACGCTCACCCGGAGACCAGCGCGAGCAGGCCCGCCGCGGCGCTGCGCACCGCGCCGACGGCCGACCGCAGCCGTCCGGCGTCTGCAGGCTCGTCGATCTGGGCGTCCTCGGGCGGTTCGAGGTCGGTCACCGGGTAGAACACCGCCAGCGGGTCGTCGGTCCGCTGCCAGTGCAGCCAGGCCCGCACGACCAGCGAGAGCCGCCGGCGAAGCGTCAGCGTCGGCCGCGCCGAGAGGACGTCGCAGTCGCGCTCGCGGATGAGTCGGTGCTGGTCGGCGTACATCACCGCGGCGGCGAGCACCGCGAACTGGCAGTCGTCGGGGAGATACCGGATGCCGTCGACGCCCTCGTGGTAGCGCCGCTCGGTCCGGCGAAGCTGTTCGCGGACGGCGGCGGCGAACTCCGGCGTGTACTCCAGGTTCGCGACCTGCTCGTGGGAGGCGCCGTGGGCGGCAAGCAGTTCCTCGGGCAGGTAGATGCGGTCGAGTTCGACGACGTCCTCCCGGACGTCCCGCAGGAAGTTGGTCAGCTGGAACGCCTTCCCGAGCGCGCCGGCGTGGGGTCGGGCCGTCTCCTTCGCCGTCGGGTCCATCAGTTCCAGCATCATGTACCCGACCGCCGCTGCCGACCCCCGGAGGTACGTCGACAGCTCCTCGTGAGTTTCGCAGCGGTCCGTGTCGACGTCCATCAGCATCGAGTCGACGAACGTCTCGACCTCCTCGCGGGGGACGTCGTGGCGCTCCCGGAGGTCCGAAAACGCCGCGAGCACCGGGTCGTCGGGCTTGCGCTCGCCGAGCGCGGCGGCCCTGATCTGCCGCAGTTCGCGGCGCTGTTCGGGGGGCGGGGCGGGGTCGGAGTCGTCGACCACCTCGTCGGCCATTCTGAAGAACGCGTACAGCACGTACGTCGGATACCGGACGCGCTCGGGCAAGACCCGCGTCGCGAGGTGAAACGTCCGCCCGGTGTGGCGCTGGATCGATTTGCTCTGTCGTATCTGCTCCCGGGAAACCATCGTCGATTCTGCGTGTCGTGGGTCGGTTTGCGGGCGGTCACGTCCGTCGGCGTTCGCTATGGAGAGGACGGCCGTCAAAGGTGTGCCCCACCAGTTGGGCCGGTATTTGTACGGACGCCTCCGGGTTCGGGCGGGCGGGACCGGGACCCGCCCGCGGCGCGATCTGCTGCCGGGACGGCGGGGACCGTCCGCCGGCACCGCCGCACGGCTGACGAGGAAAAATCGGTCCCCGGCGGGGACGCGGAACGGGTTCTTCGGGATCGGGGCCCTACCGAAACAACTGGGGGCTACTGTTACCTTCCGACGGCCATACTTCCGGACAGGGCATAGGAGACAATGTTCACCGTCGAGCAAGAGATAGAGATCGAGGCACCGCCGGGGGCGGTGTTCTCCTTCATCGACGATCCTCGCAACCACGTGAAGATAACACCGGGACTGATCGACGTCTCCGACATCGAGGCCCTCGCCGACGGCGGCAAGCGCGCGGAGTACCGCTACAAGCTCGCCGGCGTCAAGCTCACGGGTACCGTCGAAGACGCCGAGCGGCTGCCCGGTCGCAAGCTCGTCCAGCGGCTCGACGGCGCCATCGACGGGACGATCAGCTACGATCTGGCGGAGGAAAACGGCGCGACGCGGCTAACCTACGAGGCCGAATACTCCCTTCCGGACACCGTCATCGACACCGTGCTCGAACCGATCGCCGAGGCGTACAACCGCCGAGAGGCCGAGGCGACCGTCCGGAACATGAAGACCCACCTCGAGGCCTGACGGCCCGCGGGCGATAGTTCGGTCCCGGCCCTACTCCTCGAAGAACGCGCCCACGAGTTTGCGCTTTGCCGCCTGGAGGTGCTGGTGATACGTCGAGGGCACGATGCCCATCGAGTCGGCGAGTTGTTCGCCCTCCGCGCGGCGGGGCCACTCGAAGAAGCCGCTGACGTAGGCCTTCCGGAGCGCGGTGAGCTGGCGGTCGGTGAGCCGACTGCGCAGTTCCTCGCGGAACCCGCGGGCGGTCTGTGCGGGTCCGTCCACCTCGTGGTAGGCCAGCAGTTCGACCCGCTCGTAGGTCTCCCGGAGGTCCTCGAGCGCCCGGCGGGCCGCCCGCTCGGTACCCGCCCAAAACTCGACGTCGAGCGACGTGCGGTCGCCGTGCATCGACGTCATCCGCGTCCCCGACTCCGAGAGCACGTCGACCAGCGGCGAGTTCGTCAGGCGGAACTGCACGACGGCGCCGTCGTCGTCCGCGACCAGGGTCTCGGCGGCGGCGACGTCGTCGTAGCCCTCCGCGGTCTCGACGAGCGTCTCGGCGTCGCGGTACTCGGTCCGGGCCAGCGTGAGCAGGTTCCCCTCGTCGTCGACCGTCGTCGCCTCGTGGTCGAACGAGCAGTTCAGTTCGGCGGCCAGGTCGACCAGGAAGACCCCGTCGTCGTGGATCCCGGCGGCGATGTTGAGGACGGTGTCCGTCGCCATCGTCCGCTTGGTGAGCACGTCGTTGATCGAGGTGCCGATGCTGCGGCCCAGCGACTGCAGCAGACGTCGCTCGCGGTCGTCCAGAAGGTCCTCGTCCTCGTAGACCACCAGCACGCCGTAGGTCGTCGACCGGTAGGACAGCGGTACGGCGACGGCCCGGTCGCCCGTCTCCGGGGCGGGCAACCCCGACGGGTCTTCGACGACCCGGGCGGTCCGGCCTTCGATGGCGTCCCGGATCCCGCGGATGCCCGCCGCGTCGTCCCCGAGGTCGAGCGGTTCGTCGGCGTCGGTTTCGTCGCCGGGCGCCTGGACCACCGTCAGGCGATCGTCGGTGGCGTCGTAGCGACCCAGCCACGCCGCCGCGTACTCGGACCCGCTGGCGACCCGCTCTGCGGCCAGCTCCTCGATCTCCTCGCGGCTCTCGGCGCGCACCAGCGCCTCCGTGACGTCGCCCATCAGCCCGTTGACCCGGTCCAGCAGTCGGTCGAGCGCCTCCCGCTCTGCCTCGAGTTTCCGCTTCGCGCGCTCGCGCTCGGTGACGTCCATCTGGAAGCCGACGTAGTGGGTGACCTCGCCCTCCTCGTCGAGGATCGGGCTGACGTCGATCTGGTTCCAGAACATCGTCCCGTCGCGGGTGTAGTTGCGCAGGACGACCCGGGTGTGGCGCTTCTCGGCGATGCCGTTCCCGAGTTCCTCGACCTTCTCGGGGTCGGTGTCGGGCCCCTGCAGGAACCGGTGGTTGACCCCGATGGTCTCCTCGTGGGGGTAGCCCGTGATGTCGACGAAGGAGTCGTTGGCGTAGATGATCGGGTTCTCGGGGTCGCGGGCGTCCGAGATGGTGATGCCGGTGGGCGCCTCGTCGAGCGCCCGCTCCTTGAGGCGGCGCTCGGCCTCCACGGTGAGATCCGAGATCGGCATCCGCGTGGGGTTCTCCAGCGGATAGGTGGCGACGTTGCGCTCGACGGCGTCCGCGACCCCGTCCAGGGCGTCGTCGTCGGTCGCGGGGACCAGCGCGGTGGCGTCGGCGGCGACCGCCCGGCGTGCGACCTCGGGATCGCCGTTCTCTGGCACCAGCACGACCGGCAGTTCGGCGTGTTCGCGGCGGACGGCCTCCAGGAACGCGGCGCCGTCGAACCCCGCCTCGCGGTGGCTTGCGACGACGCAGTCGACGGTGCCGTCCTCGACCCGGTCCAGCGCCGCCGCGAAGTCCTCCTCCTGTTCGACCTCGAAGCCGTCGACGGCGGCCGCGAGGCCGTCCGGCGTCGGCCCGCCAGGGGGGCGCTCGCCCGCAAAGAGAATGCGGGCGCCGGCGGATTCAGCGTCCATCGTGCGATGCCTCCGGGGTCGTTGCTGCAGTGTTGGGTATCATGTGTCCAGCGGCGGGGTTCGCGAGGCCGCGGACCCGGGCAAGCGGATTCACGGGACGTACCAGATGCCCCGCCCGCGGTCCGCCCACGCGCCGATCACGACGTGGGGGAGCGCGATGATGCTCACGAAGATGCTCCAGAACGCGACCAGTCCGACCAGCAGGCCGGCGCCGCCCAGCGGGTTCGGGACGGCAACCCACAGCGCGCCCGCGAGCCCGAACGTCGCGATGCTGCCGGCGATGAGCAGGCCCCAGGCGGTGAGCGCGACCCGGCCGGGGTCGTCGGCGTCCAGCGGCGCCAGCGCACCCGCAAACGCCCCGCGGTCCGCGAAGGGGTCGTCCTCGACGGCGCTGGTGCGGGCGACCTGCCGGGCGGAGTACCACAGCGGGAAGTATAGGCCAACCGCGACCACGACCGGGACGACCGCGAAGTAGACCACGAGCAGCAGCGTCTCGACGGCGTCGGCGACGAACGATCCGGTCCCCGCCGACCGCCAGTAGCCCAGTCCCAGATGGGCGACGAGAAGCGACCCGTAGCCCGCCGCGAGCAGCGGGACGCGTTCGGACACCGCCGAGACCGGCCCGGCGACTGCCTCCAGGGCCCCCGGCTCGAAGATGCCGACCATGACGCCGCTGAACCAGTAGAACGTCCCCGTCCAGAAGATCATCGGGACGACCATGACGGCACCGCCACGGACCGCCGCGGCCAGCCACCGCTGGGGCCGCGACCTGATGTGCTCGGTCCCGTAGATGGCGTCGAGCATCTGGACGTCGCCGAACCCGCCCTTCGCCATCGCGACCGCCACCGCGAGCGCCAGTCCGCCGACCGGCGCGAGAAACAGAAGCGCGACAAACGCGCCGATCGAGAGCAAGTACGCGGCGACGTACTTCGCCTGGAAGCCGGCCAGGCGCCGCCGGAGATTGTCGAAATGCTCGTAGCCGCCGTGCGGGAGATTCATCGCGACCATTCCCAGCAGGTAGACGCCTGCTTGGACCCGGATCGGGACCCGCAGGCCGGCCATCCCGGCAAGCGCGAACGCCGCTATCAGCCCGACCATCGCAAGCCGGGAGACCGTCAGCGGTACCGCCCCGGGAACGTCCGGTATCAGTCGGCCCGCGCCGGGCCAGGACTCGTAGCGGTTCATTCCACCTGGACCATCCATCCGGCCCCAGTTTAAAAGCATACCCCACAAGTTTGGTTCGAGAGTGTCGAAATTTGGGAACCATTAAAACGGTTCGACCTGTCGCTATAGACGATGCCCATCAAGCGGCTTCGGTGTCCGGAGTGCGGTGCCGAAGTGGAGATGGGGCTGCCCCGCGGGTCGACGGTGAAGGCGATCACCGCCGTCGAGAGTCGGGACGCGGAGTCGCCCGACCGGAAGTCCCGCGAACTGGTCTGCCGGAACGGCCACGAGTTCCACGTGTTCTTCGAGTTCTGAGCCCCGCGGTGCCCAACTCTATGGGGCCGGATGCCCGACCGGAGCGAGGACGCTGCCGTCGGCGACCTGCTGGCTCAGGCCGTGTCGGGAAAGCGTCACCGCGGAACGGCGGCGCGGAACAGCTCCGCGGAGTGATGCTCCCGGAGGGTGACGACCAGCCCCCGGAACAGCACCAGCCCCTGCACGACGAAGAGGTTGGTGAGCAGGAAAAACGTCGCCTCTTCGACCGGGAGACCGCCGACGGCGAGGCCGGTCGTGTACCGCGGCGACAGCGACCAGATGCCGACCTCGATCGCGATCCGGTCGGCAAACGCGAGATACGCCGTGGGGGCAAGCACGGCCGTCAGCACCCGGCGGCGGCGCTTCCAGAGGTACGACCAGTCGAAGGTCCACTGGATCGCGAGGATGGGGCCGGCCCAGACTAGGATCGCGCCGAGGTAGAAGGTCGGCTCCCGGAGGAGCAACGCTCCGCCGAGCACCGCGACCGACAGGCCCGCGGTCGCGCCCGCGGCGCGCCGGCGGAGCGTTTGCAGGCCGGCCTGGTCGGGACGGATGCCGAGCCACGACAGCCACAGCACCGTCAACACGGGCTGGATGACGACGAACAGCAACTCCCCGACGGGGACCCGCCAGACCGTCGCCACGACGCTACCCGTCCCGTACCACCACACGCCCTTGCCGATGAGGTAGCCGTCCCAGGGAATCGTGTACGCCAGCGCCATCGCCACCAGGATGGCGAGCCCGACGGCGTCCTCGCGCCGGAACGTCGCGCGTGCGGCCAGCCCCAGCGCGAGAAGCGCCGGGAGCAGGAACACCGCGTGAAACGCGAGATACGCCGGGATCACCGGCAGCCACCTCCACCGTGGCCGGGCCGTGCCGGCGTCGTCCATTCGCCGGCAGACCCCGTCGCTTTCGGCGCCGGGTCGTGTCGCGTTCGGACTACCAGGGATGCGTGCATCGCCCGGTCAGTACTCGTGGAACACTTTGCCACACTGGCGACACTCGATGGTCGTGGGGCCCAGCCACCGCCGGACCTTCTGTACGGGACCGTGACACTCCGGACAGACCCCGATCCCGCGGTCGTCGGCGACCCGCGTCGAGAGGTCCAGCATCATGTCCTGGAGTTCCTCCATCTCCTCGCGCTGGGCCTCGACCGTCGCCTCGAGTTCGTCGATCCGGGACTCGTAGGCCTCCGCCGACTCCAGGTCGACTATCACCTCCTCGTCGGATTCGGCCTCCTGGTCGGTCGCCGTCGTCTCGACGGTTTCCTCCTCTTCCGTGTCCTCGGTCATTACTGGAAGTTGCGGCGGGGGCACTTTAACCGGTCTACCCAATTGATTCGCGTCCACACGTCCGAGCGGGGGAGACGCCGGTCGATGGAGGGCCACACGCCGGACGTCGAGAGCCAGTTCGAACCGCCACCCCCGAAGGTCGTCTCGGAGAGCCGTCACCGGATGACCGGGCGGTCCCCGCCTTAGGTCGTGCTAGTGAGTTTGGTATACCAGGGCCAGCAGGCGGCCGGCCGTGGCGGATCGGCAGAATCAGTCGGGTCCGATCCCACCTCGCAGACGGCTCTCGTACACAGTCTGTTTGGTATCACCCTTAACGGCATCTGGTAGTAAGCAGTTCTCGTATGCCCGTTGAATCGGCGATACTGCAAGCATCGGAAGTGGCGAAGGCCGACATCACGGCCCGCCCCGAGTGGATATGGCTGGCGATCGGTACGGCCATAATGGGTCTAGGCACCCTGTACTTCTGGGTGTCCGGCTGGGGCGAAGAAGACGAAGAGGCCCGGATGTTCTACACCATAACGACACTCATCCCGGCCATCGCGTTCGCGTCGTATCTCTCGATGCTGCTCGGGTTCGGCGCGGCGTACGTGTCCTTCGGCGGCGAGGAGCGCCTGATCTACTGGGCGCGGTACGCCGACTGGCTATTCACGACGCCGCTGCTGTTGCTGGACCTCGCGCTGCTGGCTGACGTCGACCGGTCGACCATCCTCGGCCTCGTCGGCGCCGACGCGTTCATGATCATCACCGGGCTCGTGGGCGCGATCACGACCGTCGAGAGCTACCGGTTCATCTGGTGGGCCGTCAGCGACATCGCGCTCGTGTACATCCTGTACACGCTGTACTTCAGCCTCGGCCGGAAGGCCGGCCAGCTGGAGAGCGAGTCCCGCCGGACGACGTTCCGGATCCTGCGGAACGTGACCATCGTCCTCTGGGCCGTGTATCCGATCTGGTGGATCCTCGGCACCGAGGGCGCCGGCGCCGTCCCGCTGTACGTCGAGACGGCCGGCTTCATGGTGCTCGACATCCTCGCGAAGGTCGGCTTCGGCCTGATCCTCCTGCGCTCGCGGGAGGCCATCGGCGCGATGTCCAGCGCCCCCGAGCCGTCCGCCGACGCCGAGCCCGCCGACTGACGAGACGTCCGTTTCCGCAGTTCCGTTTCCGTTTTTGGGCGAAAATATCGAACAGCGGCGCCGCCGGAGGCGTGTAAGACGACGCCGGGCCGTCGACCGGACGGCACGGCGGCAGTCAGAACCAGTTCATCGGGGCGGTCGGCGGCGGCACGCACCGCCGGGGCGACCGACGGACTCCGACATCTCGCGCCTGCGGCGCGCGGGGTCAGACGAGGTCCGCCATCCGGTAGCCCAGATAGACCACGACGGCGCCGATGCCGACGTTGAGGACAGCGCCGGCGACCGACCCCTGCGAGAGCCGGTAGGCGCCGAGCACGGCCATGCCGAGGCCGACGAGCAGGTGGACGACGAACACGATCCGGGACCGGTCGAGCGAGAGGACGTTCGAACTCATGAGTGTGGCATGTTTTCGACGAGGTCGGCATAGCGTTGCCGCATCTCCAGCGACACCGACGGCTCGACGCTCTCCAGGGCGCGCTCGAAGTGGGCCTGGCGGACGGTGATCGATTCGGGCGCCACCGCCGCCCCCTCCGAGCGGTTCCGGAGGTGGCCCTCGACCGCGAGCAGACCCGCCTCGCGCACGGCGGCCTCAATGTCGCTGCCGCTGTAACCGTCGGTCGCGGCGGCAAGCGCCTCGAAGTCGACGCCCTCGGTCGGGACGTCCCGCGCGTGGGTCCGGAATATCTCCTCGCGGGCCGCCCGTTCGGGCATCGCCACCTCGACGACCCGCTCCAGCCGACCCGGCCGGAGCAGCGCCGGGTCGATGACGTCCGGGCGGTTGGTCGCGCCGATGACGACGACCCCCTCGCGGGGCTCGACGCCATCGAGTTCGGTCAGCAACTGGGAGACGACCCGCTCGGTCACCTCCGCGTCCGAGTCACCGCCGCGTTCCGGCGCCAGCGCGTCCACCTCGTCGAAGAACAGCACCGACGGCGCGTTCCTGTCGGCCCGCTCGAACACCTGCCGGACGCCGCGCTCGCTCTCGCCGACGTAGCGGTCCAGAAGCTCCGGCCCCTCGACGGCGATGAAGTTGGCGTCGGTCGCGTTGGCGACCGCCCGGGCGAGCATGGTCTT
>JAZKSB010000035.1:0-14690 GCA_036626315.1 Halobacteriales archaeon
CGGTCGGGGGACCCGGGCCGCCGAAGCGCTGCTGACCGCGCCCATCGCCGTCAGCAGCATCGTCGTGGGACTGGGACTGCTCCAGACGCTGGTGTTCGGCACGACGCTGTTGGGCTACCGGGTCACCGCAACCGGTCCCGTCGCCATCGTCGCCGCCCACGCCGTCGCGGCCTACCCGTTCGTGACCCGCAACGTCGCGCCGGCGCTCGGGGGACTGGACGACCACCTCGTGGAGGCCGCCCGCTCGCTGGGCGCCGACCGGACGCGGGCGCTGCTGGAGATAGAGTTGCCGCTCGTGGCCGCTCCGCTTCTGGCGGGCGCGGCGTTCGCGTTCGCCATCAGCGTCGGGGAGTTCGACGCAACCGTCCTGCTGGCGGAGGGCGTCGACAGCTACACCATGCCGGTGGCGCTGGAGCGGTACGTCGGCAACCGCTCGCTCGGGCCGAACCTCGGGCCGGCGACCGCGATGGGGACCGTCCTGCTCGCTGTGACTGCCGTCAGTTTCGTGGTGATCGACCGCCTCGGGGGACGGTGGCAGCCGTGAGCGACGACGGACCCACACGCCCGGACGGCACGGTCGCCGGCGAGCGGGACGAGGACGCGGTCGAACTCGACGGCGTCACCGTCGCGTTCGGCGACCTGATCGCACTGGACGACGTCTCGCTTTCGGTCCGCCCCGGCGAGTTCTTCACGCTCGTGGGGCCGTCCGGGTGCGGGAAGACCACGACGCTTCGTGCCATCGCCGGCTTCGAGGAGCCGGCTGCGGGTTCGATCCGCATCGGGGGCCGCGATGTCGCCGGCCTCCCGCCGGAGGAGCGGGACGTCGGCATCGTCTTCCAGAGCTACGCGCTGTTTCCCCACATGACCGTCGCCGAGAACGTCGGCTACGGCCTGCGCTACCGGGAGCCGCCCGGCGAGGCCAGCGCCGACGAGCGGGTGGCCGAACTGCTGGAACTGGTCGACATGGCCGGCATGGACGACCGTACCCCCGACGAACTCTCCGGCGGCCAGGCCCAGCGGGTCGCGCTGGCGCGGGCGCTGGCGCCCGGCCCCGACGTCCTGCTCCTGGACGAGCCGCTGTCGGCGCTGGACGCCCGGTTGCGCCAGCGGCTCCGGGTCACCGTCCGGGAGATCCAGCGAGAACTGGACATCACCACGATCTACGTCACCCACGACCAGGCGGAGGCGCTGGCGATCAGCGACCGGGTCGCCGTGGTCGACGACGGGCGGATCGAGCAGGTGGGCGCCCCCGAAACCGTCTACCGCGAGCCGGCCTCGCGGTTCGTCGCGGAGTTCGTCGGGGACAACAACGTCTTCGAGGCGACGGTCGACGCCGGCGACCCGCCACGGGCGACGCCGACCGGCGCTGCCGGCGACGGGACGCTCCCGCTGTCCGAGCCTCGACCGGCGGGCGAATCGGTGACCCTGTCGGTGCGGCCCGAGGCGCTCCGGGTTCTGCAGGGCGACGAGCCCGAACTCGACGCCTCGACGGCCGTGCTCCAGGCGGCGGTCGAGCACGTCGAGTTCGTCGGCGACGCCTACCGGGTCCACTGCGAGTGGGCCGGCCGCTCGCTGCTGGTCAAGACCGCGACGGAGCCGCCGGGGGGGACGGTCCGTCTCGCCGTCGACGCCGCAAACGTGACCGTGGTGTAGCGCGTTCGCCACCCCGTCTCCCCGAGTAGCAGGACACTTGTCGACGGCGCTCCGAGGGATACCATGCCCGAACTCGGGAAAATCGACCGGGACCTCTTCGAGTCGGTCATCTACCCGAACCTCGGAGCCGACCGCGAGGACGTGGTGCTCGGCCCCACCCACGGCGTCGACTTCGGGGTCCTCTCCATCGGCGGCGAAGCGCTGGTCGTCGCGACCGACCCCGTCTCGATCCTCCCGGAACTCGGCTTCGAGCGTGCCGGCCGGCTGGCGCTCGACATCGTGCTCGCGGACGTCGCCGTCTCCGGCGTCGCGCCCACTCACGTCGCCGTGAGCCTGGCCCTGCCGCCGGAGATGACCGACGACGAACTCGCCCGGACCTGGCGGGGACTGGCGGACCACGCCGAGGCCCTGGGCGTGAGCGTCGTCGCCGGACACACCGCCCGCTACGCCGGCGTCGACTACTCCTGGGTCGGCGGCGCGACGGCGATGGGCGTCGGCGACGACGACGACGTCGTCCGGCCGGACGGCGCAGAACCCGGCGACGTGCTCGTGATCGCGACCGGCCCCGGCGCGGAGGTGGCCGGCCTGTTTTCGCATCTGTTCCCCGACGAACTCGACCTCCCGGCGGCGGATCTGGCCGCCGCGCGCGACCGTCTGGCCGACATCGAGACCGTCGAGGACGCCCTGGCGGCGGCCGCGGCGGCGGACCTGCACGCGATGCACGACGCCACGGAGGGTGGGGTCGTCGGCGGTCTCGTGGAAATGGCCCGCGGCGCCGGCGTCCGGTTCGACGTCGAGGCCGGTGTCGTCCCCCGCCGGCCCGGGGTGGATGCCGTCTGCGAACGACTCGACGTGGACCCCTGGCTAGTGACCAGTTCCGGCACGCTGCTGATCACGGTCCCGCCCGAGGGGGCGGACGCGGTCGTCGACGCGCTCGCCGCCCGCGGTACCCCCGCCGCAGTCGCCGGCGAAGTGACCGCCGGCCAGGGCGTCTACCTCGACGGCGAACGCGTGACCCCGCCGCCGACCGACCCGTCCTGGGATGCGATGGCCGACTTCCTGGAAGACTGACCGAGGGGTCACTCCGCCAGCGGGAGTTTCACGACGAACACGGTCCCCCACGGGTCGTCGTCCTCGGCCCACACGGTCCCGCCGTAATCGTGCACCAGCGTCTCGACGAGGTGGAGACCGATGCCCGTGCCCGAACTCTCCAAGCCCGTCTGGCCCTTGCCGAAGACCTCCTCCTTCCGTTCGTCGGAGATCCCGGGCCCGTTGTCGGCGACACGGACCACCGCCGACCCGTCGCGCTCGGTCGCGCCGACTCGCACCCGTGGGACGTCAGCGTCGTTGTGCTGGACGGCGTTTTTCAGCAGATTCCGGAAGACCGAGCCGAGCATGTCGTTCGCCGAGACGGCGACCGGAGGAATCGACACCGTTTCGACGACTGCATCGGGATAGGATTGCCGCAGGTCCTCGATTTCCTTCAGGAGCGTCCGGCGGAGGGCCACCGCCCGCCGGTCGCGTTCGTCCGCCAGCATCACCTCCGCCATCTCGCCGGCCTGCCTCGTGAGCCCGACCGCGTGTTCGACGCTCTCCAGCAGGCTGTCGACATGTCCGCGGGGGGCCTCGTCATCCACCCCGTCGGCGAGCGCCTCGGCGTGGGCCTGCACGAGTTGCAGGTCGTTGCGGACGTCGTGGCGAAGCACCCGGTTCAGCGTCTCCAGGTTGTCCCGCTGGGTTTTCACCTGCTGTTCGGCGAGCTTGCGGTCATGAATGTCGAGGTGGATGCCGACCGCCCGGGTGGGATTGCCGGCGTCGTCGTATGCCGCGACCTTCCCGATGTCCCACACCCACCGCCAGTCGCCGTCCGCGGTCCGGATCCGGTGTTCGGTCTCGAAGAACTCAGTCTCGCCATCGAGGTGGGCCGCCAGAGCCGCTTTCGCGTCGGCCACGTCCTCGGGATGGGCCGGCTCCCAGGCATCGAACTGGCGGTCGGTCTCGTCCGGGGAGTACCCCAGCATCGCCAGCCACTGGTCGTTGAACGTCACCTCATCGTCGACCATGTCCCAGTCCCAGACCCCGAGGTTGGCACCCCTGATGGCGAGTTCGAGGCGCTCGTTGAGTTCCCGGAGTTCCCGCTCGCGGCGCTTGCGCTCGGTGACGTCCCGGACCCGGGCCAGAAGCAGCGGCTGGTCGCCGTGCTCGAACCGACTGAGCGTGACCGCAGCATCGAACGTCGAGCCGTCGGCCCGCCGGTGGATCCAGTCGAAGGACGCCGACCCCTCCCGGAAGGCCCGCTCGATGTGGGCCCTGGCAGCGGGTTCCGCCGACCGACCGTCGGGCGCCTCCGGCGGCGAGAGTCCCCACGGCGTCCGTTCCCGGAAGGCATCGACCGACTCGACGCCGAAAAGCTCCAGGGTCGCCTCGTTGCAGTCGACGTACCCATCCCGGTCGATCAGCATCAGCGCGTCCCTGGACGCCTCGAAGAGAGCCCTGTACAGTCCTTCGCCCGTCGCGTCCGCGGACCCGTCCATGTTCGGACGTCGGTCCGGTTCACACTACGTTCCGGGACGATTCCTACGCTGTGAGAAGGTATCGTCCGTGCCGCCCGGCGGCCCTCCGCTGACGCCTCCTCCCGGTCCACCGCCAAACCCTTTATCCGGGGGCGCCGAACCGCGGTGCATGGAGAGCCTCAACCGGATGGCGGTCGAACTCGTCGACGAGGCCATCGACTTCGCCGACGAACTCGGCGTCGCCGTCCACGAACTCGACAACGAGGCCACGGTTCTCGATTTCGGGGTCGAGGTCGAGAGCGGCGTGGAGGCCGGCCTGCTGCTGGCGGAGATACAGACGGCGGGCCTGGCGACGGTGCAGGCCCGGATGGGTGAGGTGGGTGACGCCCCGCGACAGTACGTCGAACTGACGACCGACCGCCCGGGAATGGCGCTGTTGGCCAGCCAGAAGGCGGGCTGGGAGCTGTCGGTCGGCGACTTCGAGGGGCTGGGCAGCGGCCCCGCCCGCGCACAGGTCGCTGAGGAGGGCGAATTCGACCGGTTGGGGTACCGCGACGACTTCGACCTGTCGGTGCTTGCCGTCGAGTCGACGGCCCTCCCTGACGAGGCCGTCGCTGCGCACGTCGCCGACCTGGCCGGCGTCGACCCCGGTGCAGTGTTCCTGCCGGCCTACGCCGCCGGCAGCGTCGCCGGGAGCGTCGCCGGGGCGGCCCGCACCGCGGAACTGGCGGCGTTCCGGCTGTCGGAACTGGGCTATGACCCGACGGATCTCCTGACCGCCGCCGGCACCGCGCCGGTCGTGCCGGTCACCTACGACGAACCGGCCGCCATCGCCCGCACGACCGAGGCGGTCACCTACGGCGGGCGGGCCCACCTCCAGGTGCGCGAGGGCTTCGAGCGCTTCGAGGAGGTCGCCGCCGCTGCGGCGACCGAACACGGCCGGCCGCTTTCGGCGGTCTTCGAGTCGGTCGACTGGGAGTTCGCCGACCTGTCGCCGGCCATCTTCGGCCCGGCAGCGGTCACCGTCGACGTGGTCGGCGGCCGAACCGTCACGCACGGCGAGACCCGCGAGGACGTGCTCGCGGAGAGCTTCGGGGACTGATGCGACTGAAGCCCGTGCCCCCCGCGCCCGAGGACCTGGATGGCCTGTGGGCCGCCCGCGACACCCAGCCGCGGGTTCCCCGGTCCGAGACCGACTGCTGTGGCCGGCTGATGGACCGCTACGGCGTCCCCGAGCGCGGCGAGGCCGAGACGTGGCTGACGTTCATGCGGGCGCTCGGCCTGGTCGGCGAGACCGACGGCCACTACTACCGGACCGGCGACGACCCCGACCGCGC
Source organism: Halobacteriales archaeon (assembly GCA_036626315.1). GTDB lineage: Archaea > Halobacteriota > Halobacteria > Halobacteriales > PXRE01 > PXRE01. Next base: position 5,504 of record JAZKSB010000035.1, read on the forward strand.
CGCGCTGGCCGAGCGGTTCCGCGAGGGGGTCTACGCGGCCAGGGAGGTGCTCGACGCCTTGGAGGACCGGGAGCCGAAAAGCGCCGAGGCGACGTTCGAGGCGGTCGCCGACGTCGTCCCCGAGTGGGAGCGCCACCGCGACCCCGGCTGGGAGCAGACCTGGCGGACCCGCGTCGAGCGCCTGCTGGCGTGGGCGGCCCTGTTCGGCCTCGTCGAGCGGACCGCTGAGGGCTACCGGCTGACGGACCGGGCGATTTAGGACGCCTGCCCGGCTACGTCGCACCGACATGGCCACTGACCCCGTCGACGCAGTCCTGTTCGACCTCGACGAGACGCTGTGTGCCTACCGCCGCGACGGCGCCACCGTCCTGTCTGCGGCCTTCGTGGACGCCGGGGTCGAGCCGTTCTTCGACGTCGACGACTACTACCGCCGGTACGGCGAGTACGTTGCCGACACCGACTCCGTCGAACAGCTGCGGGAGCGGTGTTTCGCGGACCTGGCCGAGGAGCGCGGCCTCGACCCTGCGGCGGGCCGGGCAGTCGCGCGGGCGTACGCCGACGAGCGCGACCAGACCAACGTCGAGGCGATGCCCGGCGCCCACGACGTCGTCGAGACGCTGGCTCGCGACCACCGGATCGGACTGGTCACGAACGGTGCGCCGGGGATGCAGCAGACGAAACTCGCCGCGCTCGGCCTCGACGGTGGCTTCGAGACTGTCGTCTACGCCGGCTACGACGCGGCCTCGAAGCCCGACCCCGAGCCGTTCGACCTGGCGCTGTCGGACCTCGACGTCGAGCGCGAGCGGGCGGTCCACGTCGGCAACTCCCCCGAATCCGACGTCGCCGGCGCTCACGCCGCCGGCCTGCGCTCGGTGTGGCTTCGCGAGGACGGCCGCTCGCCCGAGCGCCCGCCGGACTGGACGGTCGAGTCGCTGACGGAACTGCTGGACCCGCCCTGGCAGTGAGGCCGGCGTCGGCGCCGGCTACTCCAGCGGCGTGACGTCAGTATTGGTCCCGGCGTCGGCGCCGGCTACTCCAGCGGCGTGACGTCCGTGATGGTCCCGACGCCCTTGCTCTCGCCCTCCCGGAAGACGAACCGCTGGCCGGGTTCGACGAGGTACGGTCGGAACTTGAACCGGATCGTCGCGTCGCCGGCGTCCCCGGGCAGGAGGTGGCCGTCGTCGGGATGGAATGAGGCGGCCTCGCTGACGGTCTCGACGTGGACGACCGGTTCGTAGCCGTCGCCGATCCGGGTGGGGTGGTTGAGCACCATCACCTCGGCCTCGAACTCCCGGACCGGCGTCGGGTCGGCCTCGCGGGGCAGCAGGACCATCCCCCGCTGTAGGTCGGCCTCGCGGATGCCCTTCAGCGCGATGCCGACGATGCGGCCGGCCTGCGCGCGGTCGACCCGGTGGTAGTGCATCTCGATGGACCGGACCTCCACCTCCCGGAAGGAGCCGTCGGCCATCGGGCCGACCAGCAACTCGTCGCCGGCCTCGACGGCGCCGGACATGACGGTCCCGGACGCGACCGCGCCGACGCCGGTCACCGAGTAAGTGCGGTCGACGTACATCCGGAAGGCCCCGTCGTCGCCCGCCCGCTTCGGGAGTCGCCGGAACAGTTCGTCCAGCTCCGGCAGGCCGGCCTTCGTCACTGCGGAGGTCCGGAAGACCGGCACGACGGTCTCGTCGAGTTCCTCGACGGCGGCGTCGACGCCGTGGCGCTGTACGGGCAGCGGGGTCCGGTCGACGTCCCGCAGCAGGCGCTCGACGTTCCGGACGACCTCGGACAGGCGGTCGTCGTCCACCAGGTCTGTCTTCGTGACGGCGACGACCGTCGGGAGGTCCGTCGCCAGAAGGACGCCGAGGTGCTCGCGGGTCGTCTTCGTGGGGCCGTCGTCGGCGGCCACCGTCAGGAGGCCGTAGTCGAGTTTCTGGCCGACCAGCCCGCGGATCGTCGTGCGCAGCCACGGCTCGTGGCCGACCGTGTCCACGAACGAGACCAGGCGGTCGGACTCCTGGACGACCCGTGCGCGGTCGGTCTTGCGGTCGGGGTTGTCCATCCGCACGGGGTCGCCGTCGTCAAACCCGTAGACGGCGTACGACAGGTCCGCCGAGAGGCCGCGCTCGACCTCGTGGGGCTGGACGTCGAGATACGAGCGAGTCCCGCCCTCGCCGTCGTCGGGTTCGCCGGTTACGAGCGTCCCCACGAGCGTCGACTTGCCGTGGTCGACGTGGCCCGCGGTGCCGACGACGATGTGCTGGTCGTCGGTCTCCAGCATCGCGCCCTCCCGGATGGTCGCGACGCCGACGATGCCCTCGGCATCCTCGCCGTTTTTCGCCCGGCCGTCCCGGACGCCCCAGGTCTCGACCTCCTCGATGTGGGCGCCGGCCTCCTCGGCCAGCAGCGAGAGCACGTCCATCGATTCGGAGAAGTCGTCGGGCGGGATGCCGGCGATCCCGCCGTCGTCGGTGACCCCGACCACGTACGTCGCCCGCCCGTCCCCGGACAGCACGCGGTGGCGCAACTGGGCGGCCAGGCTCTCCAGTCGCCCGTCGGTCAGATGCACCTCGCGGGTCAGCCGTTCCTTGAACTCGACGCTGCCGCCCTCCTGTTCGCCACGGGCCAGCGCCTCCTCCAGCACGGCCCGGTCAGCGCTCATGGGGCCGGGTAGGCGTCCGGCTCTCAAAAGTGTTCCCCGGCCCTGGGGCCGCTGGCGACCGGATTCGGCGGTTCGACGGTTCGACACGCGGTGGACGAGCCGATCATCCCATCAGCCGCTCGTAGGCCGCGGTCACACGCTTGAAGGCCTCGGCGTCGCCGCCCTCGGCGTCTGGGTGGACCTCCTTGACTCGGTGGCGGTAGGCGGCCCGGATGGCCGACTCGCCGGCGTCCGGGCCCACGCCAAGGCGGTCGCGGGCCGCCCGCTCGCTCAGGTGGCCCCCGGCGGCATCCGTGGTGCCGGCAGTTCGGCGGCTCCCGCCGGGGATGCGGCCGCCACGGGCACCGACGCCGCGGCGCTTCTCGCCGGCGACGCCGCTTCCTCCCGGACCGGCGTCGCTCGTCCGTCCCGCCCCCGGGGAGACCCGCCAGCGGTTGCCGGTGCCGTCCACGTACCACCGGTTGCCGCGGGCATCCTCGTACCACCCGGGCGACGGGTTCCGGGCCTCCCCGGCAGGCGCCGCACCATCCGGAGGCCGGGACCGGCGTCCCCCGGCGACGTCCGGGCCGCCGTCCCCGACGGCCTGACCCGCGGCTGCCCTGCGAGCACGCCGGCGGGTGCGCGCTGCGAGCCGGCCCGAGGCGTGGTACCACATGAGACCGGCCGTCGCCCCCAGCGGCACGGCGACGAGGAGGACGACGACGTTGCTCGTCACGACGGCGACGAGTACCAGCAGGGTGGTCAGCCCGACGAACACCGACGCCAGGCCGACGACCACGGGGGAGCGGCTCACGACCGCTCTCATGAACTCCGGCGTCGTAAGTGTCACGCCGGTCGCCGCTTGTGGGAGTTCGGTGCTTGCAGATGTCTCGTTCGCCGCAGCGATGGCAGTCGAGACGGCGTCGGCGGTGGCGACAGAAACGGCGTCGACGGTGGCGGTCGAGACGGCGTCAGCGGTGGCGACAGAAACGGCGTCGACGGTGGCGACAGAAACGGCGTCGACGGTGGCGGTCGAGACGGCGTCAGCGGTGGCGACAGAAACGGCGTCAGCGATACCGGTTGAGTCGCTGCTTGAGTTGCTTTGCCGCCGCGCCGGCGGCCTCGAAGAAATCGCCGCGGGCGTCCTCGCCCGCGAAAATGATCCCCCGCGAGGAGTTGACGAGTCCCACGTCGACCGGCCACTCCTCGCGCGCGGCGAGACCGTACTCGATTGCGGCCTCGGCGTCTCCGCCCTGGGCGCCCACGCCCGGGACCAGGAAGGGGAGGCCGGGGACCAGTTCCCGGACGCGCTCCAGTTCCTCGGGGGCGGTTGCGCCGACGACCAGGCCGACGTTGTCGTTGCGGTTCCAGGTGTCCGCGAGCGCGGCCACCCGCTCGTAGAGAGGGTCGCCCGCCGCCAGTTCCAGGTCCTGGAGGTCGGCGCCGCCGGCGTTGGAGGTCCGACAGAGCACGACGACGCCGGCATCCGCCCGCGAGAGGAACGGCTCCAGGGCGTCCCGGCCGAGATAGGGGTTGACCGTGACTGCGTCCGCCCACAGGCCGTCCTCGTCGAGCACTTCGGCGTACTGGCGGGCGGTGTTGCCGACGTCGCCCCGCTTTGCGTCCAGCAGGACCGGCACGCCCTTGCCGTGGGCGTACGCGACGGTCTCTTCGAGCGCTCGCCAGCCGTCCGGCCCCTCGTAGAAGGCGGCGTTGGGCTTGTACGCGGCGGCGTGCTCGTGGGTGGCGTCAACGATCCGGCGGTTGAACTGGAAGCGCGGCAGGTCAGCGTCCCGGACGGCCTCGGGCAACCGGTCCGGGTCGGGGTCCAGGCCCACCGAGACGACGCTGTCGACCGCGGCGATGCGGTCGGCCAGCCTGTCGAAGAACGTCATGGGCGGGGTGGCGTGGGGCGGCCACAAGGGCGTTACCATCGACGGGTAGAGGGCGGACGGCAAGAGAGCGCCGACAACCGAGCCCAGGACGGCGGATTGAAACCCCGCCGACCCGTAGCGCCAGGCGATGACGATCAGGGCGGTCGGGTTCGACCTCGACGACACGCTCGCCGTCAGCGAGCGCGACCGGGCGGCGGTGCTGCGGGAGGCGCTGACGGCGGTCGGCGGGCCGGAGGTCGCCGACGAGATATCGCGGGCCGACTACGTCGACGCGCACACCCGACACGCCGACAGCCGGAGCCGCGAGCCGATCTTCGCGGACCTGCTTGCCGACCACGACGTCGATCCGGCGGTCGCGACGGCCCGATACCGGGAGACGCTAGGCGAGACGCTCGCCGCCGTCGGGGGCGCCGACGGCCTGCTCGCCGACGTCCGGGCAGAGTACGACCTGGGGCTGTTGACCGACGGCCCGCCTCGCGCCCAGCGGGCGAAACTGGCGGCGTTCGGCTGGGCCGACGCGTTCGACGCCGTGGTCGTCACCGGCGACCTGGCGACGCGCAAACCGGACCCCGCCGCGTTCCGGGCCCTGCTGGACGCCCTCGGCGTGGACCCCGGCGAAGCGGCATACGTCGGCGACCATCCCGAGCGCGACGTCGCCGGCGCCGACGCCGTCGGTCTGCGGACGGTTCAGGTGCTCGGTCCCGGCGACGACCCGGTCGAACGCGCCGACGCTCACGTCCGGCGGGACGCGCTTGCCGACACGTTGCCCCGGGTGCTGTCCGATCTGTAGCCGACGCCGGCGACGGGGTTTCGATTCCCGGGGTCGCCGGGGGGTGGCGTCTGCTCTTTTGGGAAGAGTCCGTCCCCGGAGCCGGCAGTTAGGAACGACAGAAATTCGCTTACCGGCCCTGGTCGGGGTCGTCGCTGGCGTGCTCGCCCGGGCCGTCCGTCGAACCGTCCTCGCTCGGGCCCGTCTCGTCATCCGAACCGGATTCGTCCGACTCCAGGTCCTCGGCGAGACCGAATATCGACCTGGTGTCGTCGACGCCATCCGCGTCGGTCACGGTGGCGTCCATCGATCCCCCGGATTCCGTTTCACCCGTCGCCGCCGCTTCGGTTTCGAGTGGATCCCCGGCACCTCCCTCGCCATCCGCTTCTCCGATCGCTTCCCACCCGGTCGCGATGGCCGGCGGTTCGTAGGTGTAGAGGACGTCACGGTGCACAACGTAGTACCGGCCGCGGGACGGGTCCTCGACCAGCGGCGCTTCGGCGTCGATAGCGAGGTCGGCGAGGTCGGCCAGCGACTCGGCCTCCGCCCGCGGATACTCGAGCGCTTCGGCGGGGAGTTCGACTGTGTTGATCCATTCCCCGAAGTCGTTTCTGTCCTCGAGGTAGGCCAGCGACTCGCGCTCTGCGGACGACAGCGCGATGGCGTCGGCGCGTCGCCCGGCGGCGATGGCGGCGACGCCGAGCGCGGCGCCCGCGGCGGCGAAGGGCGCGAGAACCCGGCGTAGCGGGCCGTAGCTCTTCGTGACCTCGACTGTCCTCGTCGAGCGGTACGACGCCGTTTGCGTACCGGGGTTTTCGACGGTATACACGTCGTCCGCCGGAGCGACGGTCATGGAGTAACGGACCGTTCGCTCGACCGGCCGGCCGTTGACGGTCCCTCGCACGGTGACCGTCCGCTCGACGAGGGCCTCGACGGTGCCGAGTTCCCCGCCGAGTTCGCTGCGTATCTCCCGGGTGCGGTTGACCAGACGGGTCACGTTGACCGACGCCGAGGCCGTGACCCGGTCTCCGGGAGCGACTCCGGTGCGCCGCGTCTCGTTCAGTTGCTGGCTGACCCGCCAGTGCTCGACTGTGCCGGTTCCGGCGTCCGCCTCCGTGACGGAGTGTATCACCAGTCGAGTCTCCGCCGTGACGTTCAAGCGTCCGCCGTCGCTTGCTGTATACCGAAACGAGTGGGAAACGTCCAGTTCGGGCGCGACACTCGTGAAGTACCTCGAGCGATTCGGTAGCCGCTCGCCCTCGGCGTACACCGTCGTATCCCGGACGACCGTCGCGGCGTGACCGAATTCTCCGACAGTGCTCCACTCGGCTGTCGGTCGCCGTTCCGTCTCGGTGTCCGGCGCCGCGTAGGCGGTGTAGGTCAACAATCCCCCGACGGCCCCCAGCACCACCAGCCCCACCACGAGCGCCCGGGCGTTGGCGTCCAGAAACGCCCGGATGCGCAACCAGCGCTCTTGCATCGTGTTCAAATCACGTGCCGGTCATATCAATCCTGACCCGTCAACGGTACGTCCGGCGAACGAGGCGCCTGATTCGCGTCGCGATCGAAACGTTTTCGGACCGCTCGCGCCGTCGTATCCGGCCGCTTCCGGCGGCGGCGACGCCCAGCATGTAAAAGCCAACGCCGAAGAGCGCGTCGATGGCGACGAGCGGCGCCCAGGGATGGACCCGGTACAGCGTGTCGATGACCGGCGTCGGTAACACCGCCAGGTACCGGTGCTCGACGACGAACTGCCGGTAGTACCCGGTTTCGGGGGGCGCGGTCAGCGCCACCGTCGCGTTCCGACTTTCGCGTGCCGGCACGCGCACCCGCTCCGGGTCGACGGAGACGCCGTCGCCGTCGGCCTCCATATACGAGACGACCGGGAGCACGCCGGCGTTGCCGACGGGATGGGTCACGGTTTCGGTCTCGCCCGCCGGGATGACCGTCGGGCGCTCGGAATCGAACTCCGCGCTGACGACGCCGTACTCCTGTGCGCCGGCGGGTCCGACCATCGCCGCCGTCGCGGCGGCGACGACCAGCAGCGCGAACCCCGCGCTCCAGAGCCGCGGGTCGATGCCCGTCGAGCGCGAGCGGGACCGCTCGCGGCCCTTCCGGCCTCGGTCCCGAACCAGGTCAGCTATGTAGAGTATCGCGGTCACTGCAAAGAGCAGATACCCGATTCCCTGGACGCCGAGCAGCGACCGCGTCCCGAGTAGTGCCGCGAGCCGGCGCTGGACGGACGCGACCTGACTCTGCACGCCCATGACGGCGGTCCCGAGGTGGGGAATTTCGACGACCCGTCCGTTGACCTGCAGCGCCGTCGCGACGACCTGGGTCTCCTTCACGGGCGGTTCGCCGTCCGCCTGGTCGGTGAACGGGTTCGCGTCTCCCCTCGTTACGTATCCGCGTTCGGTTTCCCCGACGACCCGATGAGTCGTCAACTGCCCGCCGTTGACCTGTTCGGCACGGTAGACGACGACGTCCCCCTCCTCGACCGGGCCGGCGACCGCGGCCGGCACCGCGACGAAGCCGTCGCCGGGGTCGAGCGTCGGTTGCATGCTTCCCGTCTCGACGTAGCCGAGCAGCACTGGCTGGCCCAGCGCTGTGCCGGCGAGTATCGCCAGGATACCGAGGATCAGTGCGGCCTCGACGGCGGTCCCTGCTATCCGTTGCCACCCCATTCCCGTGTCGGGCATCGTTTTCCCGTCGGAAAATACTTACTGGGAAATCTCAACAGAAGTGTCAACGATAGCTTACGGTAACGTACCACCGAAACGATTTAGCGCAACGTAACGCATGAGCACGACCATCAGGGTGTCAGACGTCACGAAGTCGATGTCGTCTCTCCTGATAAACGACGACGAGAGCTGGGACGAGTTCTTCGCCCGTCTCGCTCGCCGGGACCGTGACGTCGAAGATCTCGGCGGGTTCGCTGACGAGGGTGTCGTGGCAGATATGGAAGCTGCCCGGGAGGCGGCGGGTGGTGACCGGAGCGAGCGCATGGAATGATGAGTGTAAAGGATGTAATCGGTCAGCGAAATAGCGGGGTCGGCAGTGGCAATCGAAGATCGAGATGACCCCCAATTCCCTCCGAACGGAGTACCCGGCATACGGCGTGGGCACTCACGGGGAGTGTGTAACAAAACGCGACCGACGACGTCAGCAGGATTGGCCGTCAGCTCGGATTGTTCAGGGAGCGAGATTGGCACTGTCATTGATTATTCGCAACTTCCATCGGTCGTGATTGTACGGGTTCGACGAATACGAGAAAACAAAGAGGGGCGGGCAGTTTGCGTGCTGGGTGTCGTCGAAAACGTGGGGTTCGTGCGTCGAAAAGGGGTTTGGGGTTCTGTCCCTGGCGAAGGCGACAAACCAGTGAGGATCATTACGTCGATGGTGAACCTTCCCCGTTCACCAGTCAACTTTTTCCTCAGCAGATGCCCCGATAGTTAAGGACCCACTCAGGTCTTGTTCGTCGGCAGTTTTACTCCCTCGAGTGTCGATTGCGACCCCAATGCGAAGTTCGTCACCCGGATTTAATTGTCCGTTATAACTTCCTATAAGTGCTCCTTGTTGCTGGTAAATCCCTTCGGTAAAATCATTTTCTGGCCCTGTGGTGTTGGGATCAGAACCGGGTTGGTCGGGAGCTGGAACCACCAGTGGTCTCTTGGCATCCCAACTTCTGATTCCGTCTCCATATCCCCAGGGTTCGAATAGCATCGCCCGACTCTGAATCTTAGATTGCCAATCGTTCGGTACAAGGTCCGTATCAACCCATGACGGGTCATTTAATTCATAAGTTAATGTTATAGTTTTCACTGGTTGCGTTCCTTGATTGCGAATTGCAAATGAATATGAAAGCTTATCGTCATAAAATTC
>JAZKSB010000036.1:0-14397 GCA_036626315.1 Halobacteriales archaeon
GCGATGAACCCCTTGCCGTTGACCATCGTCGGGCCGTTGCCGGTGAACTGGCCGATGTTGAACGCCAGCGCGGCTCCACCGATCCCCGACAGCACGCCCGACAGCAGTACGCCGGCGTACCGGACCCGCGAGACGTCGACGCCGGCGGTGTCCAGCGCATTCGGGTTCTCGCCGGAGGCCTTGATCCACCGGCCGAACGTCGTGCGGTTGAGCACGTACCACGACCCCGCGACGGCGACGAACATCATGTACACCGGCGGGGGCGCGTTGAACAGCGCACCGACGAACGGCAGGTCGGTCAGCACCGGCACCGTCATGACGTCGAACGTCGCCACCTTGTCCGTGTTGGGGCCGTTGTAAACGACCTGGGAGGCAAAGGGCGCCAGGCCGAGCGCGATCAGCCAGACGGCCAGGCCGGCGATGATCTGGTCGGCCTGAAATTCGATGCAGACGACGGCGAAGACGGCTGCGAGCATGGTCGACGCCGCGATCCCGGCGAGCATCCCCAGCCAGATGGACCCGGTGACGTCGGTGCCGTAGACGCCGGCAAACGCTGAGATGATGAGCAGGCCCTCCAGCCCGATGTTGATCACCCCGGACTTCTCCGCGAAGATGCCGCCCAGCGCGGCGAAGACGATGGGCACCGAGTACCGTAGCGTCGACGCCAGCGTCGATTCGGAGGTCACGATGTCGAACAGCGTCGCCGCCAGCGAGTTCGGCGCCATCAGGGACCCAACCCACAGCGCGACCACGCCGGCAAGCAGGACCAGCACGAACGCGGCCAGTTTCCCGCGGGCCAGCACCGCCGCCGGAATCCGCGACTCGATCCCGTCGGAGAACCTGCCGTCAGTCATCGGTGGCACCTCCCGCGACGGATTCGGCGCCGTCTCGTGGTTCGGACGGGCCGGGCGATTCGGGCGCGATGCGCCGGCCGATCATCCGGAAGAACTCCGGCATGGCGACGAACAGGATGATGAGCCCGCGGAGGACGCCGACGAGTTGCGGGGGGACGTCCGTCGCGAACGAGACCACCGTCGTCCCGGACTTCAGCACGCCGAACAGCAGCGCGGCGAACACCACGCCGACGGGGTTGTTCCCGGCCAGAATCGAGACGGTGATGCCGTCGAAGCCGTAACTCGGGACGCCGGTCTGGAACTTCCCCAGCACCATCAGCACGTAGACGGCGCCGCCGACTCCGGCCATCGCGCCGGACAGGGTCATCGCGCCCACGATGGTCCTGGCGGCGTCGACGCCGCCGTACTCGGCGGCGGTCGGCTGGATGCCGGACGTCCGAATGTCGTACCCGAAGGGGGTGTGCGACAGCAGGAGATAGAGGCCGCCGACGAACGCCAGCCCCAGGAGCAGCGCCAGAATCGAGAAGTCGAGCCGCGGGTCGTAGACGAGCGTGGGAAACTGCCCGTACTCCGGAATGGTCCTGGTCTGGGTCGCCAGGCTCTCGGGGTCTTTGAAGTGGTCCTGGACCAGGTACAGCGCGACCGACGTGGCGACGAAGTTCAGCATGATGGTCGTGATGACCTCGTTGGCGTCGGCGTAGGCCTTCAGCGCCCCCGGAATCGCGCCGTAGAAGCCGCCGGTGGCCGCACCGACCAGGACGCCAAACGGCAGCAGGAGGAGGGTGCCGACGAGTCCGCCGACTGCCGGCGAGACCCACAGCACCGCAAGCGCCGTTGCCAGCGCCCCGACGACGAGTTGGCCCTGGGTCCCGATGTTGAAGATGCCGGCCTGGAAGGCCACCGCGACCGAGAGGCCGGTAAAGACCAGGATGGTCGTCTCGCGGAGTGTCGCTGCCATCTGCAGGTCAAGCGGCGACCACCCGGGGCTCAGCGGGTCCCCCAGCGCGCCCAGAAACAGCCGGTCGAACACGTACAGCGGGTCATAGCAGAGTTCGAACCCGCCGACGACGAGTTCCGGGGACCCGCAGGTCGCCGCGACGGCGGCGACGGTGACGAGCACGGTTCCGACGCCGACGGACAGGACCAGCGCCGCCAGCGCGATGAGCAGCCGCTCGCCGCGGGAACTCCGGCCGAGCCGGATCAGCAGTCGCCGGATGCGGGCCCACGCACCGTTCCCGTCGTCGGACGGCGATGCGCCGTCCCCGCTCATGGTTGCCCCCGCCGGCGGACGGTGGGTGCGGTGCCGGTCCGTTTGCTGGCGTCGGCGTCGTTCCGTCGCCCGGCGTCGATACGCGCTCGTCTTTCGGCGGCGGCCCGTCGTCTGGCGTCGATACGCGCTCGTCTTTCGGCGGCGGCCCGTCGTCTGGCGTCGATACGCGCTCGTCTTTCGGCGGCGGTGTCGTCCCGTTTCACGGCGTCGCCTCCATTCGGACATCGGCGTCCATCTCGGGTCGCTCGCCGGCCATCAGCAGTCCGAGTTGCTCCTCGGTCACCCTGGCGGGGTCGACGACGTCCATCAGTTCGCCCTCGTACATCACGCCGAGACGATCCGAGAGTTGCTGAACCTCCTCGAGTTTCGAGGAGACCAGCAGGATCGCCCGCCCCTCCGCCCGGAGGTCGTCGATGCGGTCGCGGATGAACTCCGTGGACCCGACGTCGACGCCCCGGGTCGGGTGGGAGGCCACGACGAGTTTCGGATCGCGCTCGAACTCCCGGCCGACGACGAGTTTCTGCTGGTTGCCGCCCGACAGCGACCGGGCGACAGCGTCCGGGTCCGGGGGGACGACGTCGTAGGCGTCGATGACCTCCTCGGCGTGTTCGCGGGCCGCCGGCCAGTCGATGCGCAAGCCGCCGGTGAACGGCGGGGCGTGCTGGCTGCCGAGCAGGCCGTTCTCGACCACGTCGAAGTCCATCACGAGGCCCCGCTGCTGGCGGTCCTCGGGAACGTAGGCCATCCCGGCGTCCAGACGCGCCTGCCGGGAGGCCGCCGTGAGGTCCTCGCCCCCGACGACGATCCGGCCGGCGTCCGGCTGGTGAACCCCGGTGATGGCCTCGACGAGTTCGGCCTGGCCGTTGCCGTCGACGCCGACCACGCCGAACACCTCGCCGGCCCGCACGGACAGCGAGACGCCGTCGACCGCTCCTACGCCGCGTTCGTCTTCGACGACGACGTCCCGACAGTCCAGCACCGTCTCCCCGGGTTCAGCGGCGCTGCGCTCGATGTCCAGAAGCACCTCCCTGCCGACCATCATCTCCGCGAGTTCGTTGCGGTCGACCGCGTCGGCGGGAACGGTGCCGACGTTGCGGCCGTCCCGGAGGACTGTGATCTCGCCGGCGGCGTGCATCGCCTCCCCGAGCTTGTGGGTGATGAAGATGATCGTCTTGCCCTCGTCGGTCAACTCCTCGAAGACGGCGTACAGCTCCTCGACCTCCTGGGGAGTGAGCACAGCAGTCGGCTCGTCGAGCACGAGCACGTCTGCGCCCCGGTACAGCGTCTTGAGGATCTCGACGCGCTGCTGGACGCCGACGGAGACGTCCTCGATGCGGGCATCCGGGTCGACGTCGAAGCCGAACCGCTCGGCGAGGTCCACGACCTCCCGGCGTGCCCGCTGGCGGTCGACCGCCAGACCCAGCCACTTGCGGGGCTCGCTACCCAGCGTGACGTTCTCGGTGACCGTCATCGTGTCGACCAGCATGAAGTGCTGGTGGATCATCCCGATGCCCGCGTCGATGGCGTCGGCGGGGGAGCCGAACTCCCGGGTTTCGCCGCCGACCTCGATCCTCCCCTCGTCAGGCTCGTACAGCCCGTAGAGGACGTTCATCAGCGTCGTCTTGCCGGCACCGTTCTCGCCCAGCAGGGCGTGGACCGAGCCCTGCTCGACCCGGAGGTCGACGTCGTCGTTTGCGACGACTCCGGGGAACCGCTTCGTGATGCCGTCGAGGTGTACGGCCGGGTCCATTATGGGGGGACCGGCGCTCAGACGTTGGCCGGATCCGTGGGGACGGAGATGTCGCCGTCGATGATGCTCTGTCTGGCGGAGGCGATCTCGTCTTTGACCTCCTGGGGGATCTCCGAGCCCAACTGGTCGCCGTAGGCCGCCTGGATGCCGTCGTCGTCCAGGCCCAGCGCCGTCGTCGACCCGCCCTCGAACTCGTCGTTGACGACCTCCTCGACGGCGGTGTAGACCGCCGTGTCGACGCGTTTGACCATGCTAGCGAGGATGACGTCCGCGAAGTCGCTCCGGGTGACCGACTGCCGGCGGTCGACGCCGATGGCGAACTTGCCCTCCTCCTGGGCTGCCTGGAACACCCCGGATCCCGTGTTGCCGGACGCGTGGTAGACGACGTCGGCGCCGGAGTTGTACATCGACAGCGCGGCCTCCTTGCCGCCGGTGGGGTCGTTGAAGTCGCCGACGTAGTTCGACTGGACGTCGACGTCCTCGTTGGCGTGTTTGACGCCGGCGATGTAGCCGGCCTCGAACTTCCCGATGAGGTCGCTCTCGACGCCGCCGACGAACCCGACGTTCGTCGAGTCGGAGGCCGTCGACCCGGCGCCCGCCGAGAAGTTCCGCGAGGTCAGCATGGACGCGAGCATGCCGACGAGGAACGAGCCCTCGTGCTCGCGGAACACGTAAGAGCCGACGTTGTCCTTCTCGACTACCGAATCCACGATCATGAAATCCTGGTCGGTGTACTCCCCGGCGTTGTCGGACAGGGCGTCGGCCTGGAGGAAGCCGATGGTGGCGACAAGGTCGTAGTCCGGGTCGGTCGATTCGGCGTACTGCTGCTGGAGGTTCGAGAAGTCCGCGACCTCCTCCGGTTGGGACTCGTCGTACTCGACCGGGAGTTCGTCCGCCCCTTTTTCGATACCCTGCTGGGCCTGGTCGTTGAACGACCCGTCGCCCAGCCCGCCGGTGGCGTACACCATGCCCACGTTGGTGGTCTCCTGTTTGTCGGTGCCTTCGCCGCCGCCGATGCAGCCGGCAACGCCGGCCATGCCTGCGAGTCCGATGCTACGCAAGACGCTCCGCCTGTCGAAGTCGCTGTCGCCGTACATAGGGGTACGTTTGTCAACGGAGCCGTGGGGGTCATAAATCGTCCGTTTTGCGCGCACGGCCGGGAGAAGAGACCGTATGCCGCCCCGGACAGGAACGGACCGATTCGTGCCGTCGCGCAGGTTCAGGTCGCCTCCGCGACGCTCCGCTCGACGACCTCGACGGCGGTTTCGAGAAGTTCGTCGACGTCGTCGCTCTCGGCGTAGATCCGGACGTAGGGCTCGGTGCCGCTGGGACGGACCAGCACCCAGGAGCCGTCCGGCAGGTCCACCCGGACGCCGTAGTCCGTGTCGACGTCGCCGCGGTCGAACGCCGCTGGTAGCGACTCGACGACCCGGTCCATCGCCGGCCCCTTCATGCCCTCCGGACAGTCGACGCTGACCTTCCGGTACGGCCGCTCGGTCACCGGTTCGCGCAGCGGGCCGAGTCCGCCGGCGTCGCCGACGAGTCTCGCGAGCACGGCGGCGCCGACCACGCCGTCGATCCACCCACCAAACTCGGTGTGGACGTGCTTCCAGGGTTCCGCGGCGAAGACGACCGCGGTTCCCTCACCGCCGGCGCGGCGCTCGCGGGCGACGCCCTCGTGGAGCGCGCCGAGGCGAACCCGCTCGACGCGCCCCCCGGCAGCGTCGACGCGTTCGTCGATGCGACCGGAGGCGTTCGGGGTCGTCACCACGATCGGGTCGTCGGCCTCGCTGTGGCGTACGTAGTGTTCCGAGAGCACGGCCAGGACGGTGTCCTCGTGGACCAACCCCCCGTCGGCGTCGAGCACCACGAGGCGGTCGGCGTCGCCGTCGTGGGCGAACCCGACGTCGAACTCGCCCGCCGTGACGAACGCACGGGCGTCGGCCAGCGACTTGGCGGTGGGCTTGCTCTCCCGGGCAGGGAAGTGGCCGTCGACGCTGGCGTTCAGTGCGGTCACGTCCGTGCCCAGGTCCGCGAGCACCTGCGGGGTCGCCACCGCGCCGACGCCGTTGCCCACGTCGACGGCGACCGAGAGCGAGGCGGGTTCGCCGTCCACGCTCGACGCGGCGGGATGGCTCGCGGCGACGGTCTGCTCGCGGGCGTAGTCGACGACGGCTTCCCGGTAGTCGGCAAGCGTATCGACCCGCTGGCGTTCGCCCCAGTCGTCCCAGCGCGCCTGCGGACTGCCGGCGGCCAGTCGGTCGTGGGGGTCGCTCCCGCTCCCGCTGGCGGCGACTCGCTCGTCGATGCGCCGCTCGGCCTCCCGGTCGTACTCCTCGCCGTCGGCGAACAGCTTGATCCCGTTGTCGTGGGGCG
This sequence comes from Halobacteriales archaeon, assembly GCA_036626315.1. GTDB lineage: Archaea > Halobacteriota > Halobacteria > Halobacteriales > PXRE01 > PXRE01. The sequence goes on from JAZKSB010000036.1 coordinate 6,251, forward strand.
GGTTGTGGCTCGCGGTGAGCATCACGCCGTGGCGGCCCCGGCTTGCGAACGCCAGCGCCGGCGTCGGCAGGGGTCCGGCCAGTCGCACGTCGGCGCCGCCGGCGAGCAGTCCGGCGGCGACTGCCGCGGCCAGTCCCTGGCCCGTGGTGCGCCCGTCCCGGGCGACGACGACTTCCGCGGCCTCCCCGTGTGCGGCAGCACTCGGGGGCTCGTCGGAATTCGTTCCGACCGCGTCTCCGGAAGCAGTAGCGCCTGGGGGCTCGTCGGAATTCGGTCCGACCGCGTCTCCGAAAGCGACAGCGTCCGGACGTTCGTCGGAGTCCACTCCGACGGCATCAGCCGCCACCGCCCGCCCGACGGCAAGCGCCAGTTCCGGGGTCACGTCGTCCGCGACCGCACCGCGGATGCCCGCAGTTCCGAACAAGTCCATGGGCATGGTTCCGACCGCGCAGTAATGATACTGGTGGAGACGGCAGTCCCGGCCCCTGGCGGAAACGGCAGTTCCGGACCCGGGCGGCCGGATCGCTACCCGCGGCGGTGGCCGGCGAGAAAGCAGGTTGGCCGGAGACGGCGGCTCAGAGTTCGACGCCCGAGGGGATCAGCGAATGCTGGCGCAGGAGGTTGCCCTCCTCGTCGTAGACAAGGAGCGTGTCCTTCTCGTACTCGACGAGCGGGTCGCCGTCAACGCGAATTACGACGTGGTAGTCCCCATCGTCTGTCCCCATCCGCTTTCCGAACTCACGAGCGGCGGCGATGAACCGGAGGACGTCGTCGGCGTCCTCGTTCAGTTCGAGCACGAAATCCCCCGTGAGGCGGTTCGTGACGGAGACGACGCCCGTCGCGTGTTCGTCGTCGAGACCGGACTGCAGGCGGAACGCCGCGTCGGTCTCCGCGGCGGTCAGGAACTCGCCGTCGGGCCCCGTGAGGCGCTCCCGTAGCGTCGTTGCCGGGCCGTCGAAGTCGATGGTCACCGCCGGCCTGGCGGGGGTGTCGTCGTCCTCCTCGACCCAGTCGACGTTCCGGACGTCCAGTGTAAAGTACTCGCGCCTCATTCCACGACACGCCATATGGACTGGCCGGGCATGAACGTAACGCCTCCGGGGACTCCGGGAGCGTCCGTCGGGATCTGTCCGTTCCGGAGCTCTCGTCCTCGTCCGGCGGCCCTCCGTACAGCCAGCCGATTTAAGTCCGGGCTCCCCGTAGCCACGACAGGACTGCCCTAGACCATGAACTGCAGTACCTGCCGGGCCGCACTGGATGTGGGGGGGTGACCGTGTCAGACGACCGCTCGCTCCACGGCGATTCGCCTGCCTCGGACGGCGACGGGTATGTCTCCGGGTTCGGTCGCCGCCTCGTCCAGACCTACAAGATGCTGCGCGGGTCGTCGATCGACGTCGAGAACTACTCGCCGCTCGACCACGGGCCGCTGGCGACGTTCCCCGGTCGCCCTGACCACGAGGAGATCGACCGCTACTGGGTGAATCCACCGTTCGCGTTCGTCGTCATCCTCTTCGATCCTGCGGCAAACGAGCACCAGTACCAGGTCGTGGAACCCGACCTCGAGGACCACGAGTCCCGGATGCTTGACATGCTGTTCGAGGACATCCGGGCGCCGCTAATCTACCGGGAGGACGGCGCCGTCGACAACGTCGAGGACGTGCTCGCCGAGGAGTTGCGCGAGCGACTGGAGGAGTACGCCGTCGAGGTGGACATGCGGACGTTCCACAAACTGTTTTACTACCTCCACCGGGCGTTCCGGGGGTTCGGCAAGATCGACCCGCTGATGCACGACGGCCACATCGAGGACGTATCCTGTGACGGCTACGACCTGCCGATCTACGTCTACCACGACGAGTACACGGACATCGAGACGAACGTCTCCTTCGACCGGGAGGAACTGGACAACTTCGTGGTGCGACTCGCCCAGCAGTCCGGCCGGCACATCTCCATCGGCGACCCCATCGTCGGGACGACGCTGCCGGACGGCTCGCGGGCCGAACTGGCGCTCGGCGAGGAGGTCACGCCGCGCGGGTCGGCGTTCACCATTCGCCAGTACGCCGAGGAGCCGTTCACGCCGATCGACCTGCTGGAGTATGGCACGTTCAGCGTCGAGCAGATGGCGTACCTCTGGTTGGCCATCGAGCACAACAAGTCGCTGATCTTCGCCGGCGGCACCGCGTCAGGCAAGACCACGTCGATGAACGCGGTGTCGATGTTCATCCCGCCGCGGTCGAAGGTGCTGTCGATCGAGGACACCCGCGAGTTGACCCTGTACCACGACAACTGGCTGTCGTCGGTCACCCGCGAACACATGGGCGACGAGGGCGAGGACATCACGATGTACGACCTGCTCCGGTCCGCCCTGCGCCACCGTCCGGAGTACATCATCGTCGGCGAAGTCCGCGGCGAGGAGGCGATCACGCTGTTCCAGGCGATGAACACGGGCCACACGACCTACTCGACGATGCACGCCGACTCGGTCCACACCGTCATCAACCGTCTGGAGAACGAACCGATCAACGTGCCACGGCCGATGGTCCAGAGCCTCGACATCCTCAGCGTCCAGACGCTGACCAGGTTCGGCGACGAGCGGGTGCGGCGCACGAAGACCATCGCCGAAATCGAGGGGATCAGCCAGCGGACCGGGGAACTCGACTACTCCAGGACATACCGGTGGGACCCGACCGACGACGAGTTCGAGAGCAGCGGCAGCGGCCTCCTCGACGAGATCCGCGACGAGCGCGGCTGGTCCCGGTCGGAGTTGATGGAGGAACTCTCGAACCGCCGGGCGGTGTTGCAGTACCTCTGGGACAACGACGTCACCGACTACCGGTTGTTCACCGCGACGGTCAACGAGTACTACGCCGACCCTGACCGGGTGCTGGAGAAGGTCCGGGCGGGCACGCCCATCGGGGCGGGCGCCCAACAATGACGGCGGCGGCCATCGCGGCGGCGACTTGCAGTTTCGCCTCGCTGCTCCCGGCCCAGGCCGACGGGTTCACCGGCGCCGTGCAGGCCAACCTCAACTTCCTGCCGCTGTTACTAGCCGTCCTGCTGATGGTACCGGTGGTGCTGTCGCGGTACCACGCGGGGATCGACCGGCACACGAAGCAGGTCGCACTCGGGGTGTTTGGCGCCTACGCCCAGCGACTGGGACGGGACCGCGAGCGCCGCGAATCGATACTCGACGCGGCGCACTTCCCGACGACGTTCCGGGTGTACTCCGCACGGACGCTTCTGTACAGTGCTCTGCTCGCGGTCGCGGGCAGCATCTTCGGCGTCTACCTGCTGTGGGGCGTGTTCGCCACCCAGGGCGTCGTCGACCAGGCCGACGTCGCGGCGGCGCTACCCGAGTCGCTGTCGGTGCTCGCACAGTTGTTCGTGCTGCCCGAACTGTCGCCCGGCCAGCTGTTCGCGATCCTGCTGCTCAGCAGCGCCACGGTCGGCGTGATGCTGGGGCTGTCGACGTACGCCCTGCGGTGGTGGTGGCCTGCCCACGTCGCCGCCAACCGCCGCCGCCGGATCGACGCCAGCCTCCCGGCCACCATCTCGTTCGTGTACGCGCTGTCGCGCAGCGGGATGTCGTTCCCGCGGGTGATGGAGACGCTCGCGGCGAACCGGGCGGTGTACGGCGACCCCGCAGACGAGGTCGGGGTCGCGGTCCGGGAGATGGATCTCATGGGTCACGACGTGGTGACCGCCGTCCAGTCGCTGTCGGAGCGCACGCCCAGCGAGCAGTACAAGGAGTTCGCCGCGAACCTCGCCAGCGTGCTCCAGAGCGGCCGCAGTCTCTCGCAGTTCCTGCGCGACCAGTACGAGGGCTACACCGAGGAGGCCGTGGCCCAGCAGGAGCAACTGCTGGAGCTTCTGGCGACGCTCGCGGAGGTGTACGTGACCGGGCTTGTTGCCGGCCCGCTGTTTCTCATCACCATCCTCGTCGTGATGGGGCTGACGTTGAGCGGGACCCTCGACCTGCTCCGGGTCATCAGCTACGGCATCATCCCCCTGGCGAACATGGGTTTCATCCTGTATCTGACGACCATCACCGAATCCCTGCAGGCGACTCGCGAGCGCATCGACATCAGGGATCCGCAGGGCGGCATCGCGAACGTCCGCCGCATCGACGACGAGGAGCGGTCGGCCGCCAGACCGGACGGCGGCCATCCCGACGCCCCCGTCCATCCGGACGTCGAGCGGCTCGAACGGTACGACGCGCTTCGCGGCATCCGGGAAACGATGACCCGTCCCGGTCGCGTCCTGATGCAGGATCCGACCGCCATACTCTGGGTCACCGTTCCCGTCGCGCTGGTGTACGTCGTCCTCAGTTTGCCGGCGGCGGTCACGCTGGACCCTTTTGTAGTCGATGTACTGATGCTAGATGACATCATCGTGCGGGCGACGCTGTTCGTCTCGGGCACCTTCGCGGTCGTCTACCACGCCCACATCAGGCGGATCCGCCGGATCGAGGCCATCCTTCCGGACTTTCTCGACCGGCTGGCGAGCATCAATGAGGCGGGCATGACCATCGTCGAGTCGCTGGGCCGGGTCCGGCGCGGGGATATCGGCGCGCTCGACGAGGAGATCGACCGCATCTGGGCCGACATCGAATGGGGTGCAGACGTCGAGTCGGCGCTGTACCGGTTCGAGCGCCGGGTCCGGACCACCGTCGTCACGCGGATGGTGGCGCTGCTCAACAACGCGATGTCCTCCAGCGGCGACCTGGCGGACGTGCTGCGCATCGCCGCCGAGCAGGCCAAAAACGACAGGCGACTCGCCCGTCAGCGCCGCCAGGAGATGGTGACCTACTTGATGGTCATCTACGTCTCGTTTTTCGTCTTCCTGGTCATCGTCGTCGCGCTGGACCAAGTGCTGATCCCGGCGCTACCGACCGAATCGCTCGGCGCCCAGTCGGGTGCAGCGGGCGGCAGCGCTCTCTCGGTACTGGGCAGCGTCGACCCGGACGCCTACACGCTGGTGTTCTTTCACACGGTGCTCATCCAAGGGACGTTCTCGGGGTTCGTCGCCGGCCAGATGGGCGGCGGCAACCCCAAGCACGGCGCCAAGCACGCGTCCATCCTCCTGTTCCTCGCGTACGCGGCTTTCCTGGTGCTGCCCTGATGGCAAATCGCGTCTTGGGCCGCAGTGTCGTCGCGGGTGGCGTCCGCCGCCGGACCGTACGACTTTTTGCGCAGGCCGGCAGCGTCCGGACATGGACGTCCGGGCGAGCTACGACCGGATCGCGGGCCACTTCGCGGCCACTCGCGAGTATCCCTGGCCGGAGGTCGAGGAGTTTCTGGACGGGAAAGCGGGCGATCTCGGCCTGGACGTTGGCTGTGCGAACGGGCGTCACGCGGCGGTGCTCGCCGACCACGCGTCCCGGGTGGTCGGGGTCGACGTGAGCCGCGGGCTGCTGGCGGAGGCCGGCGAGCGGGCCGCCCGAGAGGGATTCGCAGCCGATCTGGTCCAGGGCGACGCAGGGACGCTGCCGGTGGTCAGCGGGGCCGTGGATCTGGGGATCTACGTGGCGACGCTCCATCACCTCCAACCTCGCGGACGGCGGGTCGCCAGCCTCGACGAACTTGCCCGCGTGCTGGCCACGGACGGCCGGGCGCTGGTGTCTGCCTGGAGCGTCGACCACGACCGGTTCGACCGGGAGGCGGGCTTCGATACGACCGTCGACTGGACGCTGCCGGACGGCGAGACCGTGCCGCGGTTCTACCACATCTACGACGCCGAGGAGTTCGCCGCCGACCTCGCCGCCAGCGAACTCTCGGTCCTCGAGCAGTTCGTCGCCAGCGGGAACTGCTACGCCGTGGTGGCCGGGTGACGGGGAGGGGTCCCGCACGCCGCCGGGCTGGCACGTCCGCGCCGGAAGGCGCGCTCGCACGCCCGGCCGAAAGGGTAACATCCTTAATCGCCCGGCGGGAAGGGACGACTGTCGGCGCGGTTGGTCTAGCTGGCTATGACTAGGGCCTTCCAAGCCCTCAACCCGGGTTCGAATCCCGGACCGCGCATTTCTCTCGTCAAATTCCGGGCCGTGCATTTCTCTCGTCCGGATACGACACGTTCGCGTCTCCGTCGCCGGCCGGAAGGGCCAGAAGCGATTTGGGCGGCCGCCGACTACTCCGGGCCATGGTCCGGGTGCGGGTGACGGAGTTCACAGACCCTTACTGCACCTGGTGCTGGGGAGCCGAACCCGTCGTCCGCCGGCTCAGGGAGGTCTACCGTGACCAGTTGCGGGTCGAGTTCGTCATGGGCGGACAGGTCGAGGACTACGACGACTTCCACGACCCTGGCGGCGACCACGACCATCCCGAGGAGGTGGCGCCCCACTGGGTGACCGCAGCCCACCGCCACGGGATGCCCGTCGACGCCTCGCTGTGGGAGACCGACCCGCCCAAGTCGTCCTATCCTGCCTGCATCGCCTACGAGGCCGCCACGTTCCAGGACGGCGACCTCGCCGACCGGTTTCTCCGGCGGATGCGGGAGGCCGGCCTGGCCCGCGCTCGCAACCTCGAACGCATCGAGGTGCTCGCCGATCTGGCGGGGACGGTCGGGCTGGACGTCGATCTGTTCCGCACGGACTTCGCCAGCGGGCGGGCCCGCGAGGCGTTCGAGGCGGACCTCCGGCGGGTCCGTCAGCACGGGGGCGCGTCGCTGCCGGCCTTCCACGTCGTCGTCGACGGCCGGGAGGAACTGCTCCGGGGGTACCGGCCGTTCGTCGCGTTCGAGAAACTGTTCGCCGAGCAGGCGCCCGACCTGGTCGAGCACGACCCGCGTCCGCTGGCGGAGTTCGTCGCGGCCTACGGCAGCGTCGCCGCCCAGGAGGTCGCGGAGGTGTACGGAATCTCCAGGGAGGAGGCCACCTCGCGACTCCGGGAGCTGCCGGCGGTCGAGGCGATCGACGCCGGCAACGGCTCCCTCTGGGAACGGCGATAACTCGGCGGGGCGGGCCGAGCATCCGTTCGGTCGCATTTCGATGCGGCGGGGGTGTCCGGCGCCGGTTCAGTCGTCTGCCGGTGCCGCGGGGGCGTCCGGCGCCGGTTCGGTCGCGTACATCACGACGAACGTCAGTGCCGAGACGACGATGAACCCGGCGGCGGTCCAGAACGCCCAGAACACGTCGGTGGCGTCCCAGATGATCCCGACCGAGACGGGTCCGGCGATCTGGCCGAACTTCCAGGCGATCGACCGCAACGAGAGGCTGCCCGCGACGGCGTCAAAGTGTTCGCCCTCCTCGACGAACAGCGCCATGCTGGCGGGCAACCGGAGGCTGTCGCCGATTCCCAGAACGGCGTATGCCCCGAACAGTGCGAAGAACGCCGGCGGCAACAGCAACCCGCCCATGACGTCGAGGGTGACCGACGGCAGGACGCCGTCTGCAAACTCCGCGAGCGGCACCAGCGCGGTGCCGACCGCGTAGACGAGCGCCCCGACGAGGACGAAGTGATACCGCCGACCGAACCGGTCGGTGAGGTCGCCGACGTACCCCTGCGTGAGCGACTTGGTGAGTTTCCCGCCGGCCATGATCCCGCCCACGACGAACTCGTTGATGCCGAATCCGCCGGTCTTCGCGTAGATGGGGATGAAGATGATCACCGCCATCTTCCCGAAACTGAACGAGAGCCGGAACCACACCAGCGCGCGGATGGCCTTCCGTGAGAGCAACCGCCGGTAGTCCGCCAGGCCCGTCGAGTCCTCGGGGTCCTTCCGACCGCCGGGGTTGTCCCGCAGAAACGCCAGCACCGAGAGGAACGCGACGATCGTGACCCCCGACAGCGCGGCGTAGGTCCAGGTGAACCCGACGGTGTACAGCAGGAAGCCGCCGACCAGGTCGCCGGCGAGACTGGAGAATGCGCCGACCTGGTTGTAGGTCCCGAGCCAGAGGCCGCGGGAGTCGTCGGGCGCGATCTCGCCGGTGACCGCCCCGCCGGTCAGCCACAGCAGGCTGGCGCCCAGCCCCTGCAGCATCCGCATCAGCAGCACGTGCTCGACGGACTGGACCATCGAGAATCCGACGAACACGACGACGTTCAGTCCCAGCCCCGCAAGCAAGATTCGCTTTGAATTGCTTGTGTCGATGTATCGCCCCAGCGGCAGCACGATGATCAACTGGACGATGGCGAAGACGGTCCCGAAAAGCCCCT
>JAZKSB010000037.1:0-14284 GCA_036626315.1 Halobacteriales archaeon
ACCGTCTCGTACTTCGAGTGGGTCCAGAACCGCCAGCGCTACTACTGGGACGAGGAGACGGTCAACACCCGGCTGGAGGACGTCATCGTCTCGGCGTTTGACGACCTGACGACCGCCTACGAGGAACACGACGTGCCGAACTTCCGGACCGCGGCGTACGTGGTCGCCATCGACCGCGTGCTGGACGCCTACGAACAGGGCGGCAACTGGCCCTGACGGGCGTCGCCGGCGAACGTCGTTCGAACCGGTCTTTCCTCCCGTCGACTACCCCTCCAGCGGCGGCGCTGCCGCCGCTCCCCGCCGGTCCCGGACCCGCAGGACCGACTCCCGTCGAACCTGCCGGCGCCCCCGCTTTCTTGCCCCGGCGGCTCCCAGAGGCCCCATGGAGTTCTCGTACCCCTGGCGGTTCGACTCCCGGCGGGCCGCAACCATGGCGACGAACGGCATGGTCGCGACCAGCCATCCGCTGGCGGCCCGGACGGGTCTGCGCGTGCTCGAGGACGGCGGCACGGCGGCGGACGCTGCCGTCGCGACCGTCGCGGTGCTGAACGTCGCCGAACCCCACATGACCGGCATCGGCGGCGACGCCTTCGCGCTGGTCCACGACGCCGGCGACTACGCGGCGCTGAACGCCAGCGGCGGAGCGCCCGCCGGCGCGGACGTGGACTCCTACCGCGAGCAGACGGACGCCGAGACGGCCGACGGCGACCCGGCGATGCCGGCCGACGGGGGGCTCCCCGTCACCGTCCCCGGCGCGCTAGACGGCTGGGCGAAACTCGTCGACCGCTACGGGGACCGGGAACTTGGCGAACTGCTCCGGCCGGCCATCGAGTACGCACGCGACGGCGTGCCGGTCACCGAGTACGTCGCCCGCCAGTGGGACCACGCCGCCGGCCGGCTCCGGCAGTTCGACGCCGCTGCCGAGACGTTCCTGGCCGGCGGGGACGCCCCCGCCCCCGGCGACCGGTTTCGCAACCTGGATCTGGCCGACAGCTTCGAGACCATCGCCGAGGAGGGCATCGGCGCGCTATACGGCGGGCCCCTCGGCGAACGGGTCGTCGAGCGGGTTCGCCAGCACGGCGGCACGCTCGCACTGTCGGACCTGGAAGCCCACGAGGGCGAGTGGACCGAACCCATCGCGACGACCTATCGCGGCCTGGAGGTGCTGGAGCATCCGCCGAACGGCCAGGGCGCGGTCGCCCTGGAGGCGCTCAACGTCGCCGAGCAGTTCGACGTCCCCGGCGACGTCGACGACCCCGACCGACTGCACCGGCTCGTCGAGGCCGTCAAGGTCGGGTTCGCGGACGGCTACGAGCACGTCACCGACCCGGACCGGTACGACGTGCCGCTGGACGCGATGCTCTCGAAGGAGTACGCCGCGGCTAGGACCGACGACGTCGACCCGACGCGAGCCGGCACCTACGGTCCTGGCGCCGGCCAGTGGATGGCCGGCTCCCGACCGGGGACTGCGGGCGCCGGCGACGAGACGGTCTACCTGACGGTCGTCGATGGCGACGGCACTGCCGTCTCGCTGATCAACAGCGTCTACATGAGTTTCGGCAGCGGACTGGCCGCCGGCGGGTTCGCACTCCAGAACCGCGGACACTCGTTCAGCCTCGAACCGGCCCACGCCAACAGCCTCGAACCGGGCAAGCGCCCGTATCACACGATCATCCCCGCGATGCTCAGGGAGGACGGCGAGTTCCGCGCGTCCTGGGGCGTAATGGGCGGTTCGATGCAGCCACAGGGCCACCTCCAGGTCGTCGCCAACCTGGTCGACTCGGGGCTTAACCCGCAGGCGGCTCTGGACGCCCCCCGGTTCCGCTGGCTGTCCGGCCGACGGGTCGCCCTGGAGACCGGTCGGCTGTCCGACGAAACCGTCGCGGCGCTGCGCGGGCGCGGCCACGAGGTCGTCCCGGAGGCGGACTTCTTCGAGCGCGGCGGCCACTGGGGCGGCGGACAGGTCGTCGTCCACGAGGACGGCGTGCTCGTCGGCGGGTCTGACCCGCGGCGGGACGGGATGGCGGTCGGGTACTGACTTGCGGCGGGACGGGTTGGCGGTCGGGTACTGACTCGCACTCGCCCGGGCAGGCCCTGCTCCCCTCGGGAATCAGAGGCCGATCTCGCTGCCGATCACGAGTTGCTGGATCTCGCTCGTCCCCTCGCCGATCTCCATGAGTTTCGCGTCCCGGTAGAACCGCTGGGGGGCGAAGTCCTCGGTGTAGCCGTACCCGCCGAGCACCTGGACGGCGTCCTCCGCCACCTCGCGGGCGGCCTCGCTCGCGTCCCACTTCGCGAGCGAGGCGGCTTTCGTGGCGTCTTCCCCCTGGTCGTACAGCCAGGCGGCCCTGTGGGTAAGCAGGCGGGCGCGCTCGATCTTGCGCTCCATTCCGACCAGTTTGTTGCGGATGGCCCCGAACTTCGAGATCGGTCGCCCGAACTGCTCGCGCTCTTTCGCGTACTCCCTCGCGTGCTCGTAGGCGCCCTGGGCCAGTCCAACCGACAGCGCGGCGATGGAGATACGCCCGCCCTCCAGAGTCTTCAGGGTCTGTTTCCAGCCGTCGCCCGGCTCGCCGAGCAGCCGATCGTCGGGGACGCGAACGTCGTCTAGCTGGAGTTCGCACGTCGGGGAGCTGTTCAGGCCCATCTTCTCCCAGACGTTCGTGACCTCGACCCCGTCGTCGGCTTCGGGGTCGACGACGAACGTCGAGATGCCGTCGGAGCCGGCCTCCGGGTCGGTGACCGCTTTCACGAGGATGCTGTTGGCGACGCTGGCGTTGGTGATGAACTGCTTGGTGCCGTCGATGACCCACTCGTCGCCGTCCCTCTCGGCGGTCGTGTTCATGTCCGAGGCGTCCGAGCCAGACTCGGGCTCGGTCAGCGCCCACGCACCCATCCCTTCGCCGGTCGCCAGCGGCCGGAGCCACGTCTCCTTCTGGGACTCGGTGCCGAACAGTTCGATGGGCTTGCTCGCCAGCGAGACGTGGGCGGCATACGACAGGCCGACGCCGCCCGACACCCGGCCCAGTTCCTCGGTCACCAGCGCGTACAGCAACTGGTCGCCGCCGAGGCCGCCGTACGCCTCCGAGACGGGGACGCCCATCATGTCCAGGTCGCCGAGCGCCTCGAAGACCTCCTCGGGGAACCGGTGCTCGTCCTCGATCTCCTGGGCGATCGGGTCGATCTCCTCCTCGCAGAACCGCCGGACCTCGTCGCGGATCATCCGGTGTTCGTCGGGGAGTTTGAAGTCCATGGCAGAACCTCACGTGCCTCTGAAATAAATACTGCGAAGCCCCCCCGAGCGGGCCGGTTGCAACCGCCTGGGTGACCGCATCCGGACGCTTATGCCGGTCGCCGCCGTCAGATCGGTCGGATGGATCTGCGAGGCATAGCGCGGGGCACTCTCGACTGGGAGCAACTGGAAGCGGTCGCGACGACGCTCGCGCGCCGCCACGGTCGCGAGGAGGTTCATGTGGAGTTTCCGGACGCCGACAACTGGCTGTCGATCCCGATGGTCGTCGACGGGGAGTGGTTCGTCAAGGTCGTCACCCCGCAGAACTCGCTGTTCCACGCGGTGCTCACCGGTGCGCGCAACCTGGGCACGGTGGCCGCCGGCACCGAGCAGGTCTTCGACCACTTCGGGACGCCGCTTGCGATGGCCGAACACGAACTCGAAGCGACCCGCCGGATGCGCGCAGCCGGCGTCGCCGCCCCCGACCCCGTCGAGGCGTTCGAGGTGGACGGCCTCGGCGTCCTCGTGCTCGAATACCTGCCGGCGTTTCGCCCGCTGGACGCCGTCGCACGGGACCGACTGGACGCGCTGGCCGAGGACCTGTTCGCGAACCTGGCGCGACTCCCCGCCGCCGGGGGCGTCCCCGGCGACCTGCGCGCGGAGAACGTGCTGCTTCAGGACGGCGACCTGTACTTCATCGACGCGACCGCCGTCCGGTCGGCGGTCGCCGACGCCGACAGCCGCGGCATCGCCGCGGGGGAGGCCTACGACCTGGCCTGCGCGCTCGCGATGCTTGCGCCCCGACTCGGCACTCGGCGCGCCGTCGAGGCGGCGCGGTCGCGCTACGCCGATGAGGCGCTGCTGTCGGCGCTGTCGTTTCTGGACTTCGTGGATCTGCGACCCGACCACGACTTCGACGCCGCCGGGGTCAAACTCGAGATCGAGCGCGCGACTGCGTGAGGCCTCCGGCAGACGCACTGCCCGCGCCCCGGGTTAACGCATGGTAGTCTTTTTTACCGTTCGGACAAACGTAGTTGCGTATCCATGAGCGACCGATCCGGGGAGCACGTAAACGGACAGTACATCGACGGCGAGTGGGTCGCCGGGGAGGGCGAGGAGACGTTCGCAAGCGAGAACCCGGCGACGGGGGAGACGCTGGCGGAGTTCAACCGCGCGACAGAGGGGGACGTCGAGCGCGCGGTCGCCGCCGCGGACGCGGCCCAGTCCGACTGGCAGGCGATGTCCTACGTCGACCGGGCGGAGGTGCTGTGGGACGTCTACTACGAGTTGCGCGACCGCCACCAGGAACTCGGCGAGATGGTGACCAGGGAGTCCGGCAAGGAGATCTCGGAGGGGAAAGCCGACGTCACGGAGGCCTGGCACATGGTCGAGTGGGCCGCGGGCAACGCCCGCCACCCCCACGGCGACGTGGTGCCGTCCGAGATCGCCGAGAAGGACAGTTACATGCGCAGACAGCCACGGGGTGTCGTCGGCGCCATCACGCCCTGGAACTTCCCCGTCGCCATCCCCTTCTGGCACATGGCGGTCACGCTTGTTGAGGGCAACACCGTCGTCTGGAAGCCCGCCGAACAGACACCATGGTCGGGCCAGATAGTCGCCGAGATGATGGCCGACGCCGGCGTCCCCGACGGGGTGTTCAACCTCGTCCAGGGGTTCGGGGACGCGGGCAACGCCATCGTCGAGGACGAGCGCGTCGACACGATCCTCTTTACCGGGTCGGCCGAGGTCGGCCACCTCATCGACGAGAAGATCGGCGGCCAGGCCGGCCGTGACGCCCACCTGGAGATGGGCGGGAAAAACGCCATCGTGATCACCGAGGAAGCCGACCTGGACGTCGCGGTCCACTCCGCGGTCATGTCCTCGTTCAAGACGACCGGCCAGCGCTGCGTCTCCAGCGAACGGTTGATCGTCCACGAGGACGTCTACGAGGAGTTCAAAGAGCGGTTCGTCGCCCTCGCCGAGGAGGTGTCGGTGAGCGACCCCCTCGACGAGGACACGTTCATGGGTCCGGCCATCGACGAGGACCAGGTCGAGAAGTTCGGACAGTACAACGATCTGGCCCGCCAGGAGGGTGCGAACGTCCTCGTCGACCGCGAGGAACTCGACCCCGATGAGGTCCCCGACGGCATGGCGGACGGCCACTGGATCGGCCCGTTCGTCTACGAGATCGACTACGACCCGGAACTGCGGTGCATCCACGAGGAGGTGTTCGGTCCCCACGTCGCGCTGATCGAGTACAGCGGCGACATCGAGCGTGCCATGGAGATCCACAACGACGTTCCCTACGGCCTCGCGGGGGCCATCATCTCCGAGGACTACCGCCAGATCAACCACTACCGCGACCACCGCAAGGCCGGACTGGCGTACGCCAACCTCCCCTGCATCGGCGCGGAGGTCCAGTTGCCGTTCGGCGGCGTCGGCAAGTCCGGCAAGGGTGCCCCCAGCGCCCGCGAGGCCATCGAGGCGGTCACCGAGCGCACCGCCTGGACGGTCAACAACGGCAAGGACATCCGGATGGCCCAGGGGCTGTCGGCGGAAATCAAGACCGAGGACGACGACTGACCGCGGCGGCAGGACGGGAGGTCTCGGCCCGAAGCGAGTTCCGACGCTCGGCGGTTCCGGGAACGGCGAAGCGGTGTCGGGGCATCCGCTTTCCTCGGGACGCGGGCGGTGCCGTGAAACTGCCTCCACCGAGACGCGGGCGGTGCCGTGAAACTGCCCCCACCGAGACGTGGCCGGTCCGGAACACCGGTCCTACCGAAGCACGAGCGGTCCGCGGGCCGGCTCTGCCGGGAAGCGGGCGGTCCGGGCGCCGCCCGATTGCCGGGACTGCCGCGACGAGGCCGACCTGCCGGGATCGCCGCGACGACGCCGAACTTGCCGGCTCTGACGAGAAAAGCGTCAGTCGCCGGCAACGTCAGGTTGTTCGGCATCGGCCTTAAAATCAGGGACCGGAACCCCCGCCGTCGCGGGATCCGGGCGCGTGTTGGCGACCCCGTCGCCGCCTCCCGGCACTCACCGCCGCCGGTCGTGCCAGGCCGGGAACTCCTCGCGGACGGCGTCCACTCGACCGGGGTCGATCTCGGCGGTGACGACCGTCGGGTCGTCGTCGCTGCTGGCCAGCACCGTCCCCCAGGGGTCGTAGACGCTCGACCGACCCAGCAGGGTCGCCCCCTCGAATTCGCCGGCGCCGTTGGCGGTCGCGACGTAGGTCTGGTTTTCGACCGCCCGCGCGCGGGACAGCAGTTTCCAGTGCTCGACGCGGGGGTACGGCCACGCCGAGGGCACGGCAACCAGGGTCGCGCCGGCCTCCGCGAGGTCCCGGTACAGTTCCGGGAACCGCAGGTCGTAGCAGGTCGTCATCCCGACGGTGAACCCCTCGAACTCCGCGAGTCCGAGTTCCTCCCCGGGAACGAGCATGCGCGCCTCCCGGGACTCGTAGCCGAACAGGTGGTGCTTGCGGTAGACTGCCTGTCGGCGGCCCGCCCGGTCGAAGAACACCGAGGTGTTGGCCAGCCCTTCTGCGGCAGGCGTCCGGAGGTTGGTCGTCTCGGCGGTGGCCGCCAGGTCCTCGACGACGCTGCCCGCGAGGACGGCGACGTCCCCGCCCGCCGCCGCGGCGGCGATGCGCTCGTGGGTGGGACCACCTATCGGTTCGGCGTTGCGCTCGTAGGCGTCGAACGCGAAGTAGCCGACGTTGAAGATCTCCGGCAGCACCACCAGGTCGGCGCCGGCGTCGGCGGCATGCCCGACGGCCGCGACAGCGCGCTCGACGTTGCCGTCGACGTCGTCAGGCCGGACGTGCAGTTGTGCCAGCGCAAGTTTCATGCTCCGGCGTTGCACGCCGGCGCCCTTAACGGTTCGACAACCGGTTCGCCGGGGCCGGCGGCGAGAAGAGGTGGCCACCGGCGGCCCCCGCGGGCGTCTTCCCGCGGCTAACTCGGCTCCACGCGCCAGGTGGTCGAGCGCGAGCGCCCCCACTTCTCGATGTCGACCTCCTCCGTTTTGTCGGCGAGTTCCGGGAGCCGCGTACCCACCTGCTTCGAGGAGAGACCGATCGCCCGGGCGATGTTCTTCGAACGGAAGTAGCGCTCGCCGCGCGAGACGCTCTCGCGGAGATACGCGAGGATCCGCCGTTCCTCCTCCGTGTACTCGCTCATCGCTGGGGCCTAGCCGATGGGTGGCCTTAACGGTTGTCCGTTGTTGTCGTCGCGGTGCCCGGGCGGTCCGTGCTCGCTCGGGCGCCGGCCCGCTACTCGTAGACCTGTATCGCCGCGACGAGCAACGCCGCAAACAGCATCGCCAGCGCAAAGCCGTAGCCCGCCAGTTCAGTTCCGTGGCCGGCGTACTGGACGGCGGCACCGCCGAGCGCGAGCGCCCCGAACAGAACAGTCAACCCGAGACCCTTGTCGGACGTCTTGGTCTGTGTCGCCATGCGTGACGCTTCGACCGTCGCCCCCTTAGTTCATGTTGGTTCGGCGGAATCGCCGCAAGCGGCGGGTCACAAGCAGGAGGCCTCCGGCCGAAACGCCGTGGACGAGGAGACAAGCGTCGGAAGCGACCGGTCCCGTCACGGCGCGACGCCAGAGTTATGTCGCTGGCACCGATACGAAGAGCCATGACGCGGAGTACCCAGTCTCCTGGTCGCGTTCTTCTCCGACGGACAGCTCCGGGTCGAGTCCGACGGTGACGGGGTGCGACTGACCGTCGACGACCGATCGCTGCGTCTGAGCACCGATGCAGCCAGGCGGCTACAGGAACGACTCGCGGACGCGGTGACCGGCCGCCGCGAGTTTCTGCGGACCGCCGGCGAGCACCGACCCGACGGCGCCTACGTCGTCGAGCGCCGCGGCGCGGACTCGTCGGGCAACCGGAAAGTGTTCGGGTCGTTCGCCGCGTTCGAGCGGCTCTACGAGCGCCTGCCCGGCCGGTTCACTGCCGACGACGTCGGCGGGGCCGGCATCACCGGCTCCCGCCGGCACATGGTGGTCCGACACTTCGCCGAACATCCGGGCTTCGACTGCAGCATCGCCACCCGGAACCCGCTGACGGTCGAGAAAAGCGGCGACAGTTCGCAAAGCCCGTCCTCGGACTGAGGCGACGCCCCGCCGACGGTCCGCTGCCCTCGAACTATCGGAGGCTGACGTGCTCGCACTCGCCGTCCAGCGCCAGGTTCGCGGCGATCTCGGCGTTGCGGATGGCGTACTGGGCGGTCTGATGGAGGCTCACGAGCACCTCCCGGATGCGCAGCAGGTCCTTCTTGTTCGTCTCCGGGAGGTCGACGAGCATCCCCCGCTCGCGGTCGTCTATCTCGTGAAACAGCCCGCGGACCTCGATCGCGAGGTCGTAATCGCGCTCGACCGCCGCCCGGACCGACAGTTCGATGATCTCGTCGACCTGTTCGGAGAACTCCCGGATGTCCCGCATCGTCCCTGCGTCGATGTCGAGGTCGTCGTCCGCGGCGTCGAGGACGATGTCCGCGATGTCCTCGGCGCTATCGGCGGCCAGCTCGAGGTTCTTGGTGATCGACCGGTAGCCGATCAGCGGGAACCCCGACTCCAGACCGACGTCCCGTGCCACGTTGGGGTTCCGGTACGCGCTGAAGATGAGTCGCAACAGGAGGATGAAGATCTTGTTGGCCTGACGCTCGCGGTTGAGCGCCCGCTGTGCGAGGTCCGGGTTGTCACGGGCCAGCCCCGTGATGGCCTCGTTGCGCATCGTCGAGCCGGTGTTTTCGAGCCGCTCCAGCAGATTGTCCAGCGTGAAGTCGTCCGGATCGACCGAACACCGGATCGAGATGTTCTCCGGCGTCTCTTCGACGACGCCCAGCCCCATCAACTTCGTCTCGGCGCCGTAGACGGCGTTTATCTGTTCGCTGGACAGCACGCCGTCCTCGCGCTCGACGTGGATGGCCCGACGCCCGAGCACGTACTGTGAGAGGAGCGCCCGCTCCAGTCCCTCCGCCGAGAGGTCGTCGGCATGGAGGACTGCCTCCGTGCCCTCGTCGGCGGCGCTTTCGGCCATCACGGTCAGCGTCCCCTCTCCGCCCGGCCGCAGCGACACCTCGTCGCCCTTCTCGACGCCGTGGTCTCTCGCCCAGTCGGCGGGCAGCGTCATCGCGAGCGTCGACGGTCCGAGTTGCTGTACCTTCCTGGTATCCATATATCTCCGTTATTGTTTCGTGTACCTTAGTTCCAACTAATGACGAAGGAGCGGTACTACAGTTATACCAACATGTTTCGGTGAGGCCCTGCCCGTCGCCCGGACCCACCGACGATCGGGCAGCCTCGGCGCGGAGTGACGCCGCTCGTTAAAAGAGGACCGACGACGGTGCCAGGCCGGCTACGCGTTGTTCATCCGCTGGACCTTCTCGGTGCCGCAGACGCGACAGCTCGCGACCCGGTACGGTTCCCGGGAGAACTTCCGCGCGTCGCCGCCGTCCTCGCTCTCTTCGCGGATCTCGACGGAGACCTCGTGCTTCGTCAGTTGTTCGCAGTTGCCGCAGTGCTCGGTTCTGGCGTCGTCGGTCGGCTGGGGGGTGTCGGTTGCCATCGTTGGTCCTTCCGCCCCGGGGGGGCCGGACGTTCAGCGATCTGCGTCTTGATAGTGGGCCCTCACGCACAAATATGTATGCCTTTTGGCCCCCGTGATCGTTCCCGGCCCTCATGACCGTTCGCGTCCGCCGTGACCGTTCCCGGCCCTCATGACCGTTCGCGTCCGTCGTGACCGTTCCCGGAGCTCGAACCGGTCGACACGGACTCCGTGAGTCACCGCCCTCAGACGACCTTCATCATCCGGCGCTCGAACCGGCCGACCCGGACCTTTCGCCAGCCCCGCAGTGACTCGTCGACCGTCTCGTCGTCGGTGTCGACCCGCAGGACCCCGACGTCGTCGAGTTTGGACTTGGAGGCGACGACCTCGACGTCCGACTGCCGGAGGACGGCCGGCGATATCTGGTGGTTGCCTCGCCCGAATATGAACCCCTGGCCCCCGATGGGCGAGATCACGACCACGTTGTCCTCGCCCAGTTCGTCCAGAATCTCGCTCTCGCTGGCGTCCGAGACGAGCAGTTCGCCGGTCCACCCGCGCTCGGAGTCGTCCGGGACCGCACGCCAGACGTCCACACCGAGCGGGGACCCGTCGAACCCCAGTTTCCGCTTGATGGCGCCGACGGTGCCGCCCGGCCCGAGGACGTAGGTCGGTCCCGGCCGGACGTCCTCGACGAAGCCGTCCGCCAGCGTCTCGACGCTCCCGCCGGCGATCTGCTTGCTGGACTGCATCGCTTCGGCGACCGGGACCGCCGCGACGCCTTTCAGTACCGCCCGGACCTCGCCCTCCTCGCGGTAGGCCGTTTCGTCGATGTCGTTGACCTCGCGGCGCTCGGTTCGCTCGAACGTCGCAGCCACCTCGCCCGCGTCGCGGGGCGTCACCGCGAACACCGACGAGTAGACCTTGACGCCGGCGGGGACGCCCAGTATCGGCACGTCGGCGCCGGCCCCGTCGAGCGTTTCGGTCACGTCGACGGCGGTCCCGTCGCCGCCGACGAACAGCACGAGGTCGACGCCGCGGTCGACGAACGCTCTGACGGCCCGCCGGGTGTCCTCGGCGGTGGTCGCCTCGGGGTCGTCGGGTTCGGCGACCACGTCAGGTTCGAACCCGGCCTCCCGGGCCTCGCGCTCGCCCATCTCGCCGGCGACCGTGACCAGTTCGGTATCGGGCGCCCGGTCGTGGAGTCGCTCCAGCGCCTTGCGGGCCCGCTCGGGCGCCCGCTGTTCGGCGCCGCGCGCCCGTGCCTCCTCGACCATGCCGTCGGTCCCCTTCAGGCCGACTCGCCCGCCCATCCCCGCGATGGGGTTGACCACGACGCCGACTGTTCGCATGGCTCGATCTTCGCCCGCTGGCGTCAAAAGCACCGCGAATGCGGACCGATCGCCCTCCGGCGGGCGGCCGCCATCGACCCGAACGCCCCACGTTTAAGATTCCCCGCTGCGACGGTTCGAGCATGTTCCCACTCAGTTCGTCGCTTCCGATCGACGCGGTTAGCTGGCTGGTCATCGCCGTTGCCGTGTTGACGACCGCGCTGTGGCTGCTGTACCTGTACCGCTGACCCGGCCGCGGGGATCGACTGGCAACCGTCGGAGGGCCGGTCGGCCGGACGCGACAGGCTCGTTTGGCTGCTCACTCCGGTGACTCGACTCGCGCCTGGAGCCACGCTGCGGCCTGCTCGACGGTCGCCTCGTCGGTGCCCTTCAGCCGGATGCGAACCGTCGGTCCCGGGTAACTCCCGACGGTGACCTCGCCGAACCGCTCGCGGAGGGTCTCGATGCGGTCCAGTAGCGCGCTCTCGGGCTCGTCGGCCTCGACGGTCGTCGAGTGAACGCGATCGCCGTCGAACTCCGGGGCGACGGACTCGAACATCGACTCCATCTCCTCGGGGACGCCGGGAAGGACGTACACCGACCCGATGACACAGCCCGGAGCGACGCCGACCTCGTTGATCAGCGGGCGCGCCCCCGCCGGAATCTCGGCGGTTCCGTCGACCAGGTCCTCGCGAGCGTACTCGATCTCCTCCTCCAGGTAGGTCTCGACCGCGTCGCTGGCCTCCATCTCCCGGCCGAACGCGGCGGCGACCCCGTTCATCGTAACGTCGTCGTGAGTCGGCCCGAGCCCGCCGGTGACGACGACGGCGTCGTACTCGGCGTTGAACTCGTTGACGGTGCGGGCGATGTCTGCGACCCGGTCCGGGACCGTCGCGATGCGCCGGACGGTGGGGCCGCGGTCGGTGAGTCGCCCGGCGAGCCACGCGGCGTTCGTGTCGACCGTCTCGCCGGCCAGCAGTTCGTCCCCGACGGTGACCACCGCGACCTCCATATCCGACGGTTGGCGACCGAGCGGTAAAAACTCGCGGCTCCCGACGACCGAGCCCGAACGGTCGGCGAATAAAAGCGGTCGATCAGCCCATACCCGGCGGCGGATCGCGGCGGTCGTCGTCGTCGATGTCGACGTCGAGCCCCGCCTCCTCGCGGCGGCGTCTGAGGCGCTCGATCTTCCGGTAGTAGTACGCGAGTCCACCCAGGGCCGCGGCGCCCGCCACGCCGATCACCCCCAAAAGCAGGTAGACGTCCCGCTGGAGGTAGTACCGGACGGCGACGCGTCGGGTGTCGACCGACTCCCAGGTGACGTGGACCCGGTCGTTGCGAGTCGTGACCTCGTGGCCGCTGGGCCGGATGCTGCCGATCAGCGGGCCACGGACCTTCCGGTCTTCCGGCAGCACCACCTCGTAGGAGCCGTCGACGAACGTGTGCGTCGAGAACCGCTTGGGCTGGCCGCCGGCGGTGTATGCGAACTGGCCGTTCTCGGCAGGCAAGGTCACGACGGTTCGGCTGTTTTTCTGCTCGACTTCGATGTCCTCGCAGCCGTACACCGTGCCGTCAGGCGCGCGGAACTCAACGGCCCTGACGTTCAGCGGGCGCTCGTTGTTGATGGCGTTGGTCTCGTACAGTTCGATCGTCCGTTGGCCGTCGACGTCGTACACCGCCTTGTAGGTGTTGTTCGTGGCGACGGTGAACGTGGCGTTGGCATCCGTCTTGTAGTCGTAGGTCTCGTTCTCGCAGAGCCGTTCCTCGGAGGCGCCGCCGAACAGCCCCAGACAACCCGACAGCCCGACCAGCAGCGCCAGCCCCACCACGGCGAGGTACTTCCGGTCCATCGTCAGGGGACGACGGCTTTCAACTCCGCGGGCAAGTAGTCGCCGATCGACGCCAGCAGCCCCGGCGGGTCGGTCCCCTCCCGGCAGACGACGCTCTGTTCGAGCAGTCCGAGCCGGTCGACGGTCACGATGTCGTCGGCGTGGCCGGCGCGGTTGACAGTTGCCCGCACCTCCGCCCGGGTCGCGCTGTTGACGTTGACCCGACCCGGGCCGCGGGTCCAGTCGTACAGCCGGTCGCGCTCGACGTCCGCCAGCCGCGGCGGGTCGCCGTACTCGAAGCGCAGCCGGAGGTGCTGGACCAGGCCGAACCGGTCCCGTATCTGGCCGGGCGTGCCCGGACCGAGTCCGAGTTCGTCGGCGGGCACCAGCACCTCCTCGCCGGCGTCGAGGACGAACCCCTCCTCGGACCAACCCTCAAGGGTGCCGACGTACACCTCCCCTGGGTCGAAGTCCGGCGTAATCTCGCCCCAGTCGTCCCGCAGGAGGTTCCGCGCGGCGACCGCGTCGGGCCCGTCGACGGTGACGCTCGGAAAGCCGTCCCGGCGGACGCCGACCTCGTATTCGACGTCTAGTCCGTCCAGGGCGGCGTCGACCATCGTCCGGAGGCCGTCCAGTGCCCGCTCGCGGGCGTCGCCGTCGACGTAGACCTTCGTCGCCAGGACGACCATCGTTACCGGGCGCCGGCCTCCGCGGGTTCGAGGTTGAGTTCCGACTCCAGTTCTTCCATCCGCCTGTCTATCGCCTCCAGCAGCCGTTGGTTGTCCAGCCCGTCGAGCTGGGAGCCACACTCCGGACACTCGAACCCGAAGTCCATCGCCTCGCCGAACTCGAACCGGATCGAGCAGACCTCACACAGGTAGAACTCGTGGTCGCGCTCGTACTCGCGGCGCTCGGCCAGCGCCTCGTAGAGCCGCTCCATCTCCTCCTCCAGGTTCTCGGGGATGTTGTCGTAGTGGAACGTCCAGAGGTAGGTCAGCCACCCCGAGTCCTCGTCGCGGAGCCGCCGGTAGGTCGCCAGGTCGTTCTCGTAGAGGATGAAAAGCGCCCGGCGCACGTCGTTCAGCTCGAGGTCGAGTTCCTCTGCGAGTTCCTCGTCGGTCACCTCGCCGTCCGGCGGCGCTGCAGCGACGGGCATCCCCTTCGGGCCGACGAGTTCGTGGAGGTACTTCTGTATCACCGGGTCCTCCAGCAAGTCCTCAAAAGCCATTGTTTCCTAACGGGGCCGTCGAGCGTTTAAAAGTACCGCTCCGGGCGACCGGCCGGTATCCACTGCTCCGGGCGACCGGGTGATATTCACTGCTCCGGGCGACCGGGTGATATTC
>JAZKSB010000038.1:0-14166 GCA_036626315.1 Halobacteriales archaeon
CGTTGGTGATCCACATCTTGTTGCCGTTGATGACCCACTCGTCGCCGTCCTTCTCCGCGCTGGTGGTCACCGAGGAGACGTCCGACCCGGTGTCCGGCTCGGAGATGGCCGACCCCATGATGGCCTCGCCCTTGGCGACAGGGGGGAGGAACCGCTCCTTCTGGTCTTCGGTCCCGAAGCCCATGATCGAGTCGGCGCCGAAGGAGGCGGAGACGATCGAGAGCGCGATGCCGGGGTCGACCGCAAACAGTTCCTCGCTGATGATCGCCACGTCGATGGCGGAGTACCCCGCCCCGCCGTACTCTATGGGGATGTTCGCGCCGGTCAGGCCCATCTCCGCGGCCTTCTCGACGACGTCGTAGGGATATTTCTCCTCGACGTCGTACTCCTCGGCGACGGGTCCGATCTCGTTTTCGGCAAATCGACGGACTTCCTCGCGGATCTGTTCCTGCTCGTCCGATAGTTCGAAGTCCATGCGGGGGAATTACACACCGCTCCATAAATGCCTTTGTAACCGCGGATAAACTGAATCTTAGTTCCCGACTCGGGGTATGGAAACCTTGAAACACCTGCCAGTAGATGGCACGATCATGGAGCTCGACGATATCAACACCATCACGGTTCTCGGCGCCGGCAACATGGGCCACGGCATCGCGGAGGTCGCCGCCATGGCCGGCTACGAGGTGAACCTGCGGGACATCAAAGAGGAGTTCGTCCAGGACGGCTACGAGCAGATCGAGTGGAGCCTGAACAAACTCGCCGAGCGCGACCAGTTGAGCGAGGAAGAGGCCGAGGCTGCGCTAGACCGGGTCGAGCCGCTGGTGGACTTCGAGGCTGCCGCCGAGGACGCCGACGTCGTCATCGAGGCGGTCCCCGAGAAGATGGAGATCAAGAAGGACGTCTACGACGAACTGGAGGAGTACGCGCCCGACGAGGCCATCTTCGCGACGAACACCTCCAGCCTCTCGATCACGGACCTCTCGGAGGCGACTGAGCGCCCCGAGCGGTTCTGCGGGATGCACTTTTTCAACCCGCCGGTGCGGATGCAACTGGTCGAGGTCATCTCCGGGACCCACACCGACGACGAGGTGCTTGACCTGATCGAGGCGCTGGCGGAGGACTTCGGCAAGTCCCCCGTCCGGGTGCGCAAGGACAGCCCCGGATTCATCGTCAACCGCGTCGCGGTGCCGCTGATGAACGAGGTCGCCTGGCTCGTTCACGAGGACGTGTCCACGATCACCGAGATCGACTCGACGACCAAACACGACATGGGGCTACCGATGGGCAGCTTCGAGCTGGCCGACTACGTCGGCATCGACGTCTCCTACGACGTCCTGGAGTACGTCAACAGCGTGCTCGGGGAGGCCTACGAGCCGTGTCCGCTCCTGGCGGAGAAGGTCGAGGCGGAGAACCTCGGCAAGAAGACCGGCAAGGGCTTCTACGACTACGAGGAGGGCGAGGGCGTCGAGATCCCGATGGACGAGGGCGACGAAGCCGTCGAGACGCTGCTCGTCGGGATGGTGGCAAACGAGGTCGCCAAGCTGGTCGGCGAGGGCGTCGCCGACCCCGCGGAGATCGACGAGGCCGTGATGCTCGGACTGGGCTGGCCCGAGGGGCCGGCCCGGATGGCCGACGACTACGGCCCCGACGTGCTGATCGACCGGCTGGAAGAGCGCCTCGACGAGACCGGCCACCCGCGCTACGAGCCGGCGGACTACCTCCGGGAGGCCGCCGAAGCCGGCGGCTTCTACGGCGGCGACGAGGACGACGGCGGCGAGCGCTTCGACTACGAGGACGTCGCCGTCGAGATCGACGGCAACGTCGGCCACATCGAGATCGACCGCGCCCACCGGATGAACACCATCACGACGGACATGATCGCGGAGATCGACGACGCCGTCGACGAGTTCGTCGCCGACGACGACGTCCGGGCGGTCCTGGTGACGGGCGCGGGCGACCGGGCGTTCTCCGCGGGCTTCGACGCCTCCACCGCGGGCGCCGGCAGCGGCATCGAGGCCGTCGAGATGTCCCGCAAGGGCCAGCAGGTGTTCGGCCGCCTGGAGGAGATTCCGATGCCCGTGCTGGCGGCCATTGACGGCTACTGCCTGGGCGGCGGCATGGAACTGTCGGCCTGTGCGGACATGCGGGTCGCCAGCGAGCGCTCGGAGTTCGGCCAACCGGAGCACAACCTCGGCCTGCTGCCCGGCTGGGGCGGCACCCAGCGGCTCCGGGAGATCGTCGGCGACGGCCGGGCGAAGGAGATCATCTTCACCGCCCGCAACGACTACGACCCCGAGACGATGTACGATTACGGCTTCGTCAACGAGGTCCTCGAGGTCGACGAGTTCGAGGACCGCGCCTGGGAACTGGCCCGGGACCTGGCCGCCGGCCCGCCCATCGCCCAGAAGTTCACGAAGCGCGCGATGCTGGCCGGCCGCGACGACACCGACGCCGGCCTGGAGATCGAGGCGACGGCGTTCGGCCACCTCTTCGAAACCGACGACCTCTGGGAGGGCCTTGCGGCCTTCCAGGCCGACCGCGACCCCGAGTTCGAGGGCAAGTAGGCGTCCGCCTGCCGACCCTGGTCGTCGGCGCTGTCTGTCACCGGGTTGCCGTGACGGGACCCGGAACGGGAAATGCGAGCATTTACCCCCGAAGCCGGGACCAGCCCCGGCGATGGTCCGACGGTACCGAAACGGCTGGTGGCACGAACAGAAATACTGGGACGAAGGACTGACCCAGCGGGAAATCGCCGAGGAATGTGACGTCTCCGCGCGGACGATCAGGAAGTACATGCAGCGGTTCGGCGTGCCGACCCGGGACGTCGAGGGAGAACACCACCCGCTGTCCGGGGAACGGCGGGAGGAGTCCGTCAGGCGGTCCATCTCGGAGTCGCTGTCCGGGCGCGAACTGTCCGAGGAGTGGCGCGAGAAGATAGCACAGCGCCAGCAGGGGTCCACAGTTCCGGAGCAAGTCCGGAAGAAAATATCCGAGTCGCTGACGGGCGAGACGCGGTCACGTGAAACCCGCGAAGCGATGAGCGAATCGACCGCTGGCGAGCGGAACCCGAACTGGCAGGGCGGATATAGCCGACGGTATGGGGCCGGATGGGCGGTCGCCCGCGAACGCGTTCGGCGACGCGACGACTCGTGTCGCCACTGCGGATACGAGGGCGACGAACGGCAGTTTGCGGTCCATCACATCGTTCCGGTTCGACGCTTTCGCGAGGCCGACGACGTGGCGCTGTCGGCAGCCCACGACGAGCGGAACCTCGTCCTGCTTTGCAACCGCTGTCATCCGAAAGCCGACCGCGACCGCATCGAGGTTCCGAAACCGGTGGGATTCGAGCAATGGCGCTCCAACCTCGACCTCTGAGGACGGCATCGGGGCGTTTCGATGGGATTAAATCGGCAGATGCACAACGCACGAACACGCTCCGACCCGTGGCTACGGGAGAGGGGCAGTCAGGCCAACACGCTCCGTTGGTGTAGTTCGGCCAATCATATCGGCCTTTCGACATTTCCGGGACGTCCCGGCAATGGAAGACAGCCGATGACCGGGGTTCAAATCCCCGACGGAGCACTCCTGCGAGCGAACTTCCGGCGGTGCGAAGCGTCCGACTTGAGCCGCTTCACAGCGTCGCGCTCTTCCGGCCGCTTATAGAGGACGGCGACAGGCGGTACCACGAGAACGTCACGTCGTCCGGATCCATGCTGAAGACGTCGACCGACGCGAGTTCGGCCCGACCGAACGCCGAGACGGCGTTCCGTCGCTCCCGGTCGGTCTCCGAGAGGGGGGCGAGATATCCGTCGACGACGACGCTTCGCCACCTGTCCGGGCGTTCGTACTCGGAGACCACGAGCGAGACGTCGCTCGACTCCCGGAGTCTGACCAGCTTTTCGCTGCCCTCGAATGCGCCCAACTGGAGGTATATCTCCCGTCGGTCGGCATCGTAGCCGAACGACATCGGGATGGCGTACGGGGACTCCCCGCCAAACGCCAGGACCCCGAGCCCCGTCTCCTCGAGCGTGGCGTCTATCTCGTCGTCCGACATCGTCGCCGTCCGCTCGGCGGTCCCCGTCGACGAAAGCGTCCCGTCGACTGGCAAGCCATCGGGCAGACCCGACGACGGTTCGGCCGCCGACGCCACGGGGCCACCGGTGGCCTCGTCGGTCGCGTCGCGCCGTTCCGTCCGGGTGAACAGCGACCCGAAGAGGGTGACAGTCTCCTCGTCGGTCGCGGCGGGGTTCATGTGCATGTGCACGCCTGCGCCGGCCCCCTGGAGCGTCGCAAGGATCGTGTTCAGGAACCGGTATAGCAGGTCGGTGTCGTGGTAGGGGAACAGCGATTCGATCCCGCGGAGACAGACGTCGATCGCCCCCGTCTGCCGCTCCCACCGCTGCAGGAGCTTCGAGAAGGCGATGGACACGCCGGTCAGATCCTCCGGGTCCGCCCGGAAGCCGTGCAGCGTCGTTTCGGTCCCTACCTCCGCGGAGAGGACCTCCGCATCCGTAGCCCGAGGCGTCAAGATCACCGCCGCTGCCTCCGTCGGGTCGGGCAGGTCCGTCAACTGCGCGTCCAGGGCCTCCGCCAGCGTGGTGAACGACTGTTCGGCGGTCAACTGCACGATCCGGTAGGCCGTCTCGTCGGCGTCACCGAAGATCAGCGAGCAGAAGTGACCGTCCGTCTCGTCCCGGTCGAGGTACAGCGTCGGCCCGGGCCGCTCGGCGGTCCCCGACGGAGATGTCTTCTCGTCCACCATGTGTCACCTCTCGTGGCACGTCCCGAAAGGTGTTCCGTCGAACGACGGCACGCGGCGACCGACGGTCCTCCTCTTGTCGTGTGTCTCGGTGACACGGGTTCCCGGTCGTTCGGCAGCAATCGCCACGCTCACAGAATCACGACCGCGACGAACCCCACCAGGACGGCGCTGGTCAACAGAAACTGGACGCCGTTGGTCAGTAGCATGCCGACGTGGGTGCCGCCGGCGACGGGGAGGGTCTCGCGGTGAGCGCGGACCGCCCGAGGATCGGCGGCGTAGACGGTGGCGCCCACCCCGAGGAGGATGCCGACCGGCCCCGCGACCACCGCCAGCGCCAGGCCGACGACGCCGGCGACGGCGGCGACCCGCGTGGAAGTGCCGGCGGCGCCGGCGGCGACGGCACCGCCGAGGACGTCCACCGCGACCGCAGCGAGCACGAGGAGCGTCGCCGCCGCCACGAAGGCACCACCCGGCGCGTGAAAGTTCGTCGACCACCAGTAGCCGTAGACGCCGACCAGCGAGAGGAGCCAACCGGGCGCCAGCGGCAACAGGCTCGCGACCGCGCCGACGGCCAGCAGGGCTACTGCGAGCACCGCGAACGGGTCGACGCCGGCGGGAATCGCCATCGGTCGAACCAGCGTCGCCGGCCACTTAACCGCCGGCGGTCTCGTCGGCGCGGAGAGAACGACACAAGTCCGATATCCGTGCACTTATCGGGATGGCGTTCGATGGAGAAAACGAGAACGTCCGGTCACGCCGCCGTGGCCGGACGGGGTGCATGGAGGTACAAGGATGTACGAGTTCGAGGACCTGCCGTTGTCGCCCATCGACCCGGCGACGAACGTGCTCGTCGCGGGGTCGGCCATGGGGGGAGCCAGGGACCTGTTTCTGGAGATGCTGGCGCCGGCAGACGGCGAGGGCACGATCGTCGTCTCGACCGGGACCGGCGCCAGGAAACTCATCAACCGGTTTCGGGCCGTCGCCGGCGACGTCGGCGCGCGGCGGGTGGCCGTCGTTGACGCCGTCAGCCAGCAGCAGGGCGTCGGGACCGACGGCGAGAACGTCCGGACGGTCTCCAGCCCCCGCGATCTCACCGGCATCGGGATGGAGTTGACCGACCTCTACGAGGGCCTTTACGACCGCGGCACCGACGACGTGCGGACGGGGCTGGACTCCATTTCGACGCTGCTGATGTACGCCGAGTTGCCGACGGTGTTTCGGTTTCTCCACGTGTTCACCGGCCGCGTCTCGACGGCGGACGGCATGGGCGTGTTCGTGGTCGACCCTTCCAGCCACGACGACCAGACGACCCAGACGCTGAACCAGCTGTTCGATGGTCGCATCGAGGTTAGAGCGGACGATGGCGGCCCGCAACTCCGGGTGCAGGGCCTGTCTGGCCAGCCCACCGACTGGACGTCGTTCTGAACGGCTTCCGGCGTTCGGGCGATCGCTTCCGGTTGGGCAGTGGATGGTTGCTGGGCTCGGAGTAGTTTGCAGTCGTCCGATTCGGTCGTCGATCACGGGGTTTCGTTCCGCCGGAAACGTGTTCCGTGTCGTCAGAAACGTCCGCAGTGCCCTCCCCCCACAGCCCCCTGAACTGCGGCGGGGCGGGGGCGCGCGAACGCCAGCGGTCGAACCGTTTCGATGGGCCGACGCGGTCGAGCCCCGTCTCTCCCAAGGCGGAAGCGTCGAGGCCGCCGATCCGGAGGGATGGTCGTGGCTGCGAACCAGGACCGAGCCTCGCCGCTGGCCGCTCCAGGTCCGGCGCCCCCGGCTACACCCCCCGAGTGGAGCCAGGAAACACGTCACCACGGCCACCGTGGCGACGTCCGGGTGGACCGGCGTCCGGAGCCGAGCGACCGTCCGGCGAGCCCCTCCATTCCGGAATACGCGGATGTCCGGGAATACTGTTGTGCATGACATTCCATGCCTGGTTGCGCCATCCCCGGCACGTCAAGTTCGACGGGATCCTCCGTCCGTGTCCAGCAGCGTGTGCTCGACCAGCGTCCGGATGCCACGGCGGAGCCGTTCGGTGGTCGCCTGGTCGGAGATGTCGAGGTCGTCGGCGACGTCGGCCGTCGAGACCCGTCGGGGGATGTCGTAGTAGCCGCGTTCGACCGCCAGCGCGAGAGCGTTGCGCTGGCGCTCCGTCAGCCCGTACCGGGGCGACGACTCGGGGCGAGTGGGGTTGTAGATGCGCCGGACCGTCAGGTCGAAGTCGGCGTCGTCGGAGGCGGTCCGGAACGACGACAGCGCGTCGTGGGTCGAGAAGCGAAGTTCCATTTGCCAGGCCCGGTCGCTGCCTTCCGCGTTCAGCACCTGGGCGTGGACGCGGTCGAGCGTCCGGAGGAACTCGTCGTCCTCGCCTCGCCAGTCGAGCGAGTACAGCGTCCGATCGTCCAGCGCGTCGATGACCTCGTATCCCGCCAGGAGTCCGTGGTCCACGTGGATGCCGCCGTGGGACTCCTCGTGATAGATCCAGACGTATGGCACGTACCGTTCCCCCGTGGGGACGAGAGTCTCCAGTTCGGCCCGTTCGTCCTCCCCGATGGCGAGCGCGCGACCGAGCTCGAAGTCCGTCGCCGGCAATCGAACGTCGGCGATGACGCTCATTGGTAGCTCCTTCAGTTGGCGTGTAAAAATAGTCCGGGCATGACCTGTAATGCCTCGCCTGGCACGGACTCCTCCCCCGAGACGCCCCACACGGACGGACATCCGATGCCGGACATCATCGGGGTATGCGAGCGTCGAGACCCATGGAACCAGCCGCGAGTGTTCAAAATGCTGTCGGCGGCCTCGGCTGCCGGCGACCCGCTCCGCTCGCCGGGCGGGGGTCGCCGGATCCGACCTTCGACCGAATCCGGCTTCCGGCGACGGCCCGCCGACCCCCGTCCGCTCCCGCAGGTAGTAACTTCTTTAGCACGGGCGTGGGAACCATCAACCTAGTCCATGAGTCAGTCCTACGACCGCGGCACGATCGAGGACCACGGCCGATGGACGGAGTTCTCGGCCGGCATGTGGGCCTGGATCCTCCACAAGTTCACCGGCTGGATCCTCGTCGGCTACCTGTTTGCGCACATCGCCGTGTTGAGCACGGCGACGGCGGGCGCAGAGACATACACCACGACGCTGCAGTCGCTCGAGGACCTGGCGCTGGTCAGGATCGGCGAGGTCGGCCTCCTGGCCGTCGCCGTCTTCCACATCCTCAACGGCATCAGGCTGCTGTTCGTCGACCTCGGCATCGGCGTCGACCTGTCGAGCCAGCGGCGGAGTTTCTACGCGTCGCTTCTGCTGACGGCGGCCATCGTCGTCGCGAGCATCCCGACGTTCCTGGAGGGGGTGTTCTGATGGCCGAGCGCTACTCCTCGTTTACCGAGGGCGGGACGTTGTGGCTGCTCCAGCGGGTGACGGCGGCGCTTCTGGTCGTCCTGCTGGCGTTTCACTTCTTCCTGCTGCATTTCGTCAACCACCCCGCCGAGATCCAGTTCGCGGACACCCAGGCCCGGATGCAGAGCGTCGGCTACTTCCTGACGATGGTACTGTTTCTGGTGACGGCGGCGTTTCACGGCACCAACGGCGTCTACAACGCGCTGATCAACCAGGGCCTGTCGGGCACCCGCCGGCGGGCAGTCAAGTGGGTGCTGGTCGTGGCCGGCGCGATCGTCGTCGTGCAGGGCGTTCGAACGGCACTCTACATGAACGGGTTCCTGACATGAGCACCCAAAAGCAACAGGCCGCGGAGACCGAAGCGGACGAACAGGAGACCGAAGAGCCGGCGGAGTCGCCGGGGGAGACGCGGCGTCGCCAGCGCGACCTGCGCCGCAGACGGCAGGCCCCGACCGCAGACGAGATCGAGGAGCCGACCGTCCAGTTGACGGTGTACCGCTACGACCCCGAGGTGGAGGGCAAGCGGGAACCCCGATTCGACGACTTCCACGTCCCCTTCGAGGAGGGGATGACGGTGCTGGACGCGCTGATCTACGCCCGCGACCACTACGACTCCTCGTTGACGTTTCGTCACTCCTGTCGACAGGCGGTCTGTGGGTCGTGTGCGATGTTCGTCAACGGCACCCAGCGGCTCGCCTGCAAGACCCAGATCTCGGACCTGGAGGAGCCGGTCCGCATCGAGCCGCTGCCCCACCAGGACGTCCGCAAGGACGTCGTCGTCGACATGGAGCATTTCTACGAGCAGATGGAGGCCGTCGAGCCGTACTTCGACCCCGACGAACTCCCCGACGGCGACCGCCAGGAGCAACTCCAGACCCCGGAGAACCGCGAGAATATCAAGCTCTCGACCCGTTGCATCTGGTGTGGTGCCTGCATGTCCTCCTGTAACATCGCGGCGGGCGACAACCAGTATCTCGGCCCGGCGGCGATCAACAAGGCCTACCGATTCGCGATGGACGAACGGGAGGGCGAGCAGCGCAAAGAAGAACGCATGGAGATCCTCGAACAGGAGCACGGCGTCTGGCGGTGCCAGACCCAGTTCTCCTGTACGGACGTCTGTCCGAAGGACATCCCGCTCACCGAGCACATCCAGGAACTGAAACGGGAAGCGGTCAAGGAAAACCTCAAGTTCTGGTGATCACACATGGCTACGACAATTCACGAACACGACGTGCTGATCGTCGGCGGCGGCGGCGCCGGACTCCGGGCGGCCATCGCGGCCGACGAGGCAGGGTCCGACGTCGCCATCGTCTCGAAACTCCACCCCGTGCGGAGCCACACCGGCGCCGCGGAGGGCGGCATCAACGCGGCGCTCCACGAGGAGGACTCCATCGAGAGCCACGCCTACGACACGATGAAGGGGTCGGACTACCTCGGCGACGCGCCCGCCATCGAGGCGCTGGCCGAGGACTCCCCCGACGAGGTCATCCAGCTTGAACACTGGGGGATGCCCTTCTCCCGCGAGGAGGACGGTACCGTCTCCCAGCGGCCGTTTGGCGGCCTCTCGTACCCGCGGACCACCTACGCGGGCGCCGAGACGGGCCACCACTTGCTGCACACCCTCTACGAGCAGGTCGTCAAGCGCGGCGTCAAGGTGTACGACGAGTGGTTCGTCACCCGCCTGGCGGTGACCGACGAACCGGACCCGCGCGACCGGACCTGTCACGGCCTGGTCGCTTACGACATCCAGCGCGGCGAGGCCGCCGGATTCCGCGCGCGCGACGGGGTCATCATCACCAGCGGTGGCGACGGCCAGGTGTTCGACCACACGACCAACGCCGTCTCGCTGACCGGCGACGGCCAGGCGATGGCCTACCGGGCCGGGGTCCCCCTGGAGGACATGGAGATGGTGCAGTTCCACCCGACCTCGCTGCCGTCGACCGGCGTGCTCATCTCGGAGGCCGTCCGGGGCGAGGGCGGCATCCTCTACAACGACGAGGGCGAGCGGTTCATGTTCGAGGGCGGCTACGCCAGCGAGTGGGGCGAGGTCGCCTCCCGGGACGTCGTCTCGCGCGCGGAACTCACCGAGGTCAACGAGGGCCGCGGCGTCGAGGACGAGTACGTCCA
This sequence comes from Halobacteriales archaeon, assembly GCA_036626315.1. Taxonomy (GTDB): domain Archaea; phylum Halobacteriota; class Halobacteria; order Halobacteriales; family PXRE01; genus PXRE01. The sequence continues at coordinate 10,277 of JAZKSB010000038.1, forward strand.
CCTGGACATGCGCCACCTCGGCGAGGAGCGGATCATGGATCGGCTGGAGAACATTCTCCACCTCGCGGAGGACTTCGAGGGCGTCGACGGCCTGGAGGTACCGATGCCGGTCAAGCCTGGCCAACACTACCACATGGGCGGCATCGAGACTGACGAAAACGGCGCCACCGTCATCGACGGCCTGTACGCCGCCGGCGAAGTTGCCTGCGTCTCGACCCACGGTGCCAACCGCCTGGGCGGCAACGCCCTGCCCGAACTGTTCGTGTTCGGCAAGCGGGCCGGCCGCGCGGCCGCCGGCGAACCGGTCGACGATCCGACCATCGAGACCGGCCGGACCGGCGACGAGGAGACCGACTCCGTCGACCTCGACGTGAAGCTGGGCGCCGTCGAGGCGACGGACTCGCCCGTCGTTGCCGATGGCGGTCCCGGGAGCGACGCGAGCGGGGCCTCGTCGGACGTCCGGTCCGATGGTGGCGCAGTCGCCGACGCCGAGTCGGTCGTCGAGTCCGCCGTCGAGGCCGAGCGCGAGCGCGTCGAGTATCTCCTGGAGAAAGACGAGGGCATCCAGCAGGCCGAACTCCGCGAGAAGCTCCAGACGACGATGACCGAGAACGTCAACGTCTTCCGGACGGAGGCCGGCCTGAAGCAGGCGCTGCGGGACATCCGGGAGGTCCGCGAGCAGTACCAGGACGTCTACGTCGCCGACCCCTCCCGGACGTTCAACTCCGACCTGGTCCAGACCATCGAGATGCGCAACCTCATTGACGTCGCCGAGACCATCGCGCTCGGCGCGCTGGTCCGCACGGAGTTCCGGGGCGCCCACTGGCGGGCCGAACACCAGGAGCGCAAGGACGACGAGTGGCTCAAGCACACGATGATCACCTGGGAGGACGGCGACCCGACGATCTGGTATCGGTCCGTCGTCCTGGAGGGCGACCGCGGGACCTACGAGCCGAAGGAACGCAGTTACTGACCGCCGCGGGGTCGCGGCCGCTTTTGCCGTTCAGAGGCCCAGCGCCTCCAGCAGGTCGTAGCTCCAGCCGAGGTGGGCGATGAGCTTGTACCCGGCGTAGATGCCGACGATGCCCATGATGCCGGCGAGGTTCGGCGGCGCCGGGATCGGCGCCTCCAGGTACTTGAACGCCGCACCGGCGACCAGCCCCGTGACGAACGACAGGGCGACGAGTTTCGCGGACATGTGCCAGTCCGATAGCGGCCGCGGGAGTGAAAAGCGGTTCGAAGGCGGCCCGGGGCGACGGCCCGGTCGCCGCCAGCGGGGGCCGGCCGACGGTTGGTCAGGCCAGCCACTCGTCGGGTTTGGTGTCGTAGTCGACGTCGTCGGCGGCGACGTCTTCGACGTCCTCGGGGTCGAGTTCCGTCTCCTCGAACGCCTCCCCGTCGTAGCGCACCAGCAATCCGACCTCCTCCGGTTCGGGCTCCTCGTTGCGCCGCTGGGCGACCTTGCGGTCGTGGTCGTCGACCCGCTTGACGATGGTCTTCAGCGCCACCGGTCGCCCCAAGAGTTCGAACACGCGTTCGAGGGTGTGACGGGCCTGCTCCAGGTCCAGCGCGACGCCGTTGTACCGGTGGCCCAGCAGCAGTTCGTTGCGGTTGCGGAAGTTGCCGTCGAGCACCTCGACGGTCGGCTTGCCGAAGTTGGTGAACTCCAGCAGCAGTTTCTTCTTGACCGACGCGGCGTCGCTGCTGGTCGCGCGGTAGTCACCCGTCGCCCGGGAGTACTCGTAGGCGAAGTAGTCGTGCTCGTCGACGAACTCGTCGGTGAGAAACTGGTCGACGAAGGTCACGTCGTTGTGGCTCTCCCGGACCTCGAACAGCCGGTCCCAGCCAGCGGCGTAGTCGAGGTCCGAAAGCGCCGTCGCCTCGTCGGGGTAGCGGTCGTCGTCGAAGAGATACCGGGCGACCCGTTCGAGCTCCGCCTGGCTCACCCGACGGACGACGCCCCGGTTCTCGGGGCGGGACAGCGAGTAGTGGCGCTCGGCCAGCCCCCTGTAGGACAGCGCCCGCCAGGGGTGGCGCCCGAGGTCGGGGGCGTCCTCGCCGCCCTCGATTGCGGCCTCGACGGCGTCCCGGTCGATCGTTTCGTCCGGCAGGTCGAGCAACCGCTCCGGATCGTCGGCGGGGACCGACGAAAGCAGGTCGTCGGGAGCCAGCAGCGCCTGCACCCGCTGGAAGTCGACGGCGTCGTGGAAGTTTCGCCAGGTGACCCCCTCGACGCGCAGCAGTCGCTCGATCACTTTCCGGCGGTTTTCCGTGTTCTCGACGTACTCCCACAGTTCCCGCCCCAGTTTGTAGGGGTTCAGCCCCGGCGCGCCGAGGACGCGGGCCATGTGGTCGGCGTATTCGACGAACTCGTCGTCGTCCGCGAAGTTCTCGCCGGTCATCATGATCGACTCCCAGAAACTCGCCCACCCCTCGTTCATTACCTTCGTCATCCGCTGGGGGGCGAAGTAGTACGCCTCCGTCCGGAGGATCTCCAGCACCTCCCGCTGCCAGTCCTCGAACTCGACGGCGCGCTCGCGCTCGGAGTCGTACTGCATTCCGTGGGCCTTGAGATACGCCAGCACGTCCGCGACCGGTTCGTGGTCGCCGGTGCTCCTTCGGTGACGTTCGAGCCACTCGTCGTCGAACACCTGCCCCCGGACGTCGTCGCTGACGTCGAGAGCGTCGAGGTCGACCGGGAGGTCCTCGTCTCCGGCCTCGTCGCCGGCGTCGAGGTCGGGGTCGCGAACGAACGGCGCGTGCTGGTCGATGGTGTCCTCGACCGCGAGGACCGCGTCGACGAACCGCTCGACGTCCTCGCGGTCGATCTCCGGGTCCTCGACGACGTCGCGGATCCGCTCGGCGTGGCGCTCCAGCATCGCAGCGGCGTCCGGTCCCTGCGACGCCGTTCCCGGGTCCCCGCCAGGCGGGGTGCGGTCGCCGTCGGTCGGGCCTGCCGGCCCGGCGGCGTCGCCACGACCGGCGGGGTCTTCGCTGAACAGCCTGAACCAGCGGTTGTTGGCGAAGAAGTCCGCGTGGGCCTCCACGTGGGTGATGACCGCCTTCTGGTCGGCCATGGAGTTCGACTCCTGGAGGAAGGCGTTGGCGGGGCTGTCGTTGTTGACGATCTCGAAGGCCTTCCCGCCGAGGAAGGCGTCCTGCTTGCGCTGGCGGTCGTACTTCATCCCCCACCGCCAGTGGGGATACCGGGTCTGGAAGCCGTCGTAGGCGATGAGTTCGTTCATCTCGTCGTGGTCGACCACCCAGTAATCGACCGGGTACGGGACCAGGCCGAGTTTCTCCGCAAGGTCGCCGGCGGCGTCGACGACGTCCTCCAGGTGCTCGGCGATGCGCTGTTTCCGGTGGTGGTCGGCGTTCATGGGTCGTCCCCACCGTGGGGCGTCTTTCTCTCTCGTCCGTGCTGGTTGCAGTGCTGGTTCATTCGCCGTCCTCCGTGCTCAGTATCTCGTAGATTGCGTCGGTCACGTCGTCGGCCCCGGCGACGTAGGCGACCGCCACGTCGCCGCCGTCGCCGAAGGCCGACTCCAACTGGTCGGCGTGGGTGGCGTTGATGGCGTTCCCCGACGGCTGGGTCTCGACGTAGGCGTGGAGATTGGCCGGGATCGACTCCATCAGCGGGATGACGTTGTCCTCGGTGTCGTTTTTGGAGTTCTCGCTGTCGCCGGCGGCGAGCACGTACCGGTTCCACTCGCTCCAGGGGTATTCGGCCTCCAGGACCTCCCTGGCGAGTTCGTACGCGCTGGAGACCCTGGTGCCGCCGCCCGAGCGGATGCCAAAGAAATCCTTCCGGTCGACCTCCCAGGCCTCGGCGTCATGGGCGATGTAGACGAACTCGGCGTTGTCGTACTTGCCCTGCAGATACCAGTCCA
>JAZKSB010000039.1:0-13975 GCA_036626315.1 Halobacteriales archaeon
CATGGAGGCCCACGACCAGACCCGCGGGTGGTTCTGGTCGCAACTCGGGATGGGCGGGGCCGCTCTCGGAGAGATCCCCTACGAGGAGGTGCTGATGCACGGCCACGCCCTGATGCCCGACGGCCGGGCGATGTCCAAGTCGAAGGACCTGCTCGTCGACCCCCACGAGGCCATCGAGAAACACGGCCGGGACGTCATGCGGGCGTTCCTCCTGTCGAACGACCCCCAGGGCGAGGACATGCGGTTCTCCTGGGACGGCATGGCCGACACCCAGCGGGACCTGAACATCTTCTGGAACGTGTTCCGGTTCCCGCTTCCCTACATGGCCCTGGACGACGTCGACCCCACCGACCTCGCCGTCGAGAATGGGGTCGCCCGCCGTGCCGACGGCCGGGAGGCCGACCTCGAACTCGTCGACGAGTGGGTGCTCTCGCGGCTCCAGACCGTGGAGGCCGAGATGACCGAGCACATGGATGACTTCCGCCAGGACAGGGCCCTGGAGGCGCTTTTGTCGTTCGTCGTCGAGGACGTCTCGCGGTTCTACGTCCAGGCCGTCCGCGAGCGCATGTGGGAGGAGGCCGACTCGGACTCGAAACTGGCCGCCTACGCCACCTTCGCCACGCTCATGGAGGACCTGGTGGCGCTGTTTGCCCCGTTCACGCCCTTCCTCGCGGAGGAGGTCCACGGCGCGCTCACCGGCGACGCGGGCTACGACACCGTGCACATGCGCGACTGGCCCGACCCCGACGAGGCGCTCCGGGACCCCGACCTGGAGGAGGACGTCGCCGTCCTGCGGGCCGTCGAGGAGGCCGGCGCCAACGCCCGCCAGCAGGCCGGCCGGAAGCTCCGCTGGCCGGTCCGGCGCATCGTCGTCGCCCCCGAAAGCGAGGCCGTCGCCGCCGCCGTCGACCGGCACCGCGAGTTGCTGGCCGACCGGCTGAACGCCCGCGCGGTCGAACTCGTCGAACCGGGCGAGGACTGGGGCGAACTCCGGTACGCCGCCGAGGCCGACATGAGCGAACTCGGGCCGGCGTTCGGCGAACTGGCCGGCGACGTCATGGCGGCGCTCAACGACGCCCGCCTGGACGCCCGCAGCCTGGAGCGACTGGAGGAGACCGTCGAGGAGACCGTCGAGGAGGCGGTCGAACTCGCCGAGGAGATGGTCGAGTTCGTCCGCAAGACCCCCGAGGGGGTCACTGGCTCCGAGTTCGACCGCGACGGCGACCCGCTGGGGGTCGTCTACGTGGACACGACCCTCACCGAGGACATCGAGAGCGAGGGCTACGCCCGCGAGGTGATCCGGCGCATCCAGGAGATGCGCAAGGAAATGGACCTGGACATCGAGCAGCGCGTCCAGGTCGAATTCGACGTGCGGGACGACCGCATTGCGGATCTGGTGGCCCGCCACGAGGACCTGATTGCCGAGGAGGTGCGCGCCGAGGCGTTCGGCCCCGTCGAGGACGGCCACCGCGAGACCTGGGACGTCGAGGGCGTCGAGGTCGAGATCGCCGTCGAGCCCGTCGAGTCGGCCTGACCGGCAACTCCGCTGTCGAACTTGTCAGTCGGCCCGAAAACGACCCATCAAAAACCACGTTTCCGCGACCGGCTACAGCAGCGCGGCCAGTTTCTCGGCGGGGTGTGGCGGCTCCGCCTCGCGCTCCTCGCGGGTGCCGATCTGGGCCCGACAGGAGGTGCCCGGGGCGACCGTCTCCTCGCCGGGGGAGGCGTCGATCTGCTCGAACAGGATCTCACCGATGGCCTGGCTCATCTCGTAGTGCTCGGCCTCGTAGCCGAACGTGCCAGCCATCCCGCAGCACCCCGAGTCGAGTTCGTCGACGTCGTAGCCCGCCGCCCGGAGCACCGACACGGCGTGGCCGTCGCGGTTGGTCGCCTTCTGGTGGCAGTGGCCGTGGTAGGTGAGGTGCTTGTCGGTCTCGCCCCAGTCGACCCGCTCGACCAGGTCGAACCGGTCGAGGTACTCCGCGACCCCGTAGGCGTTGTCCGGCACCGGGTCGGCCGCATCGCCCAGCAGGTCAACGTAGTCGCTCTGGAGCATCACGGCGTCGGACGGCTCGACGCAGACGACCTCGTAGCCGTCCTCGATGCGCGGGGCCAGCGAGTCGACGTTCTCGGCGGCGGTCGCCTTCGAGTGGTCGAGCATCCCCCGCGAGTGGGCCGGCCGCCCGCTGTCGGTGGTGTCGGCCAGTTCGACGTGGACGCCAGCGGCCTCCAGCACCCGGACGACCGCCCGCCCGAGCGACGGGTTGGCGTAGTTGGTGTCGCTGTCGACCAGCAGGACGACCGTCCGGTCGACCGAGTCGGCGGGGACCCGCGAGCCCCGATCGGCGAACCAGCCGTGGACGGTTTCGCGGCTGAACTCGGGCAGGTCGCGATCCCGGTGGATGCCGGCGACCCGCTCCGCGAGCAGCCCCGCCCCCGGTGCCGAAATTGCCCAGTTCGACACCGGCGCGAAGGTGCTGGCGAGCTTCGAAAGCCGGTCGAATTCCGTGAACAGCCGGTCCCGGAGGCTCGCGCCGTGCTCCTGGTGGTAGGCGTGCTCGACCTCGGCTTTCAGTTTCGCCATGTCGACGCCGCTGGGGCAGTCGTTCTTGCAGCCCTTGCAGCCGACACAGAGGTCCATCACCTCGGTGACGAACTCCTCGTCGGTGACGTCGTCGGGCAGGTCGCCGCTGATGGCCTGCCGGAGCATGTTCGCCCGGCCTCGGGTGGAGGTGATCTCCTCCCTGCTGGCTCGGTAGGTCGGGCACATCACCCCGCCGGTGGTGTCCTGGGGCCCGCGACAGCCCCCACAGCCGTGACAGAGTTCGACCATGCCCTCGATGCCGTTGTCGTTGTCCCACTCCATGACCGGGTCGAAGCCCAGGTCGGTCCCGTAGTCGGGATCGAACCGCAGGTCGGCGGTCATGTCGGTGGGCTCGTCGGGCCGTTCGACGACTTGGCCGGGGTTGAGCAGCCAGTCGGGGTCGAACGCCGACTTCAGGTCCCGGAAGGCCGACCAGATGGACTCGCCGTACAGCTTGCGGTTCCACGCCGTGCGCGCCCGGCCGTCGCCGTGCTCGCCGGAGACGCTGCCGCCGTACTCGACGACGAGGTCGGTGACCTCGTCGGCGATGGATGCCATCGTCTCGACGCCCGCCTCGGTCTTGGTGTTGACCAGCGGCCGGATGTGCAACACGCCCGGCCCGGCGTGGGCGTAGAAACTGGCGAACGTGTCGTGGTCGTCGAGGATCTCCTGGAAGTCGGCGACGTACTCCGGGAGGTTCTCCGGCGGAATCGCGGTGTCCTCGATGAACGCGATGTGCTTGTCGTCGGTCGTCCGGGATAGCAGGATGGGCAGGCCGGCCTTCCGGAGCTTCCAGACGTCGGCCTGGGCCTGCGCGTCGTGGGCCTCGACGGCGTCGAACGCCCGGACGGGTTCGCCGGTGTCGCGGGGGTCCTCGCCGGGGTCGCCCGCCGTGGCGACCTCAGGCTGGCGGTCCGCCAGCAGTTCCGCGACCTTTCGCTCTCCCCCGGCGCCGTCGTCGGCGTAGAACTCCACGAGCAGCGTCGCCTCGGTGCCCTCCGGCAGCATCGCGACGGTCTCCTCGAACTCCGGGCGGTTCCTGGCCAGGTCGATGAGCTCGTCGTCGACGAGTTCGACGGCGGCAGGGTCGAACTCCAGGATGGTCGCCACGTCGGCCATCGCCTTGCCGAGTTCGTCGTAGGTCAGCAGCGCCATTCCCTTCGTCTCCGGGACCGGGGCGAGCGACACCTCCGCCTCCGTGACCACAGCGAGGGTGCCCTCGCTGCCCGCGAGCAGTTTCGCGAGGTTGACGGAGTCGCCGGTGCCGTCCGGCTCGCCGGTCCTCCGCGGTTCGCCACGGAGGTCCTCGACAAGCCAGTCGAGGTTGTACCCCGAGACGTTGCGCTTCAGGTCCGGGTAGCGCTCTTCGATCTCCTCGCCGTGCTCCTCGAGGACGTCCCGGACGGCGGCGTATATCTGTCCCTCCAGGTCGCCGTCGGGGTCGGCCAGCTCGTCGAGCCGATCGAGCGACACCTCCTCGAAGGTCGTCACGGTGCCGTCGGCGAGCACGACCTCCGCGGATTCCAGGTAGGCGTCGGTCTTGCCGTACTGCAGCGAGTGTGCGCCCGTGGAGTTGTTGCCGATGGCGCCGCCCAGGACGCTCTTGTCGCCCCAGGCGGGGTCGGGCGCGAACTTCAGGGCGTGGTCGGCCAGGCGGTCGTTCAGCGCAGCCAGCGTCACGCCGGCCTCCGCCCGGGCGCGCCGGCCGTCCGGATCGACGTCGAGGACGCCGTCCATGTTGCGGGTGAAATCGAGCACGACGGCCTCGTTGACCGCCTGGCCGGCGAGGCTCGTGCCGCCGCCGCGGGGCAACACCGGAATCCCCTCGTCGGCGCAGTACTCGAGGGCGGCGGCCACGTCGGCGGTCGACTCCGGGAACGCGACCGCGATGGGCGTCTCCTCGTAGATGCTGGCGTCGGTCGCAAACAGCTGTCGGGAGTAACTGTCGGCCCGTACGTCGCCGGCGAGACGCTCGTCGAGCGCTGCCTCCAGGTCGGGCCGCTCGACGCGGTCGCTCCGGTAGTCGTAGGGAGCGTCCTCGTCCCGAGCGGGCCCCGGGCTGTCGTCGAGGCTCATGGTCGCCCCCTGGGACTGCAGCACCGTAAGGCTCCCCCGGCGGCGGGTCGGCGTCTCGTCCGGCCCACTGTTCAGAACGCCCCCGGCGCTATCACGTACGCGAACAGCAGCGTCAGGATGCCGGTGAACACGCCGTAGTACAGCACCGGGATCAGTTCCAGCCGGATGACCCGGCCCTCCTCGCCGATGAGGCCGACGACGGTCAGCGCGGCGACGACGTTGTGGATAGCGACCAGGTTACCGATCGCGCCGCCGACCGCCTGGGCGCCGACGACGATCTGGGTCGGCGCGCCGACCTCCTGTGCGGCCTGGAACTGGAACAGCCCGAACAGGATGTCACTGACCGTGTTCGACCCGGCGATGAACGCCCCGAACGCCCCGATGAACCCGGAGAAGAACGGGAACGCGGCGCCGGTGAGATTAGCCGTGCTCTGGGAGAGGACGCCAAGCATCCCGGCGTCGACCTCCGCCGCGGCGAGCACGATGTCCGCGCCGCTGCGCTGCATGATCATGACCGTGGCGACGGCGAACCACAGCGCGACGACCGCGGGCGCGATGTTGACAAGCGCCTCCGACCAGGACTCTTTGATCTCCTCAGTGTCCATCCCGTGGAGGAGGTAGGTCAAGACCGCGACCAGGACGAACAGCGACCCCGGAAGGTAGAACAGTTCGATGCCCTCCGAGAACGGCGTCCCAAGGATCTCGTTCCACGCCAGCACCCCGGTGGTCGCGAGGAAGTCCTGCAGCGGAGTCACGACCCTCGTCACGACCAAAAGCGCCGCGACGAGAACGTACGGCAACCACGCCATGCCCAGCGACATGTCCTGGGAGTGCATGTCCGCGAACTCGGTCCCGCCGTCGGCGGCGACCGTCTCCTCGCCGCTCTCGGCGTCGCCGACGCCGGTTCCGGGTTCGATGCTGCCGACCCAGTGGTCGGGCCACCGATCCTGGGGGGCGAAGTCCCACTCCTCCTCGGGGAGGAAGTAGCCCGCCCGGAGCGTGCTGGCGACGACGAGCAGGCCGAACATCGCGCCCAGCAGCGCGGGGAAGGTCGGCCCGAGGAAGTACGCGGTCGCGACGTAGGGAACGGCGAACGCCGCCCACGCGAACAGCGTCAGCGGCAGCACCTCCAGCGCGGGCTTGATCGAGCGCTCCTCGCCGAAGAAGCGGGTCATCATCGCCACGCCGATGAACGGGATCGCGATCCCGACGATGGCGTGGATGATCGCCGCCCAGACGCCGATCTGGGCGACGTAGGCGCCGACGCTCTCGAAGCCGCCCTGGGTGGTCACCGCCACCGCGGCGTCGGACCCCTCCGCGAAGACGACGTCGCGCAGCCCGATAATCAGCGGCGTCCCGACCGCGCCGAAGGTGATCGCCAGGATGTTGCCGGTCAGCGCGACGACTACCGCCGCAAGCGGCGGGAAGCCCAGCCCGACCAGAAGCGGCCCGACGATGGCTGCGGGCGTTCCGAACCCGGCTGCCCCCTCGATGAACGAGCCCATCAGGAACACGAGCAAGACGACCTGCACGCGGCGGTCGTCGCTGATCGACGAGAAGCCCGCGTTGATGACCTCGAAAGCGCCCGACTGCTTGAGCGTGTACAGGAGCAGGATCGCCCCGAACACGATGACCAGGATGCGCGTGGCGGTCATCGCACCCCGTATCGACGCGGCGGCGATGAGCGTCGGGGACATGCTCCAGCCGACGTACGCGGCGACCGCCGCGATGGCCCAGGCGATCGGCATCGTCCGGGTCGCCGGCCACAGCCGGATCACCATCAGGTAGGCGATCGCCGCGAGCGGCAGCACCGCAAGCAGTATCGCAGTGGCGCTAGCCATCGAGGCCACCGTCCCGACGCGGGCGCCGGCGTTTCGGTCCGTCCCGTCTACTGACAGTTCCGTTCTTGCCAGATCGTGGCATAGCAATAGTATCCGTGGGAGGTGTATAAATACGTTTTCATCCCCTGCCCGCTATCCCGTGAAATCACCGGAATCAGTTTTTCCTGTGCCGGCTGTGCCGGACGTTGCCTGTGAACGTTGGACACGGGAACTCGTCACGGTTCGGCGGGTTCACGCACCGGCGGTGACCGACCGATCCGTTCCGACGTGACGTCCACTATCGGCTTTCTCTCTGTGGATTACACACGTGTATGGAGGCCTTTACACTCGTGTATTCTTATTTCAACACGAGTATAAAGGCTTTTACACACGTGTATTCTGGGTGTCGACATGGGGCAACGCCGGCGAAACGAGCACGGACAGTACACCGACCGGATCCCCGCTAGGGCGGCGCTGAAGGTGTTCGAGGCGCGCGAGGACCTGGCACGACCGCTCACCGCAGACGACGTCATGGAGGCGCTCGACTGCTCGCGGCGGACCGCCCACAACAAACTGAACGAACTCGTCGAGGAGGGCGTCCTCGAAACCCGGAAGGTGGGGGCGCGCAGCCGCGTGTTCTGGGTGCCCATCGACAGCCCCGCCGACGCCGCCGTCGAGGAACATGACGGGGAGGTGCCGCTCGCGGTCCGCAACGCGATGGCAGAGGCCGACCTCCCCGGGACCGGGCGGACGCTCGCGGCTCGTCGGGAGGCCCTTCGGGCGTCCTACGACTACCTCGTCGAGCACCCCAGCGCGAAGAAGTCCGACTTCCTGCAGGACGTGTTCCCCGAGCACCCGGCGGGATTCGAGACCGCCGAGGGGTGGTGGAATGCGATCCAGCCCGCGCTGAAGGACCTCCCCGGGGTCGACCCTCCCGAGGAACGGGGCCACATCTGGCACTTCCTGGGCGGGTAGGCCCGCGTCACGACACCTTTACTACCCTGGCGCGACCCGTCTTGCGGTGGAGATGACCGACGCCGGGAGCGGCCGGTCGCCCTCGTCGCCCGACGCCGACGTGTACGCCGACCCCGAGGACGCCGACCGCTATGCCGCCTCGACGTACGTGCCGGTCGCCTACGGGAACCTCCAACTCGCGCCGGTCGACGAGACGGCCCCGGATCCCGGTACCGGCGGGCGGTTCCGCCTGCTCGATCTGCCGACGGTCCCGAAACTCCGCCACCTGGTCGGTCCGAGCGCAATCATGCTGGGGGCCTCGCTCGGCAGCGGGGAAACCCTGTTCTGGCCGGGACTGATCGCCCGGCACGGCTGGGCACTGTACTGGGCGTTCTGGGTCGGCGTGCTCACCCAGTTCGTCATCAACACCGAGATCCAGCGGTGGACGCTGGCGACCGGCGAGAGCATCTTCCGGGGGTTCGACCGGGTCCACCGGGCGTGGCCGCTGTTTCTCCTGGCCTTTGGCTTTCTCAGCCTCGGCTGGCCGGGATGGGCCGCCAGCGCGGCACAGGTCGGCGCGTCCGGGCTCGGGCTGGGATCGCTCGATGTCGCGGCCTTCGGGGGCGAGTTCGCGGGCTGGCGTGCGTTCGGCATCGTGCTGATGGTCCTGATCTGGCTCACCTACCAGCTCACCCCCCTGATGTACAACGTCGTCGAGCGCATCCAGCTGATGCTCGTCTCGGTGACGACGGTGCTGGCGCTGGTCCTGTTCGTCGTCGCCCGCCCGCTGGGCGAACTCGGCGGCGTGCCTGCCGGCGCCGTGAGCTTCGGAACCCTCCCTCCGACGGGAGAGATCGCGGCCTTCCTTGGCGGGATGGCCTTCGCCGGCGCCGGCGGCTACCTCAACCTCTCCCAGAGCCTCTGGGTACGCGAGAAGGGCTACGCGATGGGCCGCTACCAGGGCCGGGTGAAAAACCCCCTCATCGGGGACGAGCCCGAACCCGTCGAGCGGGACGGCTTCGCGATCCGGCCCACCCGGACGAACTTCCGGCGCTGGCGGGCGTGGTGGCTGGTCGCCCGCTTGGAGCACTTCCTGACGTTCGTGGTCGGACTCCTGGTCGTCTCGACGCTTTTGATGGCGGTCGCCGCCGCGTACGCCGGCGGGAGCGACGCGGGGGCGCTGACGATGTGGCTGGGCGTGGTCGTCCCGGCGCTGGGGCGGTTCGGCGGCACGCTCGTCTACCTGGTGCTTTTCGTCGCGCTGTTCACCACCGAGTACGCCATCGTGGAGTCGTTCGTCCGCAACAGCGCCGACGTCGTCTACGAGACCTACGGCCGGGACGCCGGCTGGCGGCTGCCGCGGATCTTCTGGACCCTGCTGACGGTGTTCTCGCTGTGGGGCATCCTGGTGCTCTCGCTGCCGATCCCGATCGAGGAGCCGTTCGGGCTGCTGGTGTTGAACGCGGCGCTGTCGGGGCTGATGATGTGGCCGTACTCGGTGCTGACGGTCCTGATCAACACCGCCCGACTGCCCGAACACGTCCAGCCCAGCTGGTTCCGGATCGTGGCGATGTGGTGGGCCTCGGGCATCTTCGGCTATCTGAGCGTCCTGCTTCTGGGGTTGACCCTGCAGACGGACTTCGGGCTGGCGGCGTTCCGCACCGAGATGACCGTCGTCGGGAGCGCCCCCGGCGGGTATCTGCTCTGGGCGGTCTTTTTCGGCGTGCAGGCGTACGCGGTCGTCCGGACGGTCCGTGCGAAGCGGCGGGCGCAGGGCACCGTCGAGGACGCCGAGGAGGCCCGGGGGCGGATTCCCTGAATCGAGCGTCACGTCTCGCCTTGCGAATTCTTCACCTCGCCGATGGGCGGGTCGTGACAGATCCTGACGGAAACGGGATCCAAGATGGAGCGGTTGGATTCTGCACATGGATTTTCGCCGAACCCTGCATCTAACGTCGTTCTTTGAGTCATTAGAAGGCATATACGAAATCGGGCCAATTCTTTCGACATGCAGCCACGAACCCGCAGGTCGATTCTCGAACTCGGTGGGGCCGCTCTCGGAGCGGGCTTTGCCGGTTGTCTCAACGGCGGAGGTTCAAATACGAGAGACACATCGACCGACTCCCCTGCACCGTCAGGAACGACGACATCGGCGGCTGAACGTCAGGACAGCCCGACCGACTACTCGTGGGAAACGGCCGGATCGTGGCAGGCCCACGTAGCCGTCAGTAACGACGACGAGATCCCGTATACAGTAGCCGTGACGGTCACTCATCACGGATCAAAACCGTGTCATCACGTCGAGTCTACACCCTGCCACTCACCGGAGAAATACGAGACTCCGTTCGAACGTGTGTTCGATCTTGCGGTCGGCGAGTCGAAAACAACTCCAGCCGTTGCGCTCGAACTGTGGGGAGACTGGATCGACGACTACACTGTACAGCTTCGGATAGAGAACGGGGATACCTCGTCACGAGGCCGTGTCCTCGCATACGAGAGGGGAGCGAAAGAGGCCGTCGGAGGAGACGAGTACGAACGGGCCGACTTCTACGTCCGTAACGGTGCAGAGAGAGACATCACTGCGACGATCTCAAACGGAGAACTCCATACGACGTCACGATAAATCACTCCCCTCCCGGTCCCGATGTCCGTGGGAGTTGCGGTGGCTCGCACTGTGATGAATGTACGCCTCGTGTCTCGCATGCACCGAAATGATCGTCCAAACTCGGACACGTGTGCTGGTGGATCGGCCACGCACGAAGTCGCGGTCGACGGATCACCGAGATCGCGCCGACGACCCGCCTACCCGTCCGGCGCGAGCAGCCTGACGGGATGGGCCGGCTGGTCCCGGAGGAGGTCCTCGATCTGGTCGGTGCAGGAGGTGCCACTGGCGACGACGTGGTCGGCGTCGGCGTCCCGGAGCTGGTCGCCCAGCTGTTCGCCGACGTCCATCGAGAGCTCGTAGTACTGCTCCTTGTAGCCGAACGACCCGGCCATCCCGCAGCACTCGACGTCGCTGGTGGTCACGTCGTAGCCGGCCTTCTCCATGAGCGCGACCGTGTGTTCCTCAAGGCCCATCGTGCGCTGCTGGCAGTGGCTGTGGTAGGCGACTGACGCCTCGCCGTCTGCGGTCGACAGCGTGTCCACGCTCGCGCCGTTTGCCACCAGCCCGAACACGAACTCCATGATCTCGTAGCTGTTGTGGGCCAGTGCCTCGAACTCGGATTCGGGCACCAGCCGCTCGTACTCGTCGCGGAACATCGCCAGGTCGCTGGGCTCGATGGCGACCACGTCCCGGCCGTCGTCCAGATACGGCTGCAGGCCCGCCGAGACCTCCTTTGCCTTCGCGGTCGCCGTCGAGATCATCCCCTGGGAGAGCGGCGCCCGGCCGCTGCCCGGCACCGACGGCATCTCGACGGCCACGTCCAGCGCCTCCAGCAGCCGCACCGCTGCCTTCCCGCGCTCGACCAGCATGTAGTTCGTGTACAGGTCCGGATACAGCGCGACCGTCCGGCGTGGGCTCTCGATGTCCGGCGCCGTCCGCGCTTCGAACCAGTCCCGGAACGTCCGGCGCCGGAACGGCGGGAACTCCCGGCGCCGGTCCACGCCGGCAATCCGTTCGAGCGCGTAGCCCGCCGGCGCGGAGTTGGCCACCCAGTTCGAAACGGGGGCGAACGCGCTGCCGAGCTTCGCCAGCGCCTCGAAGTTGCCGAACAGCCGCTTCTGGAGGTCGGGGCCATGTTCCTCCTCGTCGGGAGTCAGCCCGTCGACCAGAAACTCCAGTTCCGGGTCGGTCCGACCGTTGAGCCGATCCCGGACGACCGTGTTGATCCAAGGAATGTCGATCTTCACCGGACAGGCCTCGACGCACCGTGAACAGCCGGTACAGAGGTCGTTGAACTCCGCCGCCGAGTCCAGCCCGTGGACGCCGGCCTCCCACCCGGTCGCGATCCCGCCGGAGTAGGTCTCGCCGCCGAATCCGTGGCCGCCGACCGCCTGGAAGTTGGCGCAGGTGTTCGAGCAGGCCGAACACCGGATGCAGTACAGCGTCTCCCGGAGATGCTCGTCCTCGCGCATCGCCATCCGGCCCTTGTCGATCAGCACGAGGTGGAACTCCCGGTCGGTCTCGCCGTCCGTGATGGGGGTTTCGGGTGCCCCGAAGTCGACGGTCGGCGAGTCCATCGGCGGGGTCAGAAGCGAGACGTAGCTGGTGATGTCCTGGCCGGTGCCCGACCGGCCGATGAGTTCGACGAACGGGTGGATGTCCTCGACGCTCGGGACCACCTTCTCGATGCCCGCGACCGCGACGTGGGTGTCCGGGACGGTCACCGTCTTGCGGGCGTTGCCCTCACTGGTGACCAGCGCCATCGTCCCGGAGTCGGCGGCGACGAAGTTCGCGCCCGTCATCCCGACGTCGGCGCCCTTGATCTGTTCGAGCAGACGCTCGCGGGCGAACATCGTCAACTCCTCGGCGGTCTCCAGGGGCTCCTCGGGGTCGAAGTGCTCGTTGAACAGTTCGGCGATGCTCTCCCGGGAGCGGTGGATCGCGGGCGCGACGATGTGGCTGGGTGCCTCGTCGGCGACCTGGAGGACCCACTCGCCCAGGTCGGTCTCGACGACGTCGACGCCCCGCTCCTGGAGGGCCTCGTTGACCTCGATCTCCTCGCTGGTCATCGACTTGCTCTTGATTACCCGCTCGGCGTCGCGGTCGTCGGCCACCTCCGCGACGTACCGGTTCGCGTCCGCGGCGTCCTCGGCGACGTAGACGGTCCCGCCGTTCGCCTCGACGGTCTCGGTCAACTGCTCGATCAGTTCCGGGAGCCTGTCGATGGCGTCCTCCTTGATCTCGCGGGCCCTGTCGCGCAACTGCTGGTAATCGTCGAGTTTGGCGACCGACTCGTAGCGCCCCTCGTTGAATCCGCGGGTGTTCTCGCCGATCGCCGCCCCCTCCGTCTCCATGAGGTGGCGGATCCGCTCGGCCTTGGCGTCTCGGGCGTCGGAACTCATGTCACCACCACGATCTCGACGTCCTTCGGGCCGTGTGCGCCCTTCACCAGCGCGCCCATGTCCGCGGTCGCGGACGGGCCGGTCGCGACGATGGCCGACCCCCGCGTCTCGCGGACGGTCTCGCCCAGCCACTCGAAGGCGGCCTCCATGTCCGGCAGGATGTCCGCCTCCCGAAGCACGGCGACGTGGCGGTCGGCGAACAGGCTGGCCGGTTCGCCCCCGTCGGGCGAGGGCTCCAGCACGATGCTCCCGTAGTCGGCGACGGCGACGGAGGCCGCCGTCACCCCAGTTACCGCCCGGTCGAGGTCGGCGGGCGTCGGGTCCGTCGTCACCCCCTCGGGCATCGCCACCTCCTCCCAGGGGAGCGGCGCGCCGACCGCGGGTGCTTCGACGGCATCGGCGATGGCCCCGGTCGCCTCGGCGGCGGGGACGCGGGCGAGTTCCACGTCGTACTCCGCGGCCTTCGCCGCGAACATCTCGTACACGTCGTCCTGTGTTTCAGTCATTCGTGGTCCCGGATGGCGGTCCGTCCCGGCCTGGGGAGCCCACGCTAACTAGTCCTTCGGTGATTCCCACTACACCGCGCAGGTGTTGGGGAGTTGGTGTCGGTGTTCGGAGGATCGTCCGGGTCTCGATCCGGAATCTTAACTCCCTGCGGGCCCCGTGGGCGGCCGATGGGAGTTCTCGCCCGGATCGCACGACCGCTGGCGGCCCAGGGGGCGCTGGTGTACCTCGCGGGCCTCGGCGTCATCGCGGGAGTTCGCTACCGCCGTGCCCCGTTCGCTGTCGTCGACGCCGGCGCCGTTCCGGCGGTCGTCGCGGGGGCGCTGTCGGCAATGACGGCGACCTACCTGGCGGAACTGGCTGTCCGAAACGACGCCTTCGAGGCCGACGTGGCGCACCCGTCGTGGGCCCGCCTGCTGGTCCTGGCGGGGCCGGTCGGCGCCGCAGTCGCCGGCTTCCTGCTGGCGACCGGTAGCGCGCTCGCCGCCGCGCCCGTCCTCTTCGGTGGCGTCCTGGCGGGGCGTGCCGGCGTCCGCCGCCCGCTGGAGGGAGACGACGGATCGGGCGGACCGGAGTCGACCGAACCGGAGGGGGGACCGAGGGACCCGCGATTTGCGGGCCGAAGCGACAGACGGGACGAATCGACCGGACGGGACGAATCGACCAGACGGGACCGACTGGAGGAATGACCGACGCCGGACGCTCCCCGGACGATCGGTCGAGCAACGGACGGCCCCCGGACCAGGGCCGATCGGATGACGAGCGGTCGGGCGACGGTCGGTCGGGCGCCGGGCAGCCAGGAGAGCAGGGCCCGCTCGTCGGCGTGCACGTCCACTTCGGGGCGACCGGCACGGTGCCGCTCAGGCTCGCGGAGCTGTTTTTCACCGACGAGGGGCTGTGGATCGTCGAGTATGGAACGTTCACGCCGCTGTTCGGGCTGGCGTCGGGCGGCCCCGCGCGGGCCCCCCCCCCCATAGCTCGGGCCATAGCGGGAGAAGGCGAACGGGGCGGCCGCGCCCGGGGGGGCCGG
>JAZKSB010000040.1:0-13939 GCA_036626315.1 Halobacteriales archaeon
CCGATCCCGTTAATCCCTCCGGGAAGCCCGGCACGGAACGCCCGGGACCGTCGCTCGCCGCCGGCGATTCGGGTCCTTTAACGCCCGGGTCGTCGAACGGCCGGCATGGTCAGCGACCTCGCCCTGGCGACGGCGGCGCTCGTCGTGGTGTCGGCGTCGTTTCCGGTCTTTCTCAAGGGCGCGGGCGTCGTGCTGAACGCGGAGACGGTGACCTGGGAGGTGCTGGTCCGGCACCTGACGTTCATCGGGATCGGGCTGACCCTGACGACGGTGCCGATTCTGGTCTGGATGCTGCCGCGGTTCTCCCGGATGGTCGGCGCTCGCCGGTTGCTGTTCGTCCACACGTTCCTGGGAGTGCAGGCGTACGCGCTGCTGCTGTTCGCGATGACCGGCATCTACCGGGTGTTCACCGAGAAGCGCCGCGCCGAGCGGTACCGCGACCCCGACCCGGACGACGACCTCAACGACCTCCACCCGAACATGAGCGCGTGGCGGGGCCGCATCCGGCTGGGCGTGTTCGGGTTCCTGTTCTTCTGGCTGCTGACCTACGTCGCCGGCGTGGTGCGGTTCTGGCTCATCTACTTCTGAATCCCGATCGCCAGCCACGAGCGCTCGGTCTCTCTTGACCGCCCGGATCGCCACGGCGCCGTACTTGCGATCACAACCGCTCGCCGCTCGCCAGGTCCACGTCGGCGTCGAGTTGCGAGGACGGACAGACGGCCGCCAGCGTGCAGTCGCCACAGTCGGGGTTGCGGGCGGTGCAGACCGCCCGACCGTGGGCGATGAGCAGGTGGGTGAACTGCCGCCACCGGTCCTCCGGCAGCAGGTCCATCAGTTCCTGCTCGATGCGGTCGCGGTCGTCGGTCTCGACAAGCCCGAGTCGCCGGGCGATCCGCTGGACGTGGGTGTCGACGACGACCCCGGCCACGACGTCGTGGCCGTGCTGGAGTACGACGTTTGCTGTCTTGCGGCCGACGCCCGTCAGGTCGGTGAGTTCGTCCATGGTATCGGGCACTTCGCCGTCGTGCTCGTCCACGAGAATCCCGCCCGTGTCTTTCAGGTAACCGGCCTTGTTGTTGTGGTAGGTCACGCCGTAGATGTCCGCCGCGAGCTGGTCCTCGTCGGCGGCGGCGTAGTCGCTCGCTGTCCGGTACTTCTCGAAGAGGTCCGCCGTCACCTCGTTGACTCGCTCGTCGGTGGACTGTGCCGACAGCATCACGGCGACCAGCAACTCGAGTCGGTTCGAGAACTCCAGCGAGATGGTGGCGTCCGGGTAGGCCTCCTGCAAGCGGTCAACGACTTCCGCCGCCTGTTCGCTCCGGGGGTCGAGCGGAGTGCCCATGGGTCCGCCCAGGGTGGTCGTGCCTTTCAGCCGTTCGGTCCCCGCCGATCTGCCAGGCCCGCTACGCCAGGTCCGGGCAGTTCCAGACGGGTGGAGCTAGCGTCCCGTTAGCCACTCTCGTACGTAACTTGTTAGTTCGTGACCCGGAGCACGCGACGCGACGCCGTCCGGACGTCGCCCATTCCCGAGGACTGAAAATCGGGCTCCGTCTTATTTTCCGTAGCGATCAAAGGTCGCGTGAGGCCACTTCGAACCTATGACTTGGGTACACGAGCAGGAGGACGGGCAGGTACAGAAGGGCCATCCGGCCTGCGCTGGCTGCGGGATGGTCCTCGGGGTTCGTCACATCCTCGCCGAGGCCAGCGACGACAGCGTGGCCGTGATCCCGGCGTCCTGCGCGAGCGTGATACAGGGCGTCTACCCGTACACGGCCTTCGACGTGCCGGTCGTCAACACCGCCTTCGCGGCGGGGCCGAGCACGGCTAGCGGGGTCGAGATGGCGCTCGAACAGCAGGACGACGACTCCGACGTCATCGTCGTCGCCGGCGACGGGGGGACGACGGACATCGGACTCGCGTCGCTATCCGGCGTGCTCGAGCGGGACCACGACCTCACGTACGTCCTGTACGACAACGAGGCCTACTCCAACACCGGGTTCCAGAAGTCCGGCCGTACCCCCGCCGGGGCACGGACGACGACGACCCCCACCGGGCGCACGGGTCGCCAGAAGGACATCGGCGAGATCGTGAAGGCGCACGACCCGGCGTACATGGCGACGGCCACGCCGGGCGACATCGAAGACCTCTCCCGGAAGGCTAGCGAGGCCATCGAGGCCGACGGCGCGTCGTTCATCCATCTGCTCGCGCCGTGTCCCCCTGGATGGAACATCGCCACCGACGACTCGGTGGACGTCGCCCGGGCCGCCGTCGACACCGGGCTATGGGTCCTCTACGAACGCAAGCGCGGCGGGGACGTCCGTGTCAACCGGCAGAGCGTCGACGCCCTGCAGGACCCCGACGATGTCGAGCGCTACGTCGAGCCCCAGGGCCGGTTCGACACCGCCGGGGAGGCGGACGTCGAGATTCTCCGCGAGCAGGTCGAGGACAACCGCGAGAAGTTCGCCGAGCACCTCGAGGAGGTGGACGTATGAGCAACGCCGCCGCCGAACCCGAACCCGACGAGCAGGCCGAGGGCGAGGCCCGCATCATGACCGGGACCGGCGCCATCGCCCGCGCGGTCAGGGACGTCAACGTCGACGCGGTGGCCGCCTACCCGATCACCCCCCAGACCGAGATCGTCGAGGGCATCGCCGAGTACGTCGAAACCGGCGAACTCGACGCCGCGTTCTCCCGGGTCGAGAGCGAGCACTCCGCGCTGTCGTCGGTGATGGGCGCCGCCCAGGCCAACGCCCGGACGTTCACGGCGACCGCCAGCCAGGGGCTGCTGTACATGAGCGAGATGGTCTGGTGGACCGCCGGGTCGCGGCTGCCTGTCGTGATGGCGATCGCCAACCGGGCGCTGGGCCCGCCGTGGAACATCTGGGGGTCGCACACCGACGCACTCTCCCAGCGCGACTCCGGGTGGATCCAGTTGTTCGCCAGCGACGTCCAGGAGGCCTACGACCTGATGCTGGCGGGCTACCGCATCGCGGAGGACAGCGACGTGATGTTGCCGATGATGGTGAACCTCGACGGGTTCACGCTGGCGCACACGATGCAGCCGCTGCGGACGGTGCCCCGGCCGGCCATTTCGGACTACCTCGGCGAGCCCGCGGTGCCCCACGCCATCGACGTGGACGCGCCGCGGGGCTACGGCGCGTTCACCGCCGGGGACAACTTCTGGAAGTTCCGCCGGAAGATGATGGACGCCATGGAGCGGGTGCCCGACGTGACCCGCGAGGCGTTTGCCGAACTGGAAGACGTCACCGGCAGGGAGTACGACCTGGTCCACGAGTACCGCACCGACGACGCCGACGTCGCCATCGTCGGCCTGGGGACCCTCGCCCACGAGGCGGAGGTCGCCGCCGACCTGCTGCGCGAGGAGGGCACCGCCGCCGGCGTCGTCCGACCCCAGCTGTACACCCCCTTCCCCGAGGAGGAGGTCCGGACGGCGGTCGCCGACGCCGAAAAGGTGGTCGTGCTCGACCGCTCGACCTCGTTCGGGCGCGACGGCATCGTCACCCGCGAGGTCGACCGCGCAATCGACCAGGACGCCGCCGGCGTCATCGCCGGGATCGGCGGCCAGAACGTCGCCTACGACGACATCGTCCGGATCGTCGGGGGGGCGACACCTGGCGAGACCGTCTGGTTCGGAGGTGAGATCGAATGAGCGCGACCAGCCTCGACATGACCCAGGTGCGGTGGCACTCCCGCGGCGGCCAGGGCGGGATGACCGCCAGCCAGCTGCTGGCCGAGACGGCCTTCGAGGCCGGACGGCAGGCGACGGCGTTTAGCTTCTACGGCGCCGAGCGCCGCGGCGCCGCCGTCGCGTCGTTCAACCGCATCTCCGAGGAGCCGATCAAGCTGTACAGCCGCGTCACCCACCCCGACGTGGTCGTGGTGCTCGACGAGACGCTGGTCGACGTGGAGTCGGTCACCGACGGGCTGGAGGACGACGGCACGCTGATCATCAACTCCGCCGACCCGGACGTCGACTTCGGGGGGACGGTCATGGCGGTGGACGCGACCGACATCGCCGTCGCCCACGACCTGACCGCCGACGGCACGCCCCTGGTGAATACCGCGATGCTGGGGGCGGTCGCGGCAGCCGGGCTGGTCGACGTCGACGACGTCGACGACGTCGTCGCCAGCGAGTTCGACGAGACGAACGCGACCGCAGTGCGGGAAGCCTACGAGCGAACAGAGGAGGTCTGACCCATGGGAACGTTCGACACCGACATCGACGTGGAGGTAGAGGAACTGGACGTGGCGGCAAGCCAGCCGACGGAGGCTGCCGCCGGCACCACCGGCGACTGGCGCATCCAGCGGCCGGAAGTCGACATGGACGCCTGCATCGACTGCGGCGAGTGCGTCACCTACTGCCCGGACGACGCGTTCGACAACGACATCTCGATCGACTTCGACTACTGCAAGGGCTGTGGCATCTGTGCGAACGTCTGTCCGGTCGATGCCATCGAGATGGAGCCGGAAGGCGGCGTCGCCGAGGCGGGTGTCACGCAGGGCGCGGACTGACGGGGCCGGCTCCTGTAAACGGGGCGTCGACTGACGACAGGAAACGGGGCGTCGACCCACGGCCGAAAACGGGGCGCAGCTATAGCCGGACGACCCGCCCCTCGTCGGCGTCGACGCGCAGGCGGTCGCCGTCTTCGAACCGCTCCAGAGGCTCCTCCAGCGAGTCGACGCAGGGGATCTCCCCGAGGATCGACCCCGTCGCCACGATGGTTTCGGTCTCCTCGGTGATCAGCGCCGCCGGCGCGGTGCCGCTGTTCGCGAGCCCGTAGAGCACGTACGAGCCGACCGTCGAGCCCTTCCCCCGCGGGAACACCAGCACCTTCCCGGCGACGTTCTCGCCTTCGAGTTCATGGCCCTGCTCGATGAACTCGCCGGTGTCCGTGTCGACGGCGCCGTAGAAACTGATCGGCTCCGAGGAGCGCAACACCGCACCCTCCGCTGTGCCCGCCGAGATGGCCCGGCCCCCGTAGACCTCGCGGTCGCGGTCCGCCGCCTCGTCCGACCCACCGTCGCCGGCAGTCATTTCTTCACCTCCTCCAGGAGGCTGCGCTTGTCGTCGAACAGCACTTGCTGGTTCGAGAACCCCGGCAGGTAGTTGGCGGCCTTCGCGGAGTCGGTCGCGCTGGTCTCGTAGCCCATCTCCTCGATCGGCGAGACGACGTTGCAGGTGTCCGCCAGCACCATCCCGCCGGCCTCCTCGATGGTTTCGGTGTGGCCGTTGCGGTCGGCCCAGGTCTTCGTCGCGCCGCTGGTGCAGACCCAGAGGTCGCTGTCCAGTTGCTCGTCCTCGACGGCGTCGGCCACATCCGCGATCTCCTCCTGGGAGGCGTGGGGGCAGCCGAACACCACGAGATCCGGGTCGTCGTCGGTCGTCAGCCGGTCGTATTCGGCCTGCAGGTCCGACGGCTCGACGGTCAGCGTCTCCACTCCCGACGGCGGCGCCTCCTCGGTCGTGACGCCCTCGACGAAGTACAGCGCGACCGCGCCGGAGGCCGCCATCGCCGCGCCGAGGCTCTTGAGTTCGTCGGTGCGGCCGTGGTCGACGCCGGTAAAGTAGGGTTTGCCGTCCTCGACTTCCCGGCCGATCCACGAGCCCAGCGCCGCAAAGTCCGACTGGGTCTCGACGTCGGCCGCGACCTCGATCGCGACGTCCGGTTTTCGATTCTCTTCCAGGTGGAGGCCGTGTTTGGGCGTCCGGCCGGTGATCGCCGCCGCCAGCGCCGACGGGCCGCCTTCGCGGTTGGTCCTCGCGCCGATGACGGAGTTGGCAAACGACACCGCCGACGACTCCGCCCAGGCGACGTGTTCGCCGCGCCGCGGGAGGTTGCCCGCCAGGTACGGGGTGCAGGTAAACGAGAGCGTGACGCCCATCTCGCGGAGCGCCGCCTGGATGCGGCGCTGCTTCTCGGCGAACTCCTCGCCGACGCCCATCTGCTCCCACTGGCTCATGTCCATGCCGGCGGGGTTGGCGAAGGTCTCGACGGACACCTCCGCGCCCTCATCGGCGAACCCCTCCAGAAACTCCACGCCGGGGTCGCCGATGGACTTGTAGGAGATGCCCGACGCCTGGGCCGACCCGATCTCGACCATCTCCTCGGCGCCGTAGATGTCGCCCAGTTCGACCAGGAGGTCCATCGCCTTGCGCACGGCCGGGTCGTCCGATTCGAGCAGTCGTTCTTCTTCCTTCGTCAGGTGCATGCTCATTGGTCGTTGTCGGTGTCGTCAGCGGTACTCGTCGAGCGAGACGTCCTCCGCGCCCGGAACGGTCGCTGCCTCGAACCCCGAGCGGTCGCCGCCGTCCGGGACGGTCGCGTCGACGATCCACTTGCTCGTCGTCCCGCGGTCGTAGTCCTGGGAGGGGTCCAGCGACGAGCCGTCGGCGTTCTCGACGACGGTCACGTCCTCGTGGGGCTGCATCCTGGTGGCGGTCGCCCACTCGACCTCGACCGGGTCCGCCGGGTCGACGTCGTCGTCGACGACGGTCACCTTCTTCATCGAGGGGTGGGCCGCCAGCGCGGCCATCCCGGCGTTTTTCGGGTCGCCCTCGGTGCGCTTGTCGAGTTGCACGACCCCGTGGAGCCAGGAGGCGCCGCCGGGGGTGAGCACGACGTCCTGCACGGTCGGGACCGTGTTCTCGACGACGCGGTAGATGCGGGGCTCCTGGGGGATCCCCATGAGGTGGGCGTGTTCGGTCTGCCCGGGGACCAGCACCCGCACCAGCGGCTCCGGTCGGGTCCACAGCTCTCCGATTTCCAGCACCGGCTGCTGGCGGGTGCGGTCCCAGGTCCGCGAGAGGTCGACGAACGGCCCCTCCTCAGCCGTTTTCTCGGTGACGTCGCCGAACATGACCACCTCGGCGTGGCTGGGCAGTTCCAGACCGTGGGTCTCGGTCGTCGCGAGGTCGCCGTCCAGAAACCGGTTTGCGAGTTCGAGTTCGCTCGCGTCCGGCGCAAACGACGTCGCTGCCGCGAGTTCGACGGCGGGGTGGACCCCCAGCAGGACGGCGACCTGGAGCGGCCCGTCGGTCCGCTCGAAGATGTCGTGGAGGTGCCGTTCGACGAGTCGCATCACGAGCCGGTTGCCGCCGTCGTACATCAGCCGGTGAAACGAGAGGTTCTGGACGCCGGTATCGGGGTCGCGCGCGACGACGATGCTGGCGGTGAAGTACTGTCGCTCGTGCTCGTTGTAGTAGACGGGGATCGGCAGGTGGTCGTCGAGGTCCGGGTCGTCGGCGACGTGTTCGAACGCCGGCGGCGCCGTCTCCGTCACGGCCAGCGGGTCGTCCATCGCTGCGCTGACCGTCCCGACGATGCCTGCCGGGTCGGTGTCCAGGGCCGTCGCGACCAGTTCCCGCGAGGACGCCAGGTTGGCGACCGCCCGGACGCCAGGGTAGCCCGCGACGGACTCGAAGACGACCGGTCGGGAGACGTCGCGGGTCGCGAGTGCGGGCAACTCGAAGCGCGGGTCGACCGGCTCCGAGAGAGCCTGCTCGTCGACCGCCGACAGGAAGTTCCTCGGGCCCATACCGGCCGATCGATATCGGGCCATTAACCGTTTCGGCTCGCCACCAGTCGCTGGGAATCGCAAGCGATCGACCCGAACAGCCGGGCAGCGACCGGCACGCCGCCGGGATCGACGGGAGTAGAAACTGCAAAGTGTCCCCCCCCGAACCTCCGGGTATGAAGGCGACCGCGAGAGCCCACCCCATCCAGGGGCTGGTCAAGTACCACGGGCTCCGGGACACCGACGAGCGGTTCACGTTCCACGACAGCATCAGCGTCTGCACGGCGCCGAGCAACACCAAGACGACGGTCGCGTTTGATCGGGATCTGGACGAGGACGTCTACGTGGTTGACGGCGAGCGCCTGCAAGCCCACGAGGCCGACCGCGTCCGGGCGGTCGTCTCGACGGTGCGGGAACTGTCCGACGCCGGCCACGCCGCCTACCCCCTCCGACTGGAGAGCGAGAACAGTTTTCCCTCCAACGTGGGGCTGGGGTCGTCGTCGTCGGGGTTTGCCGCCGCCGCCGTCGCCGCCGCCGAGGCGGCGGACCTCGAGTTGACCCGGCCGGAACTGTCCACGATCGCACGTCGCGGCTCGTCCTCGGCGGCCCGCGCGGTCACCGGCGGGTTCTCGGACCTGCGGGCCGGCCTGAACGACGAGGACTGCCGGAGCCGGCGCATCCGCACGGATCTGGAGGACGAACTCCGCATCGTCGCGGCGCTGGTCCCCAGTTACAAGGAGACCGAGCAGGCCCACCGGGAGGCCGAGGCCAGCCACATGTTCGACGCGCGCCTCGCGCACGTCAACGACCAGATCGTCAGGATGCGGGACGCGCTGCGCCGCGGGGACTTCGCGGGGACGTTCGAGATCGCCGAGCACGACTCGCTGTCGCTGGCGGCGACGACGATGACCGGACCCGCCGGGTGGGTCTACTGGCAACCCGAGACGCTGGCGATCTTCAACCGGATCCGCAAACTCAGGACCGAGGAGGGCCTGCCGGTGTACTTCTCGACGGACACGGGCGCGAGCGTCTACGTCAACACCACCGCCGACCACGTCGAGGAGGTCGAAGCCGCCGTCGCGGAGACGGGCGTCGAGACCCGGGTATGGGAGGTCGGCGGCCCGGCCCGGATCCTCGACGAGGACGAGGCGCTGTTCTGAGCCGCCCCGGAACGTTTCAGTCGAGCGAGAGGCCATGCGGTTCCAGGCACGTTTCCACCGCCGGGGCGCCCCGTTTCCAGAACCGTTACTTATAACCGGAATGTGAATATTCGATGGCTTTAAGCGGGCAGGATAATGATGGGGAGTCGTATGAAGAGGCGGGAGTTTTTGACGGCTACCGGCGGCGGGGGGGTCGTCTACGCCGCAACGGCGGCGACCGGAGCGGCGACCCCGACGACCACGCCCGACGGCGCCACGTCGACCCCGGGCAACCAGACGGCGACGGACGCACCGTCCACGCCGGAAGTCGGGGGCACAGTGAAACCGGACTTCGGCGGCTGGCTCGACGGCGTCGACGGCGGGTACGAGGACCGCCGCGGCACCGACGAGGTGACCGTCCAAGTCGGCGCCGAAGGCAACCAGGGGACCAACGCGTTCGCCCCGGCGGGCATCTGGGTGTCGCCGGGGACGACCGTCAAGTGGGAGTGGACCGGCGACGGTTCCCACAACGTGGTCACGGAGGAGGGCCCCGCCGACCTCGACAGCGGCGACGCCATCTCCGACGCGGGCGTCAACTACGAGCACACCTTCGAGGAGGCGGGGATCACGGCGTACTTCTGTGAACCCCACAAGTCCCTAGGGATGAAAGGCGCCGTCGCGGTCGGCCCGGACGTTCCCACCGTCGAGACGACGCCCACCGCGGGCGGGGACGGCGGCGAGGGGGCCGAGGGCGGCGGCGAGGGCGGCCTGACCCTCGAAGAGGTCGAGCAACTGGGCGTCCCCTTCCAGGCCCACTGGGTCGGCCTGGCGACGGCGCTGATGCTGCTCGTCTCGCTGGTGTACACGTTCTTCCTGCTGAAGTACGGCACCACCCCACACGCGAAAGGAGGCAACGACTGATGTCATCCACCGGAGGCAACTACGGGGAGATCCACCGCTACGAACCGGCCCGGGAGAGTCCCGCAGCGATGATCGCCATCGTCCTGCTGACGGCCATCGAGGTCCTGTTCGTCGGCCTGTTCACGTACGGCCTGGTCGGCGGCTGGAGCACCGACCCGATGGGGAACATGTTCCTCGGCGGGCTGCTGGCGGCCATCTTCATCGACCTGGCGTTCGTCCTGCTTCTGTACCGCAAGGAGTTCCTCCCGGACGTCATGATCGTCAAAAAGCGCCGGCGGAAGTGGGAGGACGTCTACATCCGCCAGGAGGACGTCGAGGGCGCGTCCGGGCCCAGCCCCGTCGAGAAGTTCAAAAAGGCGGTCTACCCCTACTACGAGCGATAACAATGGCAGGCGACAAGTATCCGGACGAAACGAACCGCAGGCGCTTCGTGAAAGGCGTGGTCGGCGGCGCGGCCCTCTCGGGGGTCGGCGCGGGAACGGCCGCCGCGATAAACTCCGCGACGAACCGCTCCGGGCGGGGCGGGGGCGTCACCCAGTTCTTCGGCATCGAGAACACCGACGGTCCCGCGCCGCGGGGGATGCCCCAAATCGTCGTCGACGTCGACGAGGAGGGCTTCGTCAAGGGCCGGTTCCCGGCGATCACGGAGATCACCAGGGCCGGCCAGAGCGTAACGGTCGCACAGGAGGACATCGGGGACATCACCTACTCGAACCGGTGGTTCCAGTTCTGCGGCGTCCAGACGATGCCGGGCGTTCGGGTCGACACCGTCGACCGGTTCGACGAGTACTTCCGGTACGCGCCGCAGGAACAACTCCCGTCCGGACTCGCCTGGCAACAGGAGGCCGAGGACGTCTCACCCGGCGAGCGAGTCCACGTGGACCACTTCCAGGATTACGAGGGCTGGGGCAACGAAGTCGGGTCGAGCGGCATCGGAAAGCCCGCGAAGGTGACCTGGCGGTCGGAGGGGCTCAAGCCCGAGGAGTCGATGATCGTCGAACTCATCCGGAGCACCCGGGTCGAGGAACTCTCCGCCGAGAGCGACTGGCTCGCGGAGAGCACCGGCCAGGGGTTCCTGGCGTATCTCGACAAGTGCACGCACTTCTGCTGCGTGCCCTCGTTCAAGGGGTACCCGGGGAGTTCAAAGTTCGGCGCCGAGGACAAGGTCTACTGCCCGTGTCACCAGTCGGTGTACGACCCCTACAGCATCGTCCGCAAGACCTTCACGGCGCTGCCGCGCCCGGAGGAGGCGTGACATGAGCATCGAGAAGGCCGACGACCACGACCATCTCGCCTGGATGGAGGACAAGGAGCTGACGCCGATCGAGCGGGGGTATCTGTTCACGCTGATCTGGCTCGACAAGCGCTTCCGGATCGTGGACTACCTGGAGATCCTGGAGACGCTGTACTACCGGATCAACCTCCAGATGCCGAAGAGCCACACGGAGCAGTACAACCTCGACAACAAGTTCTGGTACTGGTATCCGCTGTACGCGCTCGGGTCGTTCTCGCTTCTGGCGTACCTGGTCGCGTCCATCTCCGGCGCGTTGCTCGGGTTCTACTACTCACCCTCCGCGGCCGCCGGCGCCTGCAGCATTGAGGGCGCGTCGGTGGCGTATTGCACCGTCATCGGCATCATGACCGACGTGAATTTCGGGTACATGTTGCGGTCCATCCACCGGTGGGCCGCCCAGGTCATGACCGCCGCCGTGTTCCTGCACATGCTGCGGGTGTACTTCACGGGTGCCTACAAGGAGCCCCGCGAGACCAACTGGCTGCTCGGCATCGTCCTCATTAGCCTCACGCTGACGTTCGGATACACCGGCTACCTCCTGCCGTGGAGCCAGCTGTCCTACTGGGCGGGCCAGATCGGCATCGAGATGTCGCTGTCGATACCGCTGGCCGGCGAGTGGGTCGCACAGTTGATGTTCGGCGGCTTCACGCTCGGACAGGCGACGCTACAGCGGATGTACATCCTCCACGTGTTCCTGCTCCCGTTCGTGGTGACGACGCTGATCGCGATCCACATCGGCATCGTCTGGGTGCAGGGCATCGCAGAACCCCACTGACCATGACCGACGACGACACCCCACGGACCGACGGAAGCGGCCCCGGCATCGTGCCGCCGGACGACGAGACGCCGTCCTGGCACGAGCGAAAGGAGCGCATGCAGGGACTGTCCCGGCTTACCTACGAGTACTTCGAGCGCGCCAGGTACGAAGACCAGGTGTTGCGCGAGGAGTCCAGTTACGTCGAGCGCGACGTCCTCGGATTCCCGGCCTGGCCCCACGAGACGATCCGGAACCTGTCGCTCGTGTCGTTTTTCGTCGGGATGATCGTCCTGCTGTCGGCGACGCTGCCGCCGGAGATGCCGGCGCCGGCCAACCCCAACTCGACGCCGGCGATCATCCTGCCGGACTGGTATCTCTACTGGTCGTTCGGGCTGTTGAAACTCGGCCCGCTCAACCCCGACCTGGCGATCCTGGGCGGCGAGAAGTTGATGCAGGACCGCACCTACGGCGTGCTGGCAAACGTCGTCGTGGTCGGGGTCATCGCCATCGTCCCGTTCGTCAACAAGGGCAGCGCCCGCCGGCCGGTCGAGCAGCCGTTCTGGGCCGCCGTCGGCGTCAGCGGCGTGGTGTTCTCGATCACGATGGCGGTCTACTCGGTGAAGAACCTGGTGCCGATGGACCCGCACCTGCTTTTCGACATCACGTTCATGCTGCCGGTCGTCACCGCGGCCATCGCCTACGCCGTGCTGAAGGCGATGCGGGAGGGATACATGTTCGACCTCAACCGCCGGTACTATCGGCTCCGGCCCCCGCGGTGACCGATGGGTGACGTCACCGCGACGGAGAACGGAAGCGCCGCGGGCCAGGATGAGGAAATTTCCGGGGCGGACGCCTCCGATTCGACAGTCGATGCCCCCGAGAACGGTGGCCGGCGGACGGTCACGGTCCCCCAGCCGCTGTTTCGGGTGGTGGTCGTCTTCTCGACGGTGCTGTCGATCCTGACCATCCTCCTGGGGTTCGTGCTGCTTGACACCGCCATTCGAATCTACGAGAATCCCGACGGATCCATCGTCGTCGCCGCCGCGAAGACGCTGGTCGGGACAGTCGACCCGCACGTCCCGACGCTCGCGCTGGCCGTCGCGCTGCTGGGCGCGGCATTCGTCGGGGGCGGCATCTGGACGTACGCTATCGGCACGCGCTTTCGCGCATCGAGGGGAAAACCTAAAGACGGATCCGCCGAAGAGAGAGACGATGGCTGACGAGTTCGCGAAGGGACTGGGGATCGCATCCGCGGCGGGTCTCGGCTGGATGATCATCGCCGGGTGGTACAACACCCACGAGTTCGGGAGCACGAGACAGATGCTCCAGGCGCCGCCGGAGAGCCTGGACGTCTACGGGGAACTGGCGCTGGTGCTCAAGGACGCCCTGCTCGTATTCGGCGTCGTCGGGGCGCTGACGTTCTGGTTTCTGATCCCGGCTATCCGGCAGGCCCGCGAGAACCTGCGCGCCGCAGAACGGTAATCCCGGCCTGCCGGCGGTGACTCCGTCGAGAACCGACCGAGAGGCCACGGCTACGCCGACCGCGAACTGACCGAGAGGCCACGGCTACGCCGACCGGGGACCGACCGAGAGGCCACGGCTACGCCGACCGGGAACCGGTCGGCAGCCACCCGCCGGACCCGGTCGAGGAGCCATCCGGCGGACCCGCCAAAGGTGCCGTGACCGTGTCCGCTTCGGACCGGCAACAGCCACGCCCATAGCACCAACCGGCGCGTTCGTCCGGGTTAGCTGGACACGCAACAGCGATTTAGGATTGAGAAAGGCTAATTTTGTATTATAAAACTATCCTTCATAATTAGCAACTTTTATCTTTTGCCGGCCGGTACGGTTCGTCACGAATCAGCACGATTCACCGGGGGAAACCGGTCCGTGAACGTTCGGCGCGACGGAGCGGGGGGTCAAGCGCCCCTCGGTCCGGAGATCACGGCTGCGCACCCCGAGCCACCGGAAGCCGACCCACCATCGACACGGAGTGTACCAACGTGACCGATCCACGAACGCGGACGACCCGGCAGGAGGAATCGTCGCCCGAACCACGAGCCAGGGACGCGTGTCCGGAGTGCGACGGGACCTTGGTCAGCGACGGCGACAGCGCCGGGACAGTGTGTGCCGACTGCGGCCTCGTCGTGGAGGACCGGGAGTTCGACCGCGGTCCCGAGTGGCGGGCGTACGACCAGCGGGAGCGCGACAGGAAATCGCGGGTCGGCGCCCCGACGCCCCAGTTGCTCCACGACAAGGGCCTGTCGACGATGATCGGCTGGCAGGACCGGG
>JAZKSB010000041.1:0-13736 GCA_036626315.1 Halobacteriales archaeon
CGTGTTGTCCTCGTCGACCCACACCCGCGTCGGCTCGTGGGGGTCGTGTTGGGCGTCGTTTTCGGCCCGTATTTCCCGCATCACCTGGTTGTGGGCGTCCATCCCCCGGCCCTGCTCGTAGACCTCAGGCGTGGGTTTCCCGCTGCTCATTGGAACGCGGTTCGGGTTGGACGGACAAAAGCGGCCGGTTCCGGGGGGATCGGTTCGGTAACGGTTCGAGTCGAACGGTCGATCGTTCGAAATCCCGCCGTGATGAATGCGGCGCCCGCCGACTGCTATTCGAACGCGTTTTCCGGACGTACCGCGCCGTTCTGGATCAGTTCTGCATCGAAAGTATTCATAGACGCTCGCGAACGTCTCGAACCGCCTCGACGGAATGGACCTCCACGTCGAGTCCCAGTTCCGCGAGCGCATCACCGAGCGGGACGCTCTCGTCGTCCTCGGGATCGACGTCCATGAACTCCCCGAGGTCGTCGGTAGTGAGGCTCACGAAACTTGGCTGAACTGCGCTATGGAAAAGCCTGCTGGTCGTCCCGACGCCTGTAGACGCCGCTCGCGAATCCGTCACCGCAGTCCGGGCACCCACCTGACGTACTTCAAAAGCGTCGCCATCCGGTCGGCCAGCGCCTCGAAGTCGCCGTCGTCGGGGAAAAACAGCGGGCCGGACCGGGCGCTCGGGCACGGCCGAGTGTAATCTCCCCGTTGGCGCCATCGGCCTTTGATATCTCGCCCACCCTCTCGCCCGCGTTTGGTGCCTCGACGGACATCGAACCGTGGTTGTGATCTGCGGTCGTCGCCAGCGAGCGCAATCAGCCGAGGTCGGCAGTTGCCCGGATCGCAGGACACTGGGGGTGTCGTCGGGGGCACGTCCGGGCCGCCTGGTGCAACGTCTTCGACGAACTCATCGATCGGACCTCTGAGCGGGAGATCCGGGCGCGCCCCCGACCTGGATCACGAGAGGGGCGCCCCGCCGTTCACCACCCCGGGCGACCGTCCATCCCAACTCAGCGCTGTCCGAACGCGACGAACCGCCCATCGCTCTCCGCTGTAAAGATGCCGCCGGAGACCACGACGGGCCGCCCCGCCCCTTCTGCCGTGACGGTCCACTGCTCGCTGCCGTCCGCCCCCGACAGAGCGACGGGGCCCTCTTCCGTCCGGACGACCACCCCGTCGTCGGCAACGGTGGGTGCCCCGACTTCCCCGTCAGACGGCTCGTAGGTCCAGATGCCCGACCCGCTCCGGCCTATCGCTCGAAGGCCGCCGCCGGTTGGAACGTAGATGGCGCGCTCGTCGACCGCCATCGGCCCGCCGCGGGCGTCGCCCAGGTTGACCGTCCATCGGCGGGTTCCATCGGTGGCGAACCCGACCAGCAGGTGGTTGGTCCGGATGACGACGAGGTCACCGTCGACGAGAGGGCCGCCGGTCACGGTCCCGAGTGACCGATTCCACCTGGGCTCTCCGGTGTTGGCTTCCAGTGCCACCACGCCGGGTGTCCCGCTCGCCGACCCCAGATAGAGCCGGCGATACTGGACGGCGACCGGTCGGGCGTAGGTTCTGCGGTCCTCCTCGGAGCCGAACGACCGGGACCACCGGACGATTCCGTCGTAGATCGACAGGGCGTGTACGCGTCCGGTCCAGTCGGGGACGTAGACGGCGGCCCCGTGAACGGTCGGCGGGGCGGGAAGCCTGCCGTCGACGTCGAACAGCCACTCCTCGCCGTCGAACCACGTCTCGAAACCGACGACCCGGCCCCGACCGAGGGAGGGTCAGGCCGTCAGAACGGCGTAGTCGCCCCGGACCGCCGGGGGCCGTTCGGCTCCGACCGGAGCGAGACCTGCTACCGCTTCTCCCCGGTGGCTGCTGCCCGCGTGTGGAGCCGATACCGATACCGGGCGCCCTCGGCGACGGCGCCGACGGTGACGTACAGGGTTTCGTCGAGCAGCGCCGACGGGCCTGCCGCCCGGCGTCATCGAGTTCGGTCGATCAGGTCATTCCCGGGCGGGCGGGCCCGCCATCGACGCGACGCGTGTGTCCTCCGTCGTGGCCGATCATCGGCCAGCTGCCGCCGATCCGTTCGAGTTCGCCGGACGGCGCTTCGGCGTCGAGACAGCTTGCGAGACTGACGCCTGCCGTGGCTGCTGCAGCGAGAAACCGGCGGCGGGTGTGCGGGGACATGCGGAATGCCCGATGTCGGAGTCAATTGAAGCCACGGTCCGGGACCTGTCGTTGGGGGCGGAGACTGGCGTTCTCTCGGATTTAATATAGCGTCATGTCATTTAAAAGCGGCGTCGGCGCCAGCACCGGTGCTGTCGCTCGTGATCCGGACGCCGAAAAGAGCGCTTTTCAGGCCGGTTGGCCGGTGTCGATGTCGCCGTCGATCCGAACGAAGGTGTGGCCGCACTCGGGACAGGTCCATTTGGTTTTCGTGCCGAGGTGAAGTTTCGTCCGGGCCGCTAGCGAAAACGTCCGTGTCTCCTCGCACTCCGGGCACTTGCGTTCTAGTTCCTGGGCCATGGCACATGGTCGCTCGCCCTCGCAGTTGAAGATATTGATCTCCGCCGGCCATTCGTCCCCCCGCGCTCGCGTCGGCTCCGTCTTGTCACGCCCCTGTCAGTCTTTCGTCCGACCCACGTTCCCCTCGCGAGCGGTCCCCCGTCGACTTGTTCGAGTCGTGACTCCGAGTGTCCGCTCCAGGGTGGCGTTCGGCAGGCGACCTCGGCCGTGGCTTCGTGGGCGACTTCCCGTCGTGGGAGATCTCCTCCGCCGTCGCCTCGGTGGTCTGTTCACCGTGTCTCAGATATCGGGTTGGGAATCGTACGGTCGGTGCCGTAATTGTTGAATTTCCGATCAATCGGGGCCGCCGCGAGCAGTTCGCTCCGCCAGGGACGGCGGGTTCCCCGCGATTTCTCGTGTCGGTCCAGTCTTGCGATTTCCCGGCGCGTTTGTCCCGAATAAATGGTAAAGCGCTATATGAAATTGACGGGCGCGTGGATTCAGAGCCCCAGGATCAGCGGCCCGATGAGAACGCCCATCAGGTGGACTCGCCGGGTGCCCAGTCGAGTCGGGAGTAACCCGACGAGTCCGGCGGCGACGAAGGCCGCGACCCCGAGGGGGCCGGCGAACAGAAACGACAGCACCGCCAGCAGCGCGAGCACGGCGACGGAGACTCTCGCGTAGTCCATCCGCCCGACAGTCCGAAGATAGGGGTCCCCGACCGCCGTGACCAGCACGAAGCCGACCGCGCTCGCCACGCCGACGCTCGCCAGAAGCAGCGGCAGTACGACCGGCGCGTTCGAGCGCTCGACGGCCACCATCACGCCGGTCCGGGGCGTTCCGAGCGTCGCGAGCGCGAACAGCGCAAAGACGGCATTGGCGGTGTTGACGCCGCTGGTCGCGACTACGAACCCCCGTGCGCCGGTGTCGGCGGGCACCAGGTGCAGCGCCAGCGCGGCGGCGATGGCCGCGGAGACGCCGGGCAGGAAGCCGACGACCGCCCCGGAGACGGTCCCGACCAGCGCGGTCGCCCCGACGACCGAACGCGGGGTTGCAATCTGGGGGCCCTCCTGTTCGGGGACGCCTTCGCCGCCGATCGCATCCAGCAGCACCGGTGCACCGAACAGCCCCGCGAACAGCGGGGCGAGCATGCTCCCGGCGGGCACGACGCCAGCCGCCGGCTGGTCGAGCACGACCGCGCCGAGGGCCGAACTCGCGAGAAACGCGACGGCTCCCGCGGCGGCCGCCGGGAGCGACGGCTCGGTGAGCAACAGCAGGCCGACGATGGCCAGCAACACGAGGGGAAGGGCGTCGGAAAGCACCGGGTACAGCCTCGTCATCGCGGCGGTCACGGGCACCGCCAGCGGAACGGCGAACGCGACGGCGAGGCCGCTACCCAGCGCCGAGAGCCGCAACGCCTCCCGGCCTCGTCCCTCGATGACGAGACGGTGGCCGGGCAGTGCGGATGCGGCCATCGCGGGGTCGGGCACGCCCAGCGCGAGGGTCGGCACCACGTCCAGGAAGGTGTGGACGGTCCCTGCAGCGAGCATCGCGGCGGCGACGAACCGGGGCGGCCCGGGGACGGCTTGGGCCGCGGCGGCCAGCAGCAGCGCGAAGGCGTTGACGTGCAGGCCGGGAACGAGGCCGCTCGCGATTCCGAGCACGACCCCGACGGCGACGAACAGAAGCGCCGTGGCTGTCGCTTCCGGCGCGAGCGCGAATCGGAGCCCGGCGACCATCGGGGGGACTGCCCCCGGCTTCCCTGATAAGGCTCAGTCTCGGCCGGCGGCGTCGTTCTTCGGTGGCCGCGTCGCTGTCAGGCGATCCCGTCGCCGTCGAGCAGTGGCGTCGCTGTCAGGCGATCCCGTCGCCGTCGAGCAGTGGCGTCGCTGTCAGGCTGGTCGCGCGAAAGAACGGAGCGGCCGCCGTCAGCCGAACAGTTCGCCGAGGCCCTCGCCGCTGGCCTCCTCGTCCTCGTCTTCGTCCTCTTCCTCCTCGTCCTCGGCTTCGGCTTCCTCTTCCTCGGCCTCCTCCTCCTCCTCGGCGGGTTCGGCAGCGGCGCTGCCGCCGGTCGCGGCGGGCACGGCGGCCGCCTCCTCGACGGCCTCGTCGATGTCGACGTCCTCGAGGGCGGCGACCAGCGCCTTGACGCGGGATTCCTCCACGTCGGCGCCGGCGGCCTCCAGCACGTCGGTCAGGTTGTCTTCGTTGATCTCTTCGCCGGTCTCGTTCAGGATGAGTGCTGCGTAAACGTATTCCATTGGTGATCACCCGAACATCTCGCCGAGGCCCTCGGCGCCGTCGCCGTCGTCTTCTTCCTCCTCGTCGTCGTCGCCGTCGGCCTCGGGTTCGGTGTCGGATTCGTCGTCGTCTTCGGTGGTCGATTCCTCGGTCGGCTCCGGAACCTCGACGTCGCGGAGTTCCTCGGGAAGGGCCTCCTCGTCGTCGATGCTGGCGGCCAGCGCCCGCATCCGGGCGTCGGCCCTGCTCACCAGGTCCGGCATCACGTCGGGGTCCTCGATGGCCGCGTGGACGGCCAGCCCCTTCGCGTCGCCGCTGGCCTTGCCCAGCAGCGACGGCAGGGTGCTCGCGGTCGGGAACTCGGCGTTGAGCGCGAGGTTGCGCCCGCGGGCGGCGGCGGTCTCGACGTCGCGGCGGTAGTCCTCGACGTCGATGCCAAGTTCGTCGGCCTCGAAGAGGACGCCGTCGCCGTAGACTGCGCGCAGGTCCAGACCCACCTCCTTGGGCTCGATGCCGAGTTCGCCCAGCACGCCTTCCAGCGCCTGGGAGACCTCCTCGTCGGCCTCGAGGACCGTCGAGTCCTCGAGCACCTTGATGGATCCCTCGTCGATGCGCGCGCTCGCGCCGACCTCCTGCAGTTCGCCGACGAACGGACCCGGATCCATGCCGGTGTCGCCCTCGGGGATGACGATGTCGTTGGGGGCGACCTCGCCGGCGCTGATCGGTGCGGAGGTCTTCGAGGCTTCCAGCTGCTGGTAGAGCCCGAACGGGTTCTCGTTCGTGGCGAGCAGTCCGACGTGGCCCTCGACGTACTCGACCAGGTCCTCGGCGCCCTCGTCGACTTCCTCCAGCGCCCGACGGAGCAGCGTGTTGCGGCTCATCCGCAGTTCGGCGCTCCCGTGGAGGTCCGCGCGCATGTCCTGGAGTTGCCGGCTTGGAATGCCGGTCAGGTCGACGACGCCGACGCTGTCGTAGGACTCGACGAGCGCGACGAGTTCGTCGACCTCCTTGCGCTTCCACTCGGGAACCGTCTCTGTCTTGTGCTCTGCTCCCGCCATCTTAGGCCACCTCGATTGCCGGCCCCATCGTCGTCTTGACGAACACAGAGTCGACGTTCAGCGGGCCCTTCTCCAGTTCCGCATGGAGGCGCCGGAGGATGACGTCGACGTTGTCGGCGATATCGTCCGGGGACATGTCCTCGGCGCCGACGCGAGTGTGGAACGTGCGCCGCTCGCCCGAACGGAGCTGGACGGTGTTTTTCATTCGGTTGACGGTCTCGACGACGTCGTCGTCGGGCTGGAGCGGTTCGGGCATCTTGCCCCGCGGCCCCAGCACCGTCCCGAGGTAGCGACCGATGTCTTGCATCATCGCCGCCTCGGCGATGAAGAACTCGGTCTCCTCGGCGAGGTCCTTGGCGGCGTCGGTGTCGTCGCCGAGGTCCTCCAGGTCATCGCTGTCGAGCACGTCGTCGGCGACGTCTTCGGCCCGGAGGGCGGTCTCGCCCTCCGCTAAGACCACGATGGTGGTCTCCTGGCCGGTCCCCGACGGGAGCACGACGCTCTCGTCTATTCGGTTCGACGGATCGTTGAGGTCCAAATCGCGCAGGTTGACCGCGAGGTCCACCGTCTCGCGGAAGTTTCGCTCGGGAGCTTCCTCGAGTGCGCGAGAGACTGCTTGCTCTATGTCCTGATCTGCCATCGTTCACCTCCGTAGTGCGACCCGTGAGGGCCGGATCTCCTACGGTCGGGTGAAACAGGCGGAGCCTGTCTCGGTCGGAGAAACGGTGATTAGGCATTTAAACCCGTCGAAGGTGGCCCGCGTTGCGCCTCCGGCGCAACGACGAGGTCGAGCGGGGAGCGGAGCGACCCGCGAGCAATGTGCGCCTCCGGCGCAACGACGAGGTCGAGCGGGGAGGAACGACCCGCGAGAAGTGAGATCCGAGCGAGCGAAGCGAGTGAGGATCTCAGACGGGCGAGTGGCGAACCGGGCGCCGCGACCTACGGACGGCAGGCAGTTCCATCCCGCCGCGGAACGACCGTGCCAGGCGCTGTCACGAACCCAACAGATTCGGCACCGTCGCTTAAGCCCTGGAGGGACGTGTACCGAACATGGCAACCGATCGGGTCGGCCCGGACAGGGTCGAACGGTGGCGACAGCGCCGTCGGCAAGGGCCGCTTTCAGGGGAGTCTCACGCGGTCGTCGGCGGCGGCATCGGCTGGCTCTCGACGGCGGCGTACCTCGCGGCGGCGGGCGCCGACGTCACGGTGTTCGAGCGTCACGACCGACTGGGCGACGTGGCGGGCCGCATCGAGGACGACGGGTTCCGGTTCGACACCGGCCCCTCCTGGTACCTGATGCCGGACGTGTTCGAGCGGTTCTTCGGGCACTTCGACCGCTCGCCGGACGACTACTTCGAGTTGGTGCACCTGGACCCACACTACCGCCTGCTGTGGAAAAACGAGACCCCGAACGCCGACCCGGGCCCGTCCGACCGACTCGACGCCGTCGGCGACCGCGAGCAGATGCGGTCCATCTTCGAGTCCTACGAGGCCGGTGCCGGCGAGGCGTTCGACGACTACCTCGATGAGGCGGAGTTCACCTACCGGGTCGGGATGGAGCGGTTCGTCTACGAGGACCGCCCGCGGTTCCGGGACTACGTCGACCTGGACGTGGCCCGGTCGGCCCGCGGCATCGCGCTGCTCAAGACGATGCAGGAACACGTCGAGAGCTATGTCGAGCACCCGAAACTCCAGCAGGTGTTGCAGTACACGCTGGTCTTTCTGGGCGGGTCGCCGCACAACACGCCCGCGCTGTACAACCTCATGGGCCACGTTGACTTCAACCTCGGCGTCTACTACCCCGACGAGGGCGGCATCTATCGACTGGTGGAGGCGCTCGCGGACCTCGGAGGAGAGCACGG
Organism: Halobacteriales archaeon; assembly: GCA_036626315.1. Taxonomy (GTDB): domain Archaea; phylum Halobacteriota; class Halobacteria; order Halobacteriales; family PXRE01; genus PXRE01. Next base: position 7,655 of record JAZKSB010000041.1, read on the forward strand.
CGCGGCGTTCCACACCGGGACCCCGGTCGAAGGCCTGTCGCCGGCCAGCGACGGCGTTCGGGTGACGACGCCGGGCGGCGAGGACGTCTACGACCGCGTGGTCGCAAACGCCAACCCGGCCCACGTCGAGCGGGACCTGCTGCCATCGAACCTGGGCCGGGGCGACGGCTACTGGGACTCGAAGACCTACGCCCCCTCCGCGTTCATGCTGTATCTCGGGGTCGAGGGCGACGTCGACCCGCTGACCCACCACAGCCTCGTGTTGCCGAGCGACTGGGACCCCCACTTCGAGTCCATCTTCGGGGACCCGGCCTGGCCGGAGGACCCCGCCTACTACGTCAACGTTCCGAGTCTCACCGACGACACCGTCGCCCCGGAGGGCCACCACACGGTGGTCGTCCTGGTGCCGATCGCGCCGGGACTCGACGACGGCCCCGAGGTCAGAGAGCGCTACCGCGACCAGGTGCTGGACGACCTGGCGACCCACGCTGGCGTCGTCCTGCGCGGCCGGATTGAGGTCGAACACCGGGTCGCGGTCAGCGACTTCGCCGAGCGCTACCGCGCGCCCCAGGGAACGGCGCTGGGGCTGGCACACACCCTGCGCCAGACCGGGCCGCTGCGGCCCAGCCACCGGTCGCCGGTCGAGGGCCTCTACTACACCGGCGCCTACACCACGCCGGGCATCGGGATGCCCATGGGGATCATCAGCGCCGAGCACACCGCCGACGCAGTCATCGAGGACGCCGGCCCGCCGTCGGGGCTGACCGCACGGCTGGCGAACCTCGTGTCCTGAACGGAATTGCCGTCGGAAGCGCGGGTGGCGGATCTCGTGTCCTGAACGGAATTGCCGTCGGAAGCGCGGGTGGCGGATCTCGTGTCCTGAACGGAATTGCCGTCAGAAACGTCGGCGGGATCGCCGCAGGGTCTCGCCCGGCCTATGCCGCCGCTTCGTCCTCGAAGCGGTCGTCGTACTCGCCGTCCTCGACGCGAGCCTTGAACTCGCGGGGGTCGTTGCCCTCGATGGTGACGCCCAGCGAGACGCAGGTGCCGACGACCTCCTTGGCGGCGTTCTTGAGGTCGTACGACAGCAGGTCGGGGCGTTTCTGCTCGGCGATCTGGGTGACCTGTTCGACGGACAGGTCGGCGACGAACTCGTCGGCGGGTTCGCCGGATCCGGTGTCGAAGCCGGCCTCGTCCTTGATGAGTTCGGCGGTCGGCGGGACGCCGACCTCGATCTCGAACGAGCCGTCCTCCTCGTACTCGATGGTGACTGGCACCTCGGTGCCGTCGAATGCCGCGGTCCGCTCGTTGATCTCCGAGACGACCGCCTGGACGTCGACGGGCGTCGGCCCGAGTTCGGGACCGAGCGGGGGTCCCGGGTCGGCCTGGCCGCCCGGGACGAGGATCTCGATGGTTTCGGCCATACGGGCACAAACTCCCGTCGAACCTTTAAGGGTTGCTTTTCGCCGCGTTTGCCGGCAGGGCGCGGCGACGCGCCGCGGACTGCGGCCGAAAACGGACAAGCTGCCGGCGGGTCAGGGGAGGCTAATGCCCTGCCGTGCCAGGAAGTCGCTGACGTCCTTGATGACGACCGGGCTCCCGATGATCTTGACGTAGTCCTCCTCGAAGTCGGTGTCCAGGGCGGAGATGGTCACCGTGTACTCCGCCTCCAGTCGACCGCGTACCCCGTCCAGTTCCGACGCCGGCAGGACTATCTGGGTACTGTCCCGGAGGTTGGACGGGTCGGGCATCGTCTCTATCCTTGCCGAACGAGTGGCGGGCAATTAACGTGTCGAAACCCCCTCGCCGGATCCCGGCCGGGGCCGGACACGCCATGCAGTCAGTCGTTGGGAGGTCGCAACCGGACGTCGACTACGTTGCACCGTCGCCGTCCTCGTCCGACGACCCGAGCGCCTCCCGGATGGCGTCGCTGCCAAGGACGGCGGCGCCGGCCCCTCCGACCAAAAGCGCGCCGACGGCGACGGCAGCCATGACCATGCCGCCGCCCTCCTCGTCGTCGTCGCTGCCGGCGTCCTCCGTCGCGGTCCGGGTCGCAGTCCCGGTCGGCGTTGCCGTCGGCGTCGCGGTCCCTTCGGCCGCCGTCGGGGCCGGGGTGGCCGCGTCCGCTGCCAGCGAGTGGACGGTCCCGCCGCCGGCGACGACCATCTCCCCGCCCGCGACGACGGGGGGCGTCTCCAGCGGGCCGTCGACGCCGCTCCGCCAGCGTTCGGTGCCGTCGGCGGGGTCGACTGCGGCGACGGTCCCGTCGTCGCCGGCGAGAAACAGGGCGTCCCCGACCATCGTGGGGCCGCCCGCGGGGGAGACCGTGGCCCGTCGCCAAGCCTCCGTGCCGGTTTCGGCGTCGAGGGCGAACGTCTCGCCGTCCGCAGTGTTGCCGTAGACCGTACCGCCGGTGGCGGCGACGGACCCGCGGACGGGTCGGTCGTCGGTCCAGACGGTGCTGCCGGTCGTCACGTCGAGAGCCGTCAGCGCGGATTCGCCGGGGACGAGCAGTCGCCCGCCGGCGACGACCGGCGCACCTTCGAGGGCCATCTCGAGGTTCCGCTTCCAGCGGGTGTTGCCCCCGCCGGGGTCGACGGCACGAACCCTGGCGTACCGGCTGCTCACCGCGAACAGTCGCTCCTCGCCCGCCACGTGTGCGGCGTCGATGACCGACGCCGGCTCGTTTCGCCAGAGGGTCTCGCGGTTGCGCAGCGATATCGCCGCCAGGCCGTCGACGCCGGCGACCTGCGCGAACCCGTCCCGGATCAGAACGGCGTAGTAGGTGTCGCCGCCGGCGGTCCACAGCCGCTCGCCGGTGTCGGCGTCGAGCGCGAACAGGCCGTCGCCGGGCACGTACAGGGTGTCGCCGGACAGCGCCATCCGCGGGCTGACCACCTCCAGCGACGTCGACCACCGCTCGTCGCCGGTGGCCCGGTCGAAGGCGCGGACCGCGCCGGCGCCGGTGTCGGCGACGTAGGCGGTGTCGGCGTCCAGCACCGGCGGCGTCGAGACGTCGCCGAGCGAGGCCGTCCAGCGGGTCCCGACCGGCCCGGACGGTCCCCGGCCCGCCGGATTCGCGCCGGAGTTTCGCTCGTCGAACCGGAACAGTCGCCAGTCGCCGCCGCCGGCCGCGGTGGCGACGTCCGGCACCTCGCCGACTGCGCCGGCGAGGCCGGCGGCACCGAGCGCCCCGAGTACCTGTCGTCGAGTCGTCGCGTCCGTTGGTCCCGTCATGGCATGTCCGGTCTCGGCGCCGACGCTTCAACGCTTTGGCTTTTCGGGCGGCCGTCTGGACGCGCTGGCATTCCCGGGAGACCGACGCTTCGGGACGATCGAACTCGGGGACTGCGGCGGGGCCGGGGAGAGTGAAAGCCTTTTCGGCGCGGCGGGCGGAGATGCTCCCGATGGGGCTCGAAGAGGAGATCCGGGAACTCGAAGCGGAGATCGCCGAGACCCCCTACAACAAGGCCACCGAACAGCACATCGGCCGGCTGAAGGCCAAACTCGCCGAGAAGAAGGAGGAACTGGAAAAGCGCCAGCAGGGCGGCGGCGGTGGCGGCGGCTATGCCGTCGAGCAGCACGGCGACGCCACCGTCGCGTTGGTCGGGTTCCCCAGCGTCGGCAAGTCGACGCTTCTGAACGCCCTGACCAACGCCGACAGCGAGGTCGGCGCCTACGAGTTCACGACGCTGGACGTCCACCCCGGGATGTTGCAGTACCGCGGTGCCAACATCCAGTTGCTCGACGTCCCGGGCCTGCTCGAGGGCGCCGCCGGCGGCCGCGGCGACGGCCGGGAGGTGCTGTCGGTGGTCCGGACTGCCGACCTGGTCGTGTTCCTGGTTTCGCCATTCAAGCCCGAGCAGTACGACCGCCTGCGCGAGGAACTCAACGAGAACAAGGTCCGGCTGGACGCCGAACCGCCCGGCGCCACCATCGCGAGGAAGGGAAAAGGCGGCATCCACGTCACCGCCACCGACGACCTGCGGCTCGACGAGGAGACCGTCGCGGCGGTGTTGCGCCAGCACGGCGTCGTCAACGCCGACGTCACCATCCGGGAGGACCTGGACGTCGACCGGCTGGTCGACGCCGTCCAGGACAACCGGGTGTATCTCCCGTCCGTCGTCGCGGTCAACAAGATGGACCTGGTCGACCCGGACTACCTGCCGACCGTCGAGGACGGACTTCGCGAGCACGGCATCGACCCCGACGAGGCCGTCTACATCAGCGCCGAACGGGAGCGGGGCCTGGACGCACTGAAGGAGCGACTCTGGACGGAACTGGAGCTGATCCGGGTGTACATGGACAAGCCCGGCCGCGGCGTCGACCACGAGGAGCCGCTGGTGTTGCGGGCCGGCGACACCGTCGGCGACGCGCTGGAGAAACTCGGCGGGGACTTCGAGGAGCGGTTCCGGTTCGCGCGGGTGTCCGGCCCCAGCGCCCGACACGACGACCAGCAGGTCGGCACCGACCACGAACTGGCTGACGAGGACGTGCTGCGCCTCGTGTTGCGGAAATGAGCCGCCGGCCGCGGCCGACGACGGCGGCGAGCCGCGTGCGCCGACCGCTCGCGATCCTGGCGCTTGCGGCGGTCCCGTGGGTCGTGGTGCCGGTCGGCGGCCACCTCTCGCTGCTGTTCCCGTGGGGGATGGCGACGCTGGAACCGCTGTCGACGACCCCGCTGTGGCGCTATCTGGAGTACACCTCCGGGCTGCCCCGGCGGCTGCGGGCCTGGCCGGCGTCGACGTTTCTGTGGACGATCGCGCTCGCGTACGCGATGGTCGGATCGATTCGTCCCTCGCTCGAGGACTGCCGGGTCACCGGCGCGTTGCTGGTGCTGTCCGGCGCGAGCAGCCTGATCGTCGTGGTCGGGCTCGTTCGCGGCGGAACCCCTGCCCTCCCGGTCGGGACGGTGGCGGTCTGGGCGGTCGCCTGGTGGTTTCACTGGCCGGACCTGCGAGCCGCTTTCGGGCGATGACCGAATGCTGCCTGTCAGGGAATCTACTGTCCGTTGGTGGCTGTGAGTTCTACTCCAGCGGGCCGACGTACCCGATCTCGTCTGAGATGTATCCCCAGCGACCGGGGTCGCGAACGCTCGTGAACGAGTCGAACGCGTGGTTCCATTGGACGTCATCGACGACGATGACGCCGCCCTTACCAACCCACTCGTTGGCGAGTTCCAGTTCGAACAGCATACATGGGAGCGAGTGCTCCGAGTCGTGGAAAAACAGGTCCGGACCGTCTATCTCCGTGAGTAGCCGCGGGAGTTCGCGTTGACTTTTTCCAAGCCGAAGCGACCAGCGGTCGCGGTACTCCGCGTCGTCGGGAATGACCCACCCGGGGTCTTCGTCAGCCGGGATCGCCATTCCGCCACTTCCGCTCCAGGTCTCACTTCGAAAGGCGGCGAGCGACTCGTCTGCCCGGAACGGGTAGTCGACGGAGTACAGTTGACCGTAGCCGTTGTCCTCGAGTGCGAGCAGGACGGCCAGCGTCGAGAGCCCGTTGGCGACCCCAGTCTCGACGACGACTCCGGGCTCGACGGCCCGGGTGACCGCATAGAACTCCCTGACCTCCTCGATCCGCTGATCGAGTTCCGTGTCCAGCCACCTGCTGAGCCGTTCGACCGGTTCCTGCCACTCATTTCGCTGGTCGTCGAACGCAGCACGATGTCTCTCGTAGCGTTCTTGCGACCCGAACACGTCTGCCACGAACTCGTCGTGGCACTCGCGTTCAGTCTTTCGGCCCGGATGAACCGACCGATAGTGGCGCTCTACGACACTGTAGAGACGCTTGACGGTCGGTTCGACCGACTCGGGCAACCGGCTGTCTACCGCTATCTTCAGTCTCCTGCTAGACATCGGATGGCAAAACGGAGGTTCGGGATTTCAATTTTCCCCGACCAGCATCGGTGGATAGCTCTCCCCCCTATGATTGATTCGACTGCATGGTCGCATGCTTTCCTGTCACCGGCAGGGTTTTCGGTCCACCTGTCGAATTGCGACCGGATGCATCTGCTCGACCACGTCATGATCCGCGTCGAGGATCTGGCGGACTCTCTCGACTGGTACACGACCCATCTCGA
>JAZKSB010000042.1:0-13599 GCA_036626315.1 Halobacteriales archaeon
CCCGCCGCAGTCAGGACTCCCTCCAGGACGTCGTAGCCGACGACGGCGCCGACGTAGCGCCCGACGCCGTCCCGGTAGCGCAACTGCTCGACCAGGAAGCCGGCGTCGGTCAACTCGTGGACGACGCAGGGATCAAGCGACAGGCACCGGTAGGTGGTGCGGTCGCCGTCGTCGGTCGCGTGGAGATACCGGATGCGGTCGTCGGCGTCCAGCGCCGCGCCGACGCCCTCGTCCGCCGTCGAGAACCGCAAGAGCGTGTTGTCGTCCCGGCGGAGTTGCGGGGGCGCACAGTCGACGGTGCCGCCGGCCTCGCGAGTGGCGTCTGCCAGCGGGCAGTCGTCGCCGCTGACGGCGAACTCGACGACGAGGGCCTCCTCGATCACGGGTCGTGGTAGGTGGCTCCTCCAGTTAAGACCACGACATGGACGGGGCGAGGATGGGGTCGTCACGCCACCCGTCGTAGTGTGAACACACACTACATTTTTAGGGCGTCGCTCCCCAAGTTCGTCCATGAGCAGCGGCGACGTCGATTCCGAGAGCAAGGTGTCGGGGAACCAGGCCAACATCCCCGCCCACATCCGGCGGGAACTGGACATCGACGACGGAGACAGGCTCCGCTGGCAGATAGAGGACGACGAGACGGTTCGCGTACGGGTCCTCCAGCAGTGCAGCGGTACGTTCAGCGACTTCGAGGGCTACGGCGGCGAACGGACGACGGACGTCGAGACGGACCACGACGAGTGGGGCATCGAATAGATGGCACGCGCACTCGTCGACACGACCGTCCTCTTTGCGGCCGCCTACCGGCGCGACGGCGCACACGACGACGCCCTCCCCATCCTTCGGGCCATCGACGCCGCCGACCTCCCCGAAGCGGTCGTTCTCGATTACGTGCTCGCGGAGACGCTGAACGGGCTAACGGCCCACGCCGGTCATCGCGCCGCGACGGACTTTCTCGATCGGGTCGAGGAGAACGCGCGGTTCCACGTCGACTCCCTGACGGCGGACGCGTTCTCTGCGGGGAAATCGCTCTTTCGGCAGCACGAACCGTTCTCGTTCGTCGACGCCTGCATCGTCGCCTACATGCAGGCCGAAGGGATCGACTACCTCTACGGGTTCGACGACGACTTCGACGCCGCGGACGTCCACCGACTCGACGGCGCAGTCGATCCATACACCCCGGAGTGAGGCCATCACGCCGCCCGCCCGATTCGAAACGAACATAGAGCGAAGAAACCCGCCGGCGGCCGGCACCGGACGGCTATCGAGTCTGTTCGATCGTCACGTCGGACTGTACCCAGGCGTCCTCCTCGCGTTCGTCATAGACGACGACGCGGCCGTCGTCGGTCTCGCGAGTCCCGTACCGCTCGTAGCGCCCTTCGCCCACCGGCCGTTGCTCCGAGTCCATCGGCGTACCCTTCGTGCGAAGCGGTATCAATCCGTCGCCGGCTCACTCCTCGCCGTCCGGCTCGATGCCGGCCAGTCGCATCGCGTTCCCGGTGACCCCGACGGTCATGCCCGCGTCGCCGACAAGGACGGCCACGGCCACCCCGACCAGTTGCAGCGGCACGCCCGCCGCGAGCACGGCCTTGATCCCGAGGCTGGCCCAGATGTTCTGGCGGATGACGCGGTTGGCACGCGTCGCGAGTTCCCGCAGGTACGGCAACTTCGAGACGTCGTCGCCCAGCAGCGCCACGTCGGCGGTCTCGATGGCGGCGTCGGTGCCGGCGGCACCCATCGCGACGCCGACGGTCGCCGCCGCCAGCGCCGGGGCGTCGTTGACGCCGTCGCCGACCATCGCCACCCCGCCGTCGGCGCGCAACCGTTCGACCGCCGCGACCTTGTCCTCGGGCAGCAGTTCCGCCCGGACCTCGTCGATGCCGACCGCCTCGGCGACCGCGCGGGCGGTCCGCCCGTTGTCGCCGGTCAGCATCACCGTCCGGAGGCCCAGCGCCTGGAGCCGTTCGACAGCCCGTCGGCCCCCGGGCCGGACTTCGTCTGCGACCGCGATGACGCCCTCCAGTTCCGACTCGGTGCCGACCAGCACCACCGTCTTGCCCTCGGCCTGGAGTCGCGGGATGGTGTCTTCGGCCAGATCCAGACACCCGGCCCGCTCGCAGCGGTCCCGGACCTCGGCGGCGACCGCCCCGTCGACGCCAGCGTCACTCGCCGCGTCGCCGGAGTCGTTCGAGGACGCGCCCCCCGCCGCGTCCGGGCCGACGACGTGGACGTGCGAGAGGTCGAACCCGAGGTCACGGAACAGGTCGGGCTTGCCGGCGAGGTGGGGCGTGCCCGACAGCGTCGCCCGGACGCCCCGTCCCGCGAGGCTCTCGAACCCGTCGACCTCGGGCGGGCCGGTGCCGGTCGCGGCGGCGTGCTCGACGATGGCCTCGCCGATGGGGTGCTCGCTGCGGGCCTCCAGCCCCCGCGCGCAGGCCAGCACGTCCGCCTCGGTACGGTCGCCGACCGGGACCACGTCGGTCACGGCGAGTTCGCCGCGGGTGAGCGTCCCCGTCTTGTCCAGCGCGACCGCGTCGACCTCGCCCATCGCCTCCAGGTGATCGCCGCCCTTGATCAGCACGCCGTTGCGGGCCGCACTGGTGATCCCCGAGACCACCGAGACGGGCGTGCTGATGACGAACGCACAGGGACAGGCCAGCACGAGCATCGTGATGCCGGCGACGAACCACGGCGCCCAGGGTGCGCCCACCGCCAGGGGCGGGACCGCGGCGACCGCGATCGCGAGCGCGACCATCACGGGCGTGTAGTAGCCCGCGAACCGGTCGACGAACTGCTCGTGGTCGGTCGTCCGGGACTCGGCGTCGCCCACCAGGTCGATGACCCGCGACAGCGTCGACTCGCCGGCGGGCGCAGTCGCCTCCAGTTCGACGTAGCCGGCCTCGTTGATCGTGCCGGCGTACACCTCGTCGCCGGGCGCCTTGTCCGCGGGGACGCTCTCGCCGGTGACCGGCGACTCGTCGACCGCCGTCTCGCCCTCCAGGACCGTCCCGTCGACCGGAATCTTCTCGCCCGGCCGGACCAGGACCCGCTCGCCGACCGCCACGCCCTCCGCTGGCACGGTGACCTCCGTCGGTTCGCCGTCCGGGCCGCCCGGGGCAGGTTCGTCGGGCGCCGACGCGGCGCGGCGCACCGTCGCCTCGTCGGGGGCCAGTTCCAGCAACGCCCGCAGCGACGAGCGCGCCCGGTCCATCGAGTAGGTCTCAAGCAGTTCGGCCACGTTGAACAGCACCGCCAGCGTCGCCGACTCGACGTACAGCGACCGGGCGGTCAGGAGGCTGGCGGTCACCGCGCTGAGGATGGCCGCGCTCATCAGAAAGTCGATATCGAGGTTCAGGTTCCGCGCCGAGTAGTAGCCCGCCCGGATGATCACCTGCCCGCCGGCGGCGGTCGCACCCAGAAGCAGTACGGCCCCGAGGTGGAACTCCGCACCCGAGATCGTCGCCACGAGCACGTCCAGCGACGTGAACACGAACTCCACCGACAGCCCCGCCGCCAGAAGCACACCGGCGACGGCGGTCTTCCTCGCCCGGGCGCTCGTCCAGACGTGCTCGCGCTCGACGTCGCCCTCCCCGCCGTCGTGGCCGACCACCTCGTAGCCCGCGGATTCGACGGCGTCGGCGACGGCGTCCTCGTCGACGGTATCGGCGTCGAAGGTGACGGACACGTCGCCGGTCGCCGGGCGGGTCTCGAAGTCCTCGACGCCCTCGACGCCGGCGAGCGCGCCATCGACCTTGCCCGCACACGAGGGACAGTCCATCTCGGGGACCGACAGCGACGCAGCGGCCGACGGGCCGGCGTCGTCTGCAGTCGCCGCTTCGCCGCCGGCCGTCGTGGACTCCTCGCTCCGCGCCGGATCGAGGTGGTCGTCGTTCCCGCCCGCCGGTTCGGTCATCGTCGGGGATAGTCGCCGCCGGTTATTAACGTCACTGCCATGACTGCCGCCGGTTTTGTGACGATCTGGCGGCTTCACCCATTTGAGTTAACAACTGTCGTTCGTCCATCATTCGATCCGGGGCGGTCGGCCAGGCGCGGGCAGACCAGGCGACCGTTGGCCGGGGGACGGCGGGGGACACGACAGGGACGCCGGTGACCGGATGTCGCCCGGCAAACCGTCCCGCACGAGGTGTCGCCCGGCAAACCGTCCCGCACGAGGTGTCGCCCGGCAAACCGTCCCGCACGAGGTGTCGCCCGGTAGCCCGTTCCGCAACCGTTTAACCGGGCGGGCAGCAACGACAGCGGCAATGCGTAGGCGCCTCGCGGCCGCCGCCGTCGCCGTCGCGCTGGCCGCCGAGCCGGCAGCGGCACACGCCGGAGCACTGAGCGACGCGGTCGGAGCCGGCCCGGTCCCGTCGTGGCTGCTCGTGCTGACGGGGGGCGTCGTCGTCGCCGGGTCGTTCCTGTTCGCCAGTTTGCTGACCGACCACGCCGCCATCGCCGCCGTCAACGGCTGGCGGCTCGATGTGCCGGTGCCCGGGCGCCGGGCGATGGCGCGGGTCGCGGGCGTGGCGGGCGTGGCCAGCCTGGCCGCGATACTCGCTGCCGGCCTCGTCGGGCCGCTGTATCCGACCCGCAACCTCGCCATCCTCTGGGTGTGGGGGGGCTGGTGGGCCGGCTACACCATCACCGTCTACGCCGTCGGCAACACCTGGACCGCGCTGAACCCCTGGCGGACGCTCTCGGAGTGGCTGGCGGCCGCCGGCGACGCCGTGCCCGCGCTCGGCACGGAGACCACCCGACGCCTGCCAGGCTGGGCCGACCCGTGGGGAAGCGTCGCCGGCCTGCTGGGGCTGGTCTGGCTGGAGGTCGTCAGCCCCGTCGCCGGCAACCCGCGCTTCCTGTCGCTGGTCGTGGTTGCTTACACCGCCGCCACGCTGGCGGGCGCCCGGCTCTACGGGGTCGAGGACTGGTTCCGGGCGGTCGACCCCATCGCCCGGGTGTTCCGGGTCTACGGGCGGCTGGCGCCGGTCGGCCGGACCGACGCCGGGCTCACCCTGCGGCTCCCCGGGACGGCGCTCGCCGCCGGCCCCGCCGACGAGGACGAAACCGCGTTCGTCGTCGCGCTGCTGTGGGCGACCACCTACGACGGCCTCGTCGCGACGCCCGCGTGGGCGGATCTCGCGTGGGCGCTGCTGGGCGACTGGCCGGCGCTGGCGCTGCCGGCGTACCTCGTGGTGCTCGTCGCCGGCTACGCGCTGTTTCTGGGCGTCTACCGGGTCGCCGCCCGGCGGGTCCGCGAGCGGGCAGACACCTACGTCACCGTCGGCGCCATCGAGCGGTGGTTCGTCCCGTCGCTGGTGCCCATCGCCGCCGGCTACCACCTCGCACACTACCTGGGCTACTTCGTGTCGCTGTCGCCGGCGCTGGTCGGCGTGGCGTCGGCGCCGCTGTCCGCGACCGGGTTCCCGACGCAGGCGCTGCCCGGCTGGTTCGGCAACCTCCAGTTGACCTTCGTCGTGCTCGGGCACCTGCTCGCGGTCTACGTCGCCCACGGGGTCTCCTTCGACCTGTTTCCCGGCGCGCTCGCGGCCATCCGCAGCCAGTACCCCTTCGTCGCGGTGATGGTCTTTTATACGATGACGAGCGTCTGGATAATCACCCAGCCGTTCGTCGCCCCGCCGCTGGTGTGACCATGACCGAACAAAACCGACCCACGGAGGTGGACGACGCCGGCGCGGACCGGCAGGGAGGCGGCGAAGTTGCCACCAGGCCGACCGGCGACCACGACCCCTCGCCGGGGCCGACGCCGCTGGCCGCCGACGCCGTCGCCGCCGTCGAGACCGCCGTCCCGGACGACGAGACGCCGGCCGCCCGCTGTGACCGCTGCGGGCGGCCGTTTCGCAGCGAGCGGGCGCTGGCGCTGCACCGGGGCGAGGTACACGACGACCTCGACCCCGGGGAGGCCGCCGCCTACGAGCGCGCCCGCGAGGCCGAGCACGACGACCTGTTTTTCTTCCACATCAGGGCCGTGATCGTGCTGGGGGTGCTGTACGCCGTCAGCGTGGTGCTGTACATGGTCGTGCTCGGGAACAACTGGATCTGACGCTGCCGCCCTCGCAAAAGGCCCCGCGGGCAGGTGACTTTATAATAGTCGAACGTGAAGTGTTATAGCGTATCATGTCACACTATTCCACGACTCGCAGGAAGGTCCTGAAGGCAACCGGCGGTCTGGCGGCGTTCGGCGTCGCCTCGACCGCCGGCTGTCTCGGCGGCAACAGCTACGCCATCGGAATGGCGAACCCGGTGAGCGGGTCGCTGGACACCTTCGGCCAGCGCAACCAGCGGGGCAAGGAACTGGCGGTCGCGGACGTCAACGACGTCGGCCTCCGGGGCGGCGAACTGGAGATCATCGAGGAGGACACCAAAAGCGTCGAGCAGGACGGCATCTCGGCGGCCCAGAAACTCGTCAACCAGGATGGGGTTCCGGTCGTCATCGGGGCGGTCGGCTCGGCGGTGTCGCTGGCCATCTACGAGAGCGTGATCCAGGACACGGACGTCGAGCAGATATCGCAGAACTCGACGAGTCCAGGGCTCAGCGAACATCCGGAACTGATGCGAATGTCGCCGCCCGGAAAGGCCCAGGCCGGGGCCATCGCCGACCTCGTCGAGGGAGACGACCACGGATCAGTCGCGGTCGCCTACGTCAACAACGCCTACGGGCAAGGCGTCGCGGAGGTGTTCCGGGAATCCTTCGACGGCGAGGTGGCATACTTCGAGGCGCACAACCAGGGCGAGTCCTCCTACTCGAACGTCGTCACCGGCATGGACGAGGCCGGCGCCGACGCGTGGGTGTTCGTCACCTACCAGCCGGAGTTCACGACCATGGCAACGGAGGCGTTCAACCAGGGGGTCACCGACGTGCCGCTGTACGGGGCCGACTCCGTGAAGGGGCCTGACGTGCTCGAACAGGCGCCCGAGGACTTCCTGGAGGGGATGAAGGCGGTCATTCCCTCGGCGGCGCTGACCCAGGACAACTACCAGGAGTTCGCCAGCACGTTCGAGGAGGAGTTCGACCAGGAGCCGACCGCCTGGGCGACCTACGCCTACGACGGTATCGTCACGGCAGCCATCGCCGCCCACGCGGCTGACGACTTCTCGACGGACGGGATCACGACTGAACTGGTCAAAGACGTCACCAGTCCGGAGGGCGAGACCGTCTACTCCTACGAGGCCGCCCACGAGATACTGGAGGACGGCGGGTCCGCCAGCGACGTCAACTACGAGGGGATCAGCGGGCCCATCGACCTCGACGAGAACGGCGACCCCCGGGCGTTTCTGCAGGTCATGCAAGTCCAGGACGGGGCCTACGAGCAGATAGACACGATCGCGGGCTGACTTCCGCCGCCGGGGACACCGGCGGTCGTTTCATAACACATGGCAGACGTTCTCACCGTGCTGGCGGATGGGCTTCCCCAGTTGCTCGTCAACGGCATCGTCTTCAGCAGCATCATCGTGCTGGGCAGCATCGGGCTGTCGATCGTCTACAGCATCGCCGACTTCGCCAACTTCGCCCACGGCGACACGATGACCGTCGGCGCGTACGGCGCGCTGGTCGCGCTGGGCGTGCTCGGCACCGCCGGCCCGGAACTTCTGGGGCTGCCGGACGCCGTCTACCTGGCGCTGCTCGCCGGGATGGCCGTCGCCGCCGTCGTCGCGGTGCTCACTGAACTGGTCGTCTACCGGTCGATGGAGGTGACATCCATCGGGATGCTCATCACCAGCATCGGCATCGCGTTCGTCTACCGGGCGCTCGTCAGAATCCAGTTCGGATCGGACTTCCGCAGTTACGGCGTCGAGTACAGCGGTCCCATACCGGCGGTCCAGGAGGCGCTGGGGGTGACGATCACCGAACGGTCGGTGGTGATCGTCGTCGTCGCCGTCGCGCTGGTCGTCGGCCTCCACATGCTGTTGCAGTACACGACGCTGGGCCGGAAGATGCGCGCGATGGCCGACAACCCCGACCTCGCGCGGGTCAGCGGCATCCGAACCGCGCGCGTGAAACTCGCGACCTGGGCGATCGGCGCCGGCCTGGCCGGCGCGGGCGGGGTCTTTCTCGGTCTCTACAACCAGGTTACCCCGCGGATGGGGTTCGACCTCCTCCTGATCATCTTCGCGGCGGTCATCCTCGGCGGCATCGGGTCAGTCTACGGCGCGATGCTCGGGGGACTCGTGATCGGGATGGTCCAGCAACTGGTCCCGATCCTGCCGCGTCTCGGAATTCCGATCGGCGTCGAGTACGCGCCGGCGCTCGCCTTCGTCATCATGGTCGCGATACTGCTGGTCCGGCCTCGCGGGATCGCCGGGGGGGCCGTCTCGTGACTCGCCGTCCCCGGACGGACGGCGGCGACACCCCCGAGCGGGCGGGAGACGACGAGTCGGGCAGTGCGACGACCGACGCTCACTCGGGGGCCGAACCCGAACGCGCCGTGACGAGGCCCGCGCCGCTGAACGCGATGCTTGCGGCCTCCGGACTCGGCGGGCGGGCACGGGCGTACGCAGCCAGCCTGACCGACTGGGAGCGAAACGTCGCCGGGGCGCTGCTGGCGTACGTCGCACTGTTGACCGTGCTCGTCGGCGTCGGCGTGCTCAGGTGGGCGTACCTGCTGTACCTGCTGTCGCTGGCGGGGATGTACGTCCTGCTGGCGATGGGGCTGAACGTCCAGTGGGGCTACTCCGGGCTGATCAACTTCAGCGTCGCCGCCTTCTTCGGTGTCGGCGCGTACGCGACCCTGCTGCTGAGTTCCCCGTCGTCGCCGCTTCTCGGCGCCGAGATGGCAATCTGGCGGTGGCCGATCGTCGGGGTCGTCGTGTCGATCCTCGCGGGTGTCGCGCTGGCGGTGCTGATCGGCTACCCGACCCTGTCGTTGCGCGACGACTACCTCGCCATCGCCACGCTGGGACTGGCGGAGGTGGTGCGGCTGTTCGCGCTGAACCAGCGCGACTGGACGGGCGGCAGCCAGGGGATCATCGGGCTCGACCGGCTGTTCGGGAACTGGCCGCTGGTCGGCGACCTCGTCGGGGAACTGTCCGAACCCGAGTTGAACTTCCTGCTGGCGGTGACGTTCGTCGCGGTCACGTGGCTGCTGTTGCGGCGGGTCCACCGGTCGCCGTGGGGGCGGGTCCAGCGGCTGTTGCGCGCCGACGAGGACCTGGCGGAGGCGCTCGGCAAGAACACCTTCCGGTTCCGGATGGAGTCGTTCGTCATCGGCGGCGCCATCATGGCGCTGGCGGGGGTGTTCTTCGCCCACTTCAACAACTCGGTGTTCCCCTCGAACCTCGACCCGATCCGGACGTTCGACGTCTGGATCGCCGCCATCCTCGGCGGGACCGGCAGCGACAACGGCGCCGTCGTCGGCGGCATCGTCGTCGTCACGATAATCGAGGGCACCCGGTTCACCGGCGGAGTGATCCCGGTCGAACCGGGCGCGCTGCGGTTGTTGCTCACCGGGCTGCTCATCGTGGCCCTGATGCGGTTCCGCCCGGAGGGCGTGTTACCGCCACAGCGCGAACTCGTCTGGCCGGCGGCGGCCGGGGGGTCTGACGATGAGTAAGCGCGAGGCGGCGTCGTCGGGACCGGAGGCCACGTCCGCGACGGACGACGCGGTGGCGGGCAAGCCGGACCCCGTGTTGCGCGTCGAGGACCTCAGCAAGGAGTTCGGCGGCCTGGTCGCAAACGACGAGGTCAGCCTCGAAGTCCAGCGCGGCTCGATCACGGGGCTGATCGGTCCCAACGGCGCCGGCAAGTCGACGCTGTTCAACTGCATCGCGGGGTACTACTCGCCCGACGCCGGCGCCGTCTACCTCGACGGCGAGGAGATCACCGGCCTGCAGCCCCACGAGGTCGCCGGGCACGGCCTCGTCAGGTCGTTCCAGACCCCGCGCAAGCCCGAAGGGCTGACCGTCCGGGAGGCGCTGCTGTCGGGCCCCCAGAACCAGACCGGCGAGTCGATCCTCCCGCTGTTCACGAGAGGGGAGACGGTCCGCCGGGAGGAAAGCCGGGCGCTCGAACGGGCCGCGGAACTGCTGGAGCGGTTCGAGATCGAGCACCTCGAAACCGCCCTGGCGACGGACCTGTCGGGCGGGCAGATGAAACTGGTCGAACTCGCGCGGGCGATGATGGCCGAGCCCGAACTGCTGTTGCTCGACGAACCAGTCGCCGGCGTGAATCCGACGCTGGCCGAGAAGCTGAAGGGACTGCTGCGCCAGCTCAACGAGGACGGCATCACGATGCTGATCATCGAACACGATATGGGGTTCATCATGGACCTCGCCGACCCGATCGTCGTGCTGAGCCAGGGCGAGGTCCTCGTCGAGGGGCCGCCCGACGCCGTCCGGTCCGACCAGCGGGTCATTGACGCCTACCTCGGGGGGCCCCGGACATGAGCGGCGGCGTCGAGGGCGACCGGGAGACCACCGACGAAAACGCCGGGCGGGATGACGCGGTGCTCACCGTCGAAGGCGTCGACGCCGGCTACGGCGACATGCAGGTGCTGTACGACCTGTCGATGCACCTGCGCGACGGCGAGGTCGTCTGCATGATCGGCCCGAACGGCGCGGGCAAGTCAACGGTGCTGAAGGCGGTGTTCGGGCTGCTGGGCGCGTGGTCGGGGCGGGTCAACCTGCACGGGACGGAGATCACCGGGCTGGCCCCGGAAGACGTCGTCCGGGAGGGCGTCGGGTACGTCCCCCAGGTCGACAACGTCTTCGGGACGCTCTCCGTCGAGGAGAACCTCCGCATGGGCGGCGTCTCGGTCGGCGGCGGCCTGGGATCGACCATCGGCAGGCTCTCCGGGCAGATCCCCATGCTGGCCGGGTCGGCCGGCGGGGATCGGTCGGTGTCCGCGACCATCGAGGAACTCTACGACCGGTTTCCGATGCTGGCCGAGAAGCGCGGCGACAAGGCCCGCACCCTCTCCGGCGGGCAACAGCAGATACTGGCGTTCGCCCGGGCGCTGATGACGGACCCGGACGTGCTGCTCATCGACGAACCGTCCGCCGGCCTGGCGCCGAACACGGCGGCGGACGTGTTCGACCGGGTCCGGCGGGTCAACGAGGCCGGCACCGCCATCCTGATGGTCGAACAGAACGCCCGGGCCGGCCTGGACATCTCCGACCGGGGATACGTCCTCGACCAGGGGACGGTCCGGTTCGAGGGGGCCGCCGACGAACTGCTGGAGAACCCCGAGGTGGCCGAACTGTACCTCGGCGGGTGAGCCGCCAGCCCGCTCCCCTCGCGGCGGGTGAGCCGCCAGCCCGCTCTCGGCGATGCGCGACCGGCGGGTCGATCAGTCTCCGGCCGGACCGCTCCGGTCGAGGATCTATCGATCCCCGTCCGGGAGCTTTTCGCGGACCGCCTCCAGCACCTCCTCGTCGACGCCGTCCAGGTCGTAGCCCTCCTCCAGAACCGTCTCCACGACGGTCGCGAGTTGTACCGTCTCCTCCTCGGTGAGATCCATGCACCCGCTTCGGTCGGCTGGCCCAAAAGCAGTCCGCCGCCCGGCACCAAACACCGCTCGGGGGCGGCCCCCCTCGTTCACCGTTCAGGAATCCAAAACGCCCGCCGGCACCGCCTCGCCCGCCAGCGCGCGCAGTCGGTCCGGGGAGAGCGGCGCCGTCGGGTCGTCGCCGGTCGTCGCCAGCGCCCCAGCGGCGTTGCCGACCGCGAGCAGGTCCGATAGCGTCTCGCCGTCCGATGCGGCCAGCGCGCCGACGACCCCGGCGGCGAAGGCGTCGCCGGCCCCCGCGGGATTGACCGCGTCGACTTCGTAGCCGGCGTGGGCGACCGTCCGCGCGCCGTCGCTCGCGACCGCGCCGTCCGCACCCCGGGTGAGAAACGCTCGCTCGACGCCCCGGTCGTGGAGAAACGACAGCAACCGATCGCGGTCGCCCTCGACGCCCGCGACCGCCAGGTCGCCTGCACTGGCGAACGCAACGTCGGCGCGGGAGAGCAACTCGCCCAGCGCGTCCCGGAACCCGGCGGGGCCGTCCCACATGTTCGCGCGTCCGTTGCAGTCGACGGCGACCGTGGCGCCGCGCTCGCGGGCCCGCCGGGCGAGTTCGACGGTCGCCGCCCGCCCGCGCTCGTGGCCGAGCGTGATCGCGGAGAGATGCACCGCCGAGACCGACGAGAGCACGGCGTCCGGCACCAGGTCGGCGTCGAGCGCCAGCGTGGCCGGGCGGTGGTAGACCGTCCACGCGAGGTCCCCCTCGGGCCGGTCGAGAAACGCCACGGGCGTCTCGCCGTCGACGCGGCGAAACAGGTCGTCGCCGACGCCCGCACGACGGAAGTTCGCGGCGAGTTCCGCCGCCAGTCGGTCGCCGGCCAGCACCGTGTGGAAGTGCGGTGCTCCGAACAGCCGCGCCAGCCCGACCGCGGCGTTGGCGCCGGACCCGCCCGGATGCAGCGCGACCGCGTCCCCGCCCAGCGCCAGCCGCCCCTCCGGGTAGGCGTCGACGACGGTGTCGCCCGCAACCAGCACCGGGATGTCCGCCATCGACCGGCCCGTGGTCACCCGGCGGCTAAACGGTGTCGCTCTCCCCTGTCTGCCGGTTCTCAGGGCACCAGTTGCTCGCCGTCCTCATCGTACACCGCGATGGCGTCGACCGGACAGACCCGCGCCGCCATCTTCGCCTCGAACGCCTCCTCGTCGGCGACCGTCAGGACGAACGTCCCGTCCCCGACCTCGTCGGCTCCGGCCAGGTCGGCCTTCCCGGCGTCGGCGTCTTCCTCGAAGGCGTCGTGCTCGTGGACGCAATTGAACATCCCGATGCAGACGTCGCGGTCGAACTCGACCCGGAGCGGAGCCATGCCCGCCGTTCGGGCCACGCGAACTTAACCTCCCCAGGCGGTCCTGGTCGCCTCGCGTCCGGTGGCTCGCCCGGGTTCGCGGGGACGCCCGCCCGCTTCAGCCGGGGGCTCGCCCGCCCGATAGTCCCCGTACCAGATCCGGTACGTTGATGCCGGTCGTGGGCCAGGCGTCGGCCGTCTCGCTGTCGGTTGGTGACGCGGCCGGTTCAACGGGCATACGGCGGTCGCAGGCCCCGCCAGCGGGACGGCGACGCCGGACGGGCGGACCCTCTCCGGGCCGTCCCGTCGGTCGCAGGGGCACCGGTTCTGGCCGCATCGTCCAACAGGCGAGCGAGTCGGTCAGTTCCCGGTCCAGCGCAGAAGCGCCAGCGTCCCCTCGAACAGGCCGATCATCGTGAGGGTGACGATCAGCGGCGCCATGCCGGTCGGGTCGAAACTGAAAAGCACCGACAGCCCGAGGAAGCCACCCCAGAAGTAGATCCGGCGGTCCTCCAGCCAGCGGCGGCTGGTCAGCCCCATCATCACCGCGAGCATGATGAAAAGCGGGATCTGGAACACCAGCGCCATGTACCCCATCATCGCGAGGATGAGGTTGAACGTCTTGCTCAGCGCGAACGCGATCTGGCCGGCGTTCTCGCTGTAGGTCAGAAAGTACGTGAAGATGGCCGGTAGCACAAGAAAGTACGAAAACGAGATGCCGACGAACGCCAGCACGAGACTCGTCGGGACTGCGGCCAGGTAGTAGCGCCGCTCGTGGGGATACAGGCCGGGGC
>JAZKSB010000043.1:0-13559 GCA_036626315.1 Halobacteriales archaeon
CATGTAGATCGGACGTGCCAGTCGCCCGCGCTTGCCGATCAGCACTTCGCCGGGGTCGTAGTCCCCGTAGTGGTGCTGCCCGCCAGGCGGGTCGTTCTCGTCGCGCCAGATCTTCGCGTAAACGTCCCGGTCTTCGAGGCCATCGTAGTCGGCGGCGAGATACCGCAGCAGTTGCTCCCAGGCCGCCTCGTCGTACTCCCGATATGGGTGCGCCCGCCGGAGGACATCTAGCGCCTCCGACTCCAGCAGGGGCCCGTTGATCGCCATCCCATAGACGTGCTGGGCGGCGACGTCCTGGGCGTTCTCCGGGAGGAACACACGGTCGACGAACCCCTGCTCGGCCTTCCGGAGCATGACCGCGGTCTCGACGAGTTCGTCCCGGTCGAGCGCGAACACCCGCCCGGTGACGGTCTCGCCGAGGCGGTGGCCGGCCCGCCCGACCCGCTGGAGCAGTGCCGCAACGGATTTCGGGCTGCCGACCTGGACGACCAGGTCGACGGTGGGCATGTCGATGCCGAGTTCGAGGCTCGTCGAGGTGGTCACGGCGTCGACATTGCCCTCCTTGAGCCGCTGCTCGACGTCCTCGCGGGCGGACTTGCTCAGACTGCCGTGGTGGGCGCCGGTGTTTTCCTCGTCGTAGGCGTCGAACCGCTCGCGCAGTTCGTGCAGCACGCGCTCAGCGCCCGAGCGGGTGTTGGTGAAGACGATGGTCGTGTCGTGGTCGCCGACCAGGTCGTGCAACTGGTCGTAGAACCGGTCGTTGACGGTCCCGTGGTCCGCGGTCACCAGATCGTCGACCGGCGTCACCAGTTCCAGGTCGAACTCCCGGACGAACCGGGTGTCGACGAGTTCGACGTCGCGGGGCGGCCCGCCCGATTCCTCTCGACCGACGAGGAATTCGGCCATCTCCTCCAGCGGTTCGACGGTCGCCGAACAGCCGATGCGAGTCGGCGACCCGTCCGCGAGCCGCTGGAGTCGCTCCAGCGACACCGCCAGGTGGGTGCCCCGCTTGCTCGACGCGAGGGCGTGGATCTCGTCGACGACGACGTACTCGACGCTCCGGAGTTTCTCGCGGAATTTCGGAGAGTTCAGCAGGATCGCCAGCGTTTCCGGGGTGGTGTTGAGGATGTGCGGCGTCTCGTCCAGCATCGCCCGCCGATCGCTTTCGTCGGTGTCGCCGTGGCGGATGGCGTGGCGGATCTCGACGTCCCCGTCGGCCCGCTCGGCGATGCCCGCCAGGGGGACCGCCAGGTTGCGGTGGATGTCGTTGGCCAGCGACTTCAGCGGCGAGACGTACAGGCAGTAGACGGTGTTGTCCAGCCCCTCTGCCTTCTCGCGGGCGAACAGTTCGTTGATGATCGCGGTGAACGACGAGAGCGTCTTCCCGCTACCGGTCGGGGCAGCGACGAGGGCGTTTCGCCCCTCCTGGACCAGCGGGATCGCCTCCTCCTGGGGCGGCGTGAAGAAGCCGTCGTTTTCCGGGACGTAGGCCCCGAACTGCTCGATCCACCACTCCTGGACCGCCGGCTCCAGCAGTTCCAGCACGTCGGCGTCCTCGACGGTCGCGTCGTCGGGAACCGACGCCGAGGCGGCCGCATGTCGCTCCCGTGGTCCCATCGGCCTCTGGTTCGGTCCGGACGGCCAAGTGCGTTTGGACGCGCCAGCCCCGGTCGGGATCCGCGGACGGTCGCCGCCCGCTCACGGTCGGGCGGCCGAAAGCAGCGACCGGAGTTCCTGCTTCGTCGCGTTGCCGGCGGCCACGGCCTCCCGAGGCACCCGCCCGGTGTCGGCGACGGCAGTCAGGGCCGCCTCGGGGTCGTAGCCGCGGGCGTGGACGAGCCATCCCGCCAGGACGTGACCCGTCCGACCGAGGCCGGCCCGGCAGTGGACGAGGGTCGGTTCGCCCGCCGCGTCGGCGGCCCGCAGAAACGGCAGCACCCGGTCCGTCAGCGTCTCCTCGTCGGCGAGTTCGTGGTCGGGGACGGGAGCGTGGAGCACTCGATCCTCGCCGAACGATGATCGATATGTTTCCACCAGGTTACTGTATGGCGACAGTTGCTCGCGGGAGAGCAGGACCACGATCCGCATGATCCCCTGCTCGCGGGCGGCCTCGACCCAGCCGTCCACCGCGGTCGCCGGGTCCGTGGCGCGAACACCGGGGGCGGCGGCGCCGAAGACGACGAACTCGCCCGGGGCGGCGGACGCGAATCGGCGGAGTGTCACGCGAGTGGGCTGGGTCCGGGCCCACATCCGACTTTCGGCAGGACGAGCCGGTTGCCCTCCGTGTTCGGCTGCCGTGCTGTCGTCCGGAACCACAGGGGGCGCGACCTCGCCGGGCGAAAACTGTTTGGCGTCGGCCTGTCCCGTTGGTTGCATGAAGGTGACGTTTCTCGGCACCGGGAGCGCGATGCAGTCCGCCGACCGCGCCCAGACGGGAATCCTGGTCGAGGGTGACGACGGGGACGGCGACGACAGCCGTGTCCTGATCGACGTCGGCGCTGGCGTGCTCCACCGGCTCCAGGAGGCGGCGAGTTTCGAGGCCGTCGGGCACGTCCTGCTGACTCACCACCACCTCGACCACGTCTCGGACCTCCTGCCGCTACTCAAGGCCCGCTGGCTTGCTGGCGCGGAGTCGCTGTCGGTCGCAGGCCCGCCCGGCACCGAGGCGCTGGTCGCGGATCTGCTTTCGGTCCACGAGTACATGCAGGATCGCGTGGACCTGACCGTCCGGGACCTGTCGCCCGGCGAGTTCGAGTTCGGGGGCTTCGAGGTCGCCGCTCGGGAAACCCGCCACTCGATGCCGGGATACGCCTACCGGATCGGCGACGCGTTCGCGTTCAGCGGCGACAGCGAGGCGTTCCCCGACCTGGCGGCGTTCGCCGACGGATGCGACGTGTTCGCCCACGACTGCTCGTTCCCTGACGAGGTCGACGTCTCGAACCACCCGACGCCGGACTCGCTCGGGCGGGCACTGGCCGGCGTCGACGTCGGGACGGTCGTGCTGACCCACCTGTATCCCCACACCGACGGCAACCACGATGGGATGCGGGCGTCGATCGCCGACCACTACGACGGCGCCGTGCGGGTCGGCGAGGACCTGCAGACGGTGCGGATCTGATCGCCCTGGCGACGCCGATCTACCGGGGCGATTCGGGGGGCCGTCGTGCAGTCTCATTTCGAAGGATATATCAGACGGGTCGTCTCCGCTTTTCAGCGAAAAATCGCAAGCAGGCGCCGCCCCGTTAGGCGACAGATTTAAGTATGACCACTGGATAACAATAGGTGAAGCAATCCCGCCAGCGCGTCCCCGCCGCCGGCGGGCTACCCGTCCAACATGACCGATACCGAAGTCAAAGAGACCGAGAAGACGTACGAAACCACCGAGACCGAGCGATCGGGCGTGGAATGTCCGGAGTGTGGCGGCCAGTTGCTCTCGGACGAGGAGCACGGCGAGACGGTGTGTGAGGAGTGCGGGCTGGTCGTCGAGGAGGATTCGATCGACCGCGGGCCCGAATGGCGGGCGTTCGACGCCGCCGAAAAGGACCGCAAGAGCCGGGTCGGCGCCCCCACCACGAAGATGATGCACGACAAGGGCCTGTCGACCAACATCGGCTGGCAGGACAAGGACGCCTACGGCAAGTCGCTGTCGAGCAACCAGCGCCAGAAGATGCAGCGGTTGCGTACCTGGGACGAGCGGTTCCGCACCCGTGACTCCCGCGAGCGCAACCTCAAGCAGGCGCTGGGCGAGATCGACCGCATGGCCTCCGCGCTCGGCCTTCCCGACGACGTCCGGGAGACGGCCTCGGTGATCTACCGGCGGGCGCTGGACGAGGACCTGTTGCCCGGCCGCTCCATCGAGGGAATCGCGACCGCGTCGCTATACGCCGCGGCCCGCCAGGCGGGCAACCCCCGGACCATCGACGAATTCGCGGAAGTCAGCCGCGTCGAGGAAATGGAGTTCAAGCGGGCCTACCGCTACATCGTCCGGGAACTCGGCCTGGAGGTCCAGCCCGCGGACCCGGAGAGCTACGTCGGCCGGTTCGCCTCCGACCTGGCGGTCAGCGACGAGGCCGAGCGCCGCGCCCGCGAACTCCTGCGGACCGCGAAGTCCCGCGCCCTGCACAGCGGCAAGAACCCCGTCGGCATGGCTGCCGCCGCGGTGTACGCCGCCGCCCTGCTCACGAACGAGCAACTCACCCAGGCCGAGGTCGGCGACGTCGCGGACGTCAGTGAGGTCACGATCCGCAACCGCTACCAGGAACTGCTCGAGGCCCACGGATCCGCCGGCGCGACGGCCTGACCGGCGCCCTTCGGTGCGCGATTCCTTCGGCTCGCCACCCGCGAGTCGCCGGTCTTTTCCTCGGGGGCGGCCCTACCGTGGCGCATGCGGGGGTTCTTCGTCGGTCGGTTCCAGCCGTTCCACGGCGGCCACCGGCGGTTCGTCGAGCAGATCGCGGCGGCGGCCGGCGAGGTGGTCGTCGCCATCGGCAGCGCGCAGGCGTCCCACGAGCGGGCCGATCCGTTCACCGCTGGAGAGCGCGTCTCGATGGTCCACCGGACGCTGGCGCCGCTGTCGACGACCACCTTCGCCATCCCGGTCGAGGACATCGACCGCTACGCGGTCTGGGTGGCCCACGTCGAGGCGACGTGTCCGCCGTTCGACGTCGTCTACTCGAACAATCCCCTGGTTCGGCGGCTGTTTCGGGAGGCCGGCTACGAGATTCGGGGCGTCGAACTGTACGAGCGGGATCGGTACTCCGGCACCGAGATCCGCCGGCGCATGGTCGAGGACGAGCGCTGGCAACACCTGGTCCCCGACCCCGTCGTGTCGGTCGTCGAGGCGGTCGACGGCGTGGCCCGCCTCCGGCGGGTCAGCAGGCGCGCCGACGTCTGAGGCCGGGGGCGGCGAGCGGACGGACCGGCGGGTCGCCGTGTTTGGGGGAAGGCTTTTGCCCGTGATTCGGATAGCGTTGGGCATGCCGTTCCCGCGGGATGTGCTGGGCGTTCCCGAAGACGCCGATCGCGAGCGGATCGAACGGGCCTACAAGCGACGCATCAAGGACGCCCATCCCGACCACGGCGGGACCGCCGAGGAGTTCCAGCGGGTCCGGGCCGCCTACGAATCGCTCCGGAACGGCGACCCCCCCGCCGACGCCGCCGGCGCCCGCGCGAGTCGAGCCCGGAGACGCGGTGGGGGGCGCACCCGCGCCGGCGCTGACGGGGAGCCGGCGGGGGCCAGCACCGACAGGAGGACGACCGAGGCCGCCACGGGAGCGACCGAACCCGTCCAGGGACCGGTCACGGTGAGATACCTTGACTACGACGTGCTGGCCGACCACGGCTGGGACCTGGACGACGCCGACCTTTTCGAGACGGCCGCCGACGCCAACCTGGGTGACGCCCACTACGGACAGTTCGAGGTCGAACCGGACGGCTCGCTGCTGGAGGCCGCCGAGAGCGTCGGTCACGAGTGGCCGTTCGCCTGCCGGGGCGGGGCCTGCGCGAACTGCGCGGTCGCGGTCCCGACGGGCGAACTGTCGATGCCTGCCAACCACGTGCTCCCCGAGGAGATGCTCGACCGGGGCATCCGGCTGTCCTGCATCGGGCGCCCGGCCACGACGGAACTGGCGGTCGTGTTCAACGTCAAGCACCTGCCGTCACTGGAGGAACTCCGACTGCCGCCGACGCCGTTCAAGCGGGCCTACTCCGACCGGTGAGGCCGGGGCCGGTTCCCCGTGGCAGTCCCGGCCCCGTCCCGTCGCGGGCATCGTCAGGTATAGGCGAGACCGTCCCGAATGCCGGTCCATGGACGCAGGGGTCGCAGTGCTGAACTTCGGCGAACCGGCGGAGCCCGACCGCGAGGCGGTCGTCGACTACCTCACCCGGATCTTCTACAACAACGCCGACCTGGAGGAGTACGACTCCGAGGCGGCGGCCCGAGAGCGCTCGCGGGAACTCGCGAACCGTCGGGCCCCCGGCCTGATCGAGGAGTACGAGGAGATCGGGGGGTCGCCGCTGAATGAGCAGTCGTTCGCCCAGTCCGACGCGCTTGCGGCGGAACTCGCCGAACGGGGGTACGACGTCGAGACGTACGTCGGCCTGCAGTTCATGGAGCCGCTGGTCGAGGACGCCGCCGGGAACGCCCGCGAGGACGGCGTGAACCACCTCGTCGGGCTGCCGGTGTATCCGCTCTGCGGGCCGTCGACGAACGTCGCCGCGCTGGACGACCTGGAGGCCGCGATCGATGCCGCCGACGACTGGAACCCCGGCTTCTCGCCCATCACCGGCTGGCACAGACACCCCACGTACAACCGGATCCGCGCGGATGCGATTGCCGATTACGTCGACGAGCACGGCCTGGACCTCCACGCCGCGGACACGGCGATGGTCTTCTCGGCCCACGGGACGCCGCGACACTACCTGGAGGAAGGGAGCAGGTACGACGTCTACGTCGACGAGTGGTGCGAGTCGATGGCCGGGATGCTCCAGTTGGACGGCTACGAACTGGGCTTTCAGAACCACGGCAATCGCGACATCCCCTGGACCGAACCCGAAGTCGAGGACGTGATCGAGCGGCTGGGCGACGACGAGGAGATAGAGCGCGTCGTCGTCGATCCCATTTCGTTCATGCACGAGCAGAGCGAGACGCTGTCGGAACTCGACGACGAACTCCGGGAGGAGACCGAGGCGGAGGGCCTCGAATTTCACCGCGTGCCGGTCCCCCACGACGACGAGCGGTTCGCCGGCGTGCTCGCGGACCTGGTCGAGCCGTTCCTGGCGCACATCGAGCCGGGCTACTACCAGTTCCGGCAGTGTCAGTGTCGGGACGAACCGGGGACGATGTGTCTGAACGCGCCCCGGAATTGAGACGGCGTCAAGTGGTCACCCAGTCTCGGTTAGCCTCCCGGCCCGGGTGAGACGTCCAACCCCGGTTAGCCTGCCATTTTATGTCGTCGTCCCGCCAGTCATCCGCCATGACGGACGACTATGCGGTGGTCGATCTGAAGACCGTCGACCGCGAACCATTCCCCGAATCCGGAATTCCGCACCGGAAGCTCACCGACGCGCTGGGCGCGACGGAGATGCGCGTGAACGCGGTAACACTCGAACCCGATCAGAGGACGGCGCCACACGCCCACGAGCGTCAGGAAGAGGTCTACGTCGCACTCGACGGCGGGCACGTCCGGCTAAATGAAACGGTCCTGGAGGTGGCGCCCGGCGGCGTGGTCCGCGCCGGACCCGATGTGGTCCGCAGCGTCCGAAACGAATCGGACGAGGACCAGACGTGGCTGATGTTCGGGGCCCCCCCGTACGGAACCGTCGAGGATTTCGGGGAGTACGAGATGGACGACGGCTGACCAGGTACGCGACTGACAGCTACCGTTCGGCCCCCTTTGCAGTCTCGACGAACGCGGCGACGTTCTCCGGCGGCGTCTCGCGGTTGACGCCGTGGCCGAGGTTGAGGACGTGGCCCGCCGCCCCGGCCTTCCGAATGACCTCGCGGGTCTGCTCCCGCACGAAGTCGGGGTCGCCCAGCAGGTACGACGGGTCCAGGTTGCCCTGGACGGTCACGTCCCCGAGTTCGTCGCGAGCCTCGGCCATGTCGACCGTCCAGTCGATGGAGACGGCGTCCGCGCCCGACTCGGCCAGCAGGTCCAGGTTCCCGCCCAGCCCGCGGGCGAACATGATCGAGGGCACGTCGACGGCGTCGTGGATCCGGCGGTGCAGCGGGAGCAGAAACTCCCGGTAGTCGTCCGGCGTCATCGTCCCCGCGTAGGTGTCGAATAGCTGAACGACGTCCGCGCCCGTCTCGGTCTGGAACTGCAGGTACTCGACGGTGACCTCGGCGAACTGCTCCAGGAGCGTCCGGAAGGCGTCGGGATGCTCCGACCGCAGGCGCCGTAGGGGGAGGTGGTCCTTCGTCGGTTCGCCGGCGACGGCGTACGAGGCCAGCGTGAACGGCCCGCCCGCGAATCCGATCAGGGCGGCCCCGTCGCCGAGGCGGTCGGCGAGGCGCTCCAGCAGGGCGCCGACGTAGTCGATCTGATCGCGGACGTCCCCTGCCGGCCTGTCGACGTCGTCCGGCCCCTCGACCGGGTTCTCGACGACCGGCCCGACGCCGGATTCGAGGTGGTAGTCGAAGCCCAGCGGCTCCAGCACGGTGAGGATGTCCGAGTACATCACCACGCCGTCGACGCCGAACCGCTCGTAGGGCTGGAGGGTGATCTCCTCGGCGACCGTGGGCGTCTTGATCGCCTCCAGAAAGTCGTACTCCGCGCGGACCTGGCGGTACTCCGGCAGGTAGCGACCGGCCTGGCGCATCAGCCAGACGGGCGGCCGCTCGGTGCGTTCCCCCCGCAGGGCCCGCAGGAACAGGTCTCTCATCGGCGGGAATAACGGGGGCCGCCGGCTAACGCTTTCGGAACGGGTCGGCGTTCGTCGGCGCGAATCCTGTGGGACCTGTAGAGTTCGTGCGGGCGCTCGGATTTAACCTGCCGGCGCGCCTACCGCCGGCATGGAGTTTCAGGCCAGGTCGATCGACATCGGCACCCAGCACCCGACGGTGCTTCTGACCCGCGAGGACGCGGAGGAACTGGGTGCCAACCCGCTCGACCGCGTCCACCTCCGGTGGGGCGAGCAGTCCGCAGTCGGCATCGTGGAGGTGAGCGACGAACTCGTCGAGCCGGGGACGATCGGGGTGACGCCACGGCTCGGGGCGGTCGACGGCACGGTGTCGGTGACGCTCGCGGGCCGCCCCCGGTCGGTCCAGCACGTCCGCAAGAAGCTCGACGACCTCGAACTCGACCCGGATGAGGTCCGGGGGATCATTCGGGACATCCAGGAGGACCGGCTCAGCGACATGGAACTGTCGGCGTACGTCTCGGCCATCTACGCCAACGGGCTGTCGCTGGCGGAGACCCGCGCGCTCGCGAAGGCGATGACCGAGACGGGCCAGCGGCTCTCCTGGGAGGCGCCGGTCGTCGCTGACAAGCACTCCATCGGCGGCGTCGCGGGCAACCGGGTTACGCCGATCGTCGTCGCCATCGTCGCCGCGGCGGGGGTCCCGATACCCAAGACCTCCTCGCGGGCGGTCACCTCGCCCGCCGGCACCGCCGACACGATGGAGGTGTTCTGCGAGGTGGACCTGAGCATCGCGGAGATCCGGGCGGTCGTCGACGAGGTGGGCGGCTGCGTCGTCTGGGGCGGTTCCGTCGACCTGTCGCCGGTCGACGACAAGATCATCCGGGCGGAGAACCCGCTGTCGCTGGACCCGCCCGGACAGGTCATCGCGTCGGTGCTGTCGAAGAAACACAGCGCCGGTTCGACCCACGTCGTGATCGACGTCCCATACGGCGAGGGCGCGAAGGTCGAGAGCCTCGGCGCCGCCCGCGAACTCGCGGAGGACTTCATCCGCGTCGGCGAGGAACTGGGAATGACCATCGAGTGTGCGATCACCCGCGGGGACGCCCCGATCGGCCGCGGCGTCGGGCCCGTTCTGGAGGCCAGGGACGTCCTGGCCGTACTCGACGGCGACGGACCCGACGACCTGCGCCGCAAGGCCGTCCGGCTGGCAGCGATCCTCATCGAGGAGACGGGCATCGACGCCGACGCCGAACGGATACTGGAATCCGGCGAGGCGCTGGAGCGGTTCCGGAGACTCCTCGGCGCCCAGGGCGGCGACCCCGGCGTCGAGGTCGAGGACCTCCAGCCGGGCGAACACACCCACGTCGTCGCCGCTGACGCCGACGGCCTGGTCACCCACGTCGACAACCGGCTGGTCAGCGACGTGGCCCGGCGGGCCGGCGCTCCCAGGGACGCCGCCGCGGGCCTCCGGCTGCATCATCGCCCCGACGACAGGGTCGTGGATGGCGACCCCCTCTATACGATCTACGCCGAGAAAGAGAGCAAACTCGCGGACGCAACCGACCGCGCACGCGAGGTCGAGGTCGTCCGGGTTCGGAGTTCCGACGAGGCGCTGGTCGAACGGGTGTGACTACCGGACGCCGTGCCACGTCGTTGCCGTGCGCCCCCGGCCCCCGGACGCCCGGATGGAACGAGTAAGCGCCGTCCTGCGCACCGCCGGGTTTTTCGCCTTCGGCGGCATACCCCGATTCATGACACCCATGCGCGACGCGCTGGCGGACCTCCCGGGGGCCGCGTTCGCGGACCTACTGGAATCGGACGACGCCTATCTCGTCGTCGTCGACGTGCCGGGGGCGACCGCCGACCGGACGGACGTGCGGGCCCAGGGCCGACGCCTGCAGGTGACGATAGACCGCACGGACGACCACCCCGATGAGTTCGAGTACCGACGCGAGGGCCGCGACCGGGAGCTGACCTGGGAGCTTCCGCTGCCGCCGGACGTCGACCCGGGCGCGGCGACAGCCAGCGTCGACCGCGGCGTCCTCGAACTGGAACTGCCACGGACCGATAGAGAGACCACCATCCCCATCGAGTGAGACGGTGGCG
Source organism: Halobacteriales archaeon (assembly GCA_036626315.1). Taxonomy (GTDB): domain Archaea; phylum Halobacteriota; class Halobacteria; order Halobacteriales; family PXRE01; genus PXRE01. The sequence continues at coordinate 10,471 of JAZKSB010000043.1, forward strand.
CTGCTTTACACCCCGCGACGACTGATCGCCGTCGTCGCCAGATTCTTGCCGCTGGTCCTGACCTTTCTCCGGGACAGACGGCGGTTTCTGCTGTTCGGACCGCCGCGGCGCCCCGGCCCGAGCGGGCAGCGCAACCGAGCGGAGCGGCTGCTGGAGACGCTGTTGACGCTGGGGCCGACGTTCATCAAGCTCGGCCAGTTGCTGTCGACCCGGCCGGACGTCCTGCCGCCGACGTACGTGGAGGTGCTCTCGCAGCTGCAGGACCGGGTCCCCCCTGCCGACTGGGAAGACGCCCGCGAGGTGCTCGAAGAGGAGGTCGGACCGGTCGAGGCGACGTTCGGCGAGTTCGACACCGAGGCGATAAGCGGCGCGAGCCTTGGCCAGGTGTACACCGCAAGCTACGAGGGGCAGGACGTCGCCGTGAAGGTGCGCCGGCCCGGCGTCGAGGAACTTGTCGAGACCGACCTTCGGGTCATCCGGTGGACGCTGCCGGTCGTCCTGTTTTTCGTCGACGACGCCCGGTCGTTCTCGCTGTCGAACCTCGCCGACGAGTTCGAGAAGACGATACGTGAGGAAATGGACTACGGCCGGGAGGCCGCGATGTTGCGGGAGATCCGAGGCAACTTCGCCGACGACGACCGCATCGTGATGCCGACAGTCGTCGAGGAAGCATCGGGCGACCGGGTGCTCACGATGGAGTACATCGGCGGGACGAAGATCACCGACATCGCGACCCTGGACGAGCGCGGGATCGACCGGACGGAACTGGCCGAACGGCTGGTCAAGGCCTACTTCAAGATGCTCGTCGAGGACGGCGTCTTCCACGCCGATCCCCACCCGGGCAACCTCGCCGTGAAAGACGACGGAACGCTGGTCTTCTACGACTTCGGCATGAGCGGTCGGGTCGAGGAGGGCATCCGCCAGAGCATCATCGACTTCTACATCGCCGCCGCCGAGCGCGACGTCGACACCATCATCGACCTGATGCAGCAGTGGGGAACGCTCTCACAGAACGTGGACCGCGGTCTGATGGAGGAGATGATGGAACTGGCCATCCAGGACGCCCGCGGGGAGGCCGTCGAGCAGTACCGGGTCCAGCGCATCATCCAGCAGGTCGAGGACACGATGTACGAGTTCCCGGTGCGGCTTCCCCAGAACCTCGCGCTGGTGTTGCGGGTCGCCACCGTCGTCGAGGGGGTCTGTGTCACGCTCGACGAGGACTTTGACTTCGTCGAGGTGGCGACGGACTTCCTGGGCGAGCGGGGCTACCGGGAGGAGGGCGCCCGCCGGGTCGTCGAGGGGGTGGCCGGGAACCTCCGGTCGGCCGCCGAGTCGGCGGTCCGGGTGCCGCCAAAACTCGAACGCACGCTCGACCGGATCGACCGGGACAACCTCCGGGTCGAGGCAGCCATCGCGGACCCCGGCCGCCACCTCGACCGGTTCGGTCGCCGCATCGTCTACGCCGTACTGCTGTCGGCGAGTGCAGCGACGACCGCCTTTCTCTACGCCGAGGCGACGCCGGTCGAGGCCGCGGTTCCGGCGGCGTTCGGGCTGGTCATCGGAGTCCTGCTGGCCCGGTCGCTACGGCGCAAACGAAGCCTGGCCTCCCAGGCGCAGTTCACCCGCCAGGGACTCCGCCAGCAGCAGAGCCGGGCGCACGGCGGAGCTGGCGGAACCGAGGAAGACGACTGACGGCGCGCCCCGGCCGCCGGCAGTGCCGTGTGCGGAGATCGCTCGTCGGCTGCTACGAACGCCTCCCTGCGAGACGGTAGGCTGTTGCCGTGTTTCGCGCACCCGCGAGACGGTAGGCTGTTGCCGGGGTCGCCTCCCTTTTGCCGGTCGCCGCCGAACGGCGCCGTATGGACGTCGCGGCGTTCGGACTGGAGCGGTGGTTCGCGAAGTACGAACACGAGGCCGACCTGATGCTCGCCGAAAGCGGGATCCGGAGCCTGGATGCCGACCGGTTCGACCTCGACCCGGGCACCCTGGGCTACGTCATCCCGACCAACGGCGACCCCGAGTTTCGTGCGTCGGTGGGTGAGCGCTACGACCGAGGGGCCGACGAGGTGCTGTTCACGGTCGGTACCCAGGAGGCCAACTTCCTTGCGTTCGCCGCGCTGTTCGGGGACGACTCGCCGGCCGCCGGAGCCGACGGCGGCGACGGCCACGCCGTCGTCGTGACTCCGACCTACCAGGCGCTGCACGCCGTCCCGGAGGCGCTGGGCGAGGTGACCCGCGTGTGGCTGGAGCCGCCCGACTGGGAACTGGACGTCGATGCCGTCGCCGATGCCGTCCGCCCGGACACGCGGGTCGTCGTCGTCAACAACCCGAACAACCCGACCGGGCGGTACCACTCCGAGGCGAAGATGCGGGCGCTGTACGACCTGGCGGAAGACGCCGGCGCCCACCTGCTATCCGACGAGGTGTACCGGCTGCTCGCCGACGATCCCATCCCTCCAGTGGCGAGTTTCGGCGAGCGGGGTATCTCGACGACGAGTCTCACGAAGGCCTACGGGCTGGCCGGCCTCCGGTTCGGGTGGCTCGCCGGTCCCCCTGATGTCGTCGAGGGGGCCTGGCGCTGGAAGGACTACACGACCATCTCGCCGACGAAGGTCGGACAGCACGTCGCCCGCCAGGCGCTGGACGACGAGGAGGCGGCCATCCTCGATGAGAACCGCGCGCTCGCCGCCGAGAACCGCGACCGCGTGGCGGCGTTTCTCGACGAATACGGGCTGGACTGGTACGAACCGGTTGGAGTCAACGGCTTCCCGACCGTGCCTGACGGGTTCGCCGACGGCCGGGCGTTCGCCCGCACCGTCGTCGAGGAAGAGAGCGTCGTGCTCGCGCCGGGGGACCTGTTCGGCTACGACGACCGCTTCCGCATCGGGTTCGGCCTGCCGACGGGGGATCTGGAGGAGGGCCTCAAACGGGTGGGTCGTGTGATCGAACGGGCGGACTGACCGGACCCGGAGACGACGCATCACGTGCTGAACTGACTGACCGGACCCGGAGACGACGCATCACGTGCTGAACTGACTGACCGGACCCGGAGACGACGCATCACGTGCTGAACTGACTGACCGGACCCG
>JAZKSB010000044.1:0-13456 GCA_036626315.1 Halobacteriales archaeon
GTGATGCCGGTTCGCCGGTGGCATACTTAATGCTCTCGAAGGGAATCCGTCGGTTCCGGCGGGCTCGCGGCTCGCCATCGCGGCGTTTAGGTGCCCGCACCGTCGAGCAGTCACCGTGGGCCTGTACGACAAGTACCTCGCGCTGCGGGTACGCTCGAACGACGCCGACCTGCCGGACCACGTCGCCGTCGCGATCACCGAGCGGGACCTGCTGGAGCAGGGCGCCTACCGGACGCTCGAACGGTTCTTCCGGTGGGCCTTCGAGTACGACGCCGACCTCGTGACTGTCTACGTGAGCGTGCTCGACCCGGCGGCCGTCCCCACCCTGAAGCGGGAACTGGAGGCGGTCGAGGCGCCTCGCGAAGTGGCGGTCCGTGGGCCGGAGGACACCCAGCGCGCCGACGCCCCGATCCAGGTCAGCATCGGCCTCGGTGGCAAATACGAGTTTGCGGAGGCGGTCCGGTCGATTGCGACTGCCGTGGAGGCCGGCGATCTCTCTCCCGAGGACGTCGACGCCGACCACGTCGAGGAGGAACTGGTCTTCCCGGCGGACCCGGACCTGTTCATCAAGACCGGCGCCGAGCGGCTCTCGGATTTCATGATCTGGCAGTCGGTCTACTCGGAACTGTACTTCACCGACGTCAACTGGCGGGACTTCCGCCGGCGGGACTACCTCCGGGCCATCCGGGAGTTCCAGGACCGCCAGCGGCGGTTCGGCCGGTGAGCGTCGGCGGACTGCAGTGCCGGCCGGCGGTCAGTCAGCGACGTCCGGGTCGGACTGCTCGCCGAGCGCCTCGCTGGACTCGACGACGCGCCGGTCCCTGCGCGGGAGATACTCCCGGAGCCGGCCGACGACCTGTCGGGCCTCCGCGAGTTCGACTTCCCCCAGCGCCTGCAACAGCGCCACTGCCCGACGCGCGCGGGTCCGGCGCCAGGAGTCCTCGCGGTGCTGGTAGGTCCGGACCGCCCGCAGGAAGTCGGTCTTCGAGAACTCCGGCCAGTACGGCGTGCTGAAAAAGACCGCCGCCTCGTTCCCGTTGGCGTACCACGGCAGGAAGTTGCTCGTGCGCTCGTCGCCGCCGGTGCGGACGATCAGGTCGACGTCCCGGACCGGCCGGTCGTACAGGCGGTCCTCGACGGTCTCGACGCCGATGTCGTCGGGGTCGAGGTCGCCGGCGGCCACCTCGGCGGCGACGTCGCGGGCCGCCCCGAGCAGTTCGTTGCGCCCGCCGTATGCCAGCGCCACGTTCAGCCGGAATCCGTTGTGTTTCCGGGTCCGATCCTCGGCGTAGGTGACCGCGTCCCGGACCCGCCTGGGGAGCCGCGGGACGTCCCCAAGGACCCGGATGTCGACGCCCCGCTCGTGGACCCGGTCCTCGTCGGCGAACTCCCGGAGCTTCCGCTCCAGCAGGTCGAACAGCGCCTCACGCTCCTCTTTCGGTCGGTCGAAGTTCTCCGTCGAGAACGCATACAGGGTCAGTTCCTCCACGCCGACGTCCTCGCACCACTGCAGCAGGTCCGCGGTCGTCTCGGCGCCCTCGCGGTGGCCCTCCGTCGGCTCGTCGCCGCGCTGTCGCGCGTACCGGCGGTTGCCGTCCTGGATGACCGCGACGTGGGCGGGCGGGTCGGTGATTCCGCGCTTGAGATGTCGCTCGTAGGCCTCCTGTATCACCCCACCGAGGTGCCCCATCATCGTGTGACCGGTCGCCGCGGCCGGTAATGTGTCTTTTGTCCTGGCGCCGTCGCCGGGGCGTCCCGTCCCGTTTCCGGGGGTGACGTGTCCTCGTTTTCGTCGCGGCGTCCGCGGGCATCCTGCATCCTGACGCGACCGACGCGACGAAAGCATACCTTTTTATATTAGCGTCACCACTCCCCGGTCGCAATGGCGAACGGTACGGTCGTGTTCTTCAACGACTCAGGCGGTTACGGTTTCATCGAGACGGACGAAGCGGACGACGACGTGTTCTTCCACATGGAGGACGTCGGTGGCCCCGACCTGGAGGAGGGGCAGGAAGTGGAATTCGAAATCGAGGAGGCCGAGAAGGGCCCCCGCGCGAAGAACCTGACCCGCCTCTGAGACGGCTCGATCCACGGTCCGGGCTCCGGGCGGGCGGCGACGCCTCCCGCGCACCACGCTCTCTCATGTTTTACGCGCCGAAGTCCCGGGTGTCTCCGCCGGTCCATCGGGGGGCTGGGCCGCCGCCGAACCGAGCGGCGTAAGAGCGTCCGGACCGCAGAGACCGCCATGGACGACGTCATCGACGAGGAACTCTACCGCCGCACCGAGCAGTTGCTCGAACCCGGCGAGATCGAACTGGACGGCCTGATCCTCCATACCGACCTGGAGGGCCCCGAGGACGTCGAGATGATGGAGGCGACGCTGGCCGTGGGCGACCTCGTCGCTGAACACGCCGGCCACGACCCAGGTGACGTGTACGTCCACTCGGGCAACGATGACCCCGAGTTCGCCTCCAACCAGCACCAGGGGCTGACAGTCGACGACGAGGAGTTCGTCTGGGAGTGCCAGCAGTTGCTGCGTGGAGGCACCTACGACGTGGTGTTCTACTTCGAGGCAGACGCGGACCTCGACGGACTGGTCGCCGCGGCGGAGGACGCCGGTCACCGCGTCCAGCCGGTCCGGGGCCGCTGACCGAACTGGTTCGGCCGAAAGAACGAATATGCACGTTTGGAAGGCTTTAGGTGTGCGCCGTTCGAAGACCCGGCAAGTGACTGCCGTGTGCCAGATGGAAGGTGAACCGGCATGAGCGTGATCACCGGGATCAGCGTCGCCCACCAGCGCGCCAGCGTCGACGAGATCGAGGCCGCGGGCGCCACCGGCGAGGCGATCCGGGTCGAGCGACTGGGCAACGAACCCGCCGCCGAGGAGGCGTTCGCCCTCCAGACGTGCAACCGCTCGGAGGCATACGTCGTGACCAAACGCCCCGAGGCCGGCCGGGAGGTGCTCGACGAGGTGGTGCCGTCCCTCCCTGCCGGCTCCGTCCGGGAACTCGGCCACGAGGAGAGTCTGCGCCACCTCATGCGGGTCGCCGGCGGCCTGGAGTCGCTGGTGCTGGGGGAAGACCAGATCCTCGGCCAGTTGCGGGACGCCTACGAGCGGGCCCGCGGTGCGGATGCGCTCGGTCCGATTCTGGAGGAGGGACTCACGAAGGCGATCCACGTCGGGGAGCGTGCCCGCGAGGAGACCGCCATCAATGAGGGGACCCTCTCGCTCGCCAACGCCGCGGTTCGCCTGGCCGACGACGAGCACGGACTCGACGGGTCCACCGCGCTGGTCGTCGGGGCCGGCGACATGGGGACGACCGCGGCCAAAGCGTTGGCTGCCGGTCCGGTCGAGGCGGCCGTCGTCGCGAACCGCACCGTCGCCCACGCCGAACACGTCGCCGGCGAGATCGAGGCTCCGGCCCGTGCCGTCGGCCTCGACGGACTCTCCGCCGTCGTCCCCGAGGCCGACGTCGTGGTCGCCGCGACCGGCAGCCAGGACCCGGTCGTCGACCGCGCGGCGCTGGCCGACGCCGGCGAGACGTACGTCGTCGACATCGCCCGGCCGCGCGACGTCGCCCCCGACGCGATCGAGTTGCCGGACGTGACCTACCGGGATCTCGACTCCCTGGAGGACATCACCGAGCGGACCCGGAGACAGCGCCGGGCGGCAGCCCGGAAGGTCGAGGCGATGATCGACGAGGAGTTCGACAGGTTGCTGGAGCAGTACAAGCGCCGCCGGGCCGACGACGTGATCGCCGCCATGTACGAGGGCGCCGAGCACGTCAAGCGCCGCGAGGTCGAGAAGGCCGTCCGCAAACTCCAGCAGCGGGGCGAGTTCACCGGCGAGCAGCGGGCGGTCGTGGAGTCGCTGGCGGACGCGATGGTCGGTCAGTTGCTCGCGGCGCCAACCAAGAGCCTCCGGGAGGCCGCCGCCGAGGACGACTGGACGACGATCAACACCGCCATCCGGTTGCTCGATCCGGAGTTCGGTCCGGACGGCGCCCTCGCGGTGGGCGTCGACGCCTCCGAGGCCGCGGAGAACGCGACGGAGGACGGCTGACCGTCCCCCGGCGACGCGTCGCGACGGCCGCAGGCGAACGAGCGTCACGACGGCCAGGTTTTTGTTCGTCCCGCACCATGTGATGGCATGGCAGAACTGCTTCCCGAGGAGGAGATCGCCGAACGGATCCCCGACGGCTGGGAGCGGGAGGGCGACGAGATCGTCCGGACGTTCGAATTCGACGAGTATCTGAAAGGCGTCGCGTTCGCCCAGACGGTCGGCGAGATCGCCGAGACCGAGTTTCACCACCCGACCATCGTCGTCCGCTACGGCGAGGTCGAGGTGCGGTTCACCAGCCACGAGGAGGGGGGTATCACCGACAGGGACGTCGAGATGGCGACGTACGTCGAGGAGGAGTACTGAGGGCCGGCGATGTCGTGGTGGAGGAGCGTCGACCGACAAGGTTGTAGTGGGGAAGCCTCGACCGGCGACGTTGAAGTGTCCTGCCTCGATAGTGGCTCCCATGTACGAGGTCATTCTGTTTCCGACCGACGGCAGCGACCACGCGACGGCAGCGCTCCCACACGCGATCGAGCACGCCGACCGCTACGGAGCGACGCTGGACGTGCTGTACGCCGCCGGCGACGAGGGAGACGGCGAGGACGTCGTCGAGGCGGCGGCGGATCGCGCCCGCGACGCCGGCCTCGAAGTCAACACCGCTGTCGTGCAGGGCCCGCCCGACGAGGTGATCGTCGACTACGTCGCGGACCGCGGCGTCGACATGGTGGTCATGGGGAGCCAGGGCCGGGGCGGACTGGACAGGCTCGTCGTCGGCAGCGTCACCGAGAGCGTACTCCGGAGGCTCGAGGTGCCCATGCTGGTCGTCCCGGACGGCGGGTAGGCCACCCGACCGCGGATGCGGCGGTCGTCCCGCCACCCGGCTGCGGGCGTGGCGGTCGCCCCACTAACAGGCTGCGGGCGTGGCGGTCGTCCCACTAACAGGCTGCGGGCGTGGCGGTCGTCCCGCCACCCGGTCGCGGATCGCTCGCCGGGCTCCAAGCGTGCACGCCACGTACACGCAACCGGAACGGTTTATCGCCGGCGGCCGCAATCCGAACCGATGGCGACCGGCACCGACCCCGGCAGCGACCCGCTGACCCCCGCCGAGCGGGAGCGACTGGCGGCCCTCCGCGGAGCCGGGTCGCTCGCCGAACTGCGGTCGGTCGTCGGGGGTGAGGACGACCACGACGCCTACTTCGCCGCGAAGGAGATCTGGCGGGATCTCCGGGCGAAGCAACTGTCCGGGACGGCGCCGACGGCGGGGCTGCCGGGCAACGTCGTTGCCGTCGGCGGCCACCGGTTTCACGTCCACGGTGTTACCCACGCCGACACCCCCGAGGAGGGCGACTACCTCCGCGAGCATGTCCGGCAGTTCCTCGACGACGGCGCCGCGGTCTACGTCGAGCAGGGCATTCGCCCGATGTACTTCGCGGCGTTCGAGGCGGTCTGTGAGATGGACGATTACCGGTGGGCGATGGACCGCTGTCGGGCGCTCGACGGCGACTCCCGGTTCGGGGAGACCCCTGCGTTCGACAGCGTTGGCGAGCAACTGGACTCGCTGACCGACCGGGTCCGAGAGGCCGTGTTCTCGCTGCTGGAGGCCGAGGCGAGCTACGGGGACGGATTCCGCTCGGCGCTGGGCGACCTCGCGTCGGACTTTCTGACCAGCCACGAGACGATGGCGACCGGCGAGGAGTTCGCCTCCTACACGCTGACCCGGGCCGCCGCCCGGGACCCCGACCGGCTCGGGGCGCTGCAGCGGTACTACGAGACGGCGTTTCTTCCGCCGCCGATCGAGCGCGAGTGGCTGCGCCGCCACGACCCGGAACTGGAACTGGTCACCCACGCCCGCAGCGAGCGACAGGCGGACTACGCCGTCTACCACAACGACGACGCCCGCGAGGTCCACCTCGTCGTCGGGGCCGCCCACCAACCCGGGGTTACGTACTATCTGGAACGCCACCGCGACGGCCACCGGAGCGCGAGCGAGTTCGAGCCGGTGGCCTGATCCGGCAGGCGAAAACGGGCCGTTCTCGCCGGCACGGCCGGCGACCGGCGCTCAGTACTCGCCGAACCGGGCGACGTTCTCCAGTTCGCTTTCATCGACGTCCTCGAAGGCCTCGCGGGCGATGACTCGCTTGTGGACCTCGTCGGCGCCGTCGACGATGCGGAACGCCCGGACGTCCTTGTAGAAGTCGGCTAGCGGCAGGTCCTTGCTGATGCCGCTGCCGCCACACATCTGCAGCGCCCGATCGACGGCGTCCTGGGCGACGTTCGCGGAGAAGTACTTCGCCATTGCCACCTCGATGCGGGCCTGCTCGCCGGCATCGATCTTGTCGGCGGCATGGCGGATGATCGACCGGGCGGCGTGCAGACGGGTCTCCAGATCCGCGACCTCGAACCGGAGCGACTCCTTCTCGGCGAGCGGTCCGCCGAACCCCCGCCGCTCGCTGGCGTATGCCTTCCCGATGTCCAGCGCCCGCTGGGCCATCCCCGAAAAGCGCATGCAGTGTGTCAGCCGGGCCGGGCCGAGTCGCTGCTGGGCGTGCATGAACCCCGCGTTCTCGTGTCCCAGCAGGTTCTCCTCGGGCACCCGGACGCCGTCGTAGGCGATCTCCGGGTGGGTCGTGCCGGTGACCCCCCCGCCGAGGTGCTCGACGTCGCGGATGACCTCGACGCCGTCGGCGTCGGCGGGCACCAGAAACAGCGAACTCCCCTCGTAGGGATGGGCGTCCATGTCCGTGCGGGCCATCACGATCAGCAGGTCGGCCTCGACGCCGTTGGTCGTCCACCACTTGTGGCCGTCGATGATCCACTCGTCGCCGTCCTTCTCGGCGGTCGTCTGCAGCATCTTCGGGTCCGACCCGGAGCCCTGCATCGGCTCGGTCATCGAAAAGCCCGAGACGATATCGCCGGCGACCAGCGGGCGAAGCCACCGCTCTTTCTGCTCGTCGGTCGCCAGCAGTTCAAGCGTGTGCATGTTGCCCTCGTCGGGCGCCTCGATGTGGAGCGCGTCGGGGCCGAGCAAACTGCGTCCAGCGGCCTCGAACGCGGGCAGCGCCTCCCGGAAGGAGTAGCCGCCGCCGCCCCACTCCTCGTCGATCTGGGGGGCGTAGAGGCCCCGCTCGCGGGCCGCCTCGCGCAGCGCCTCGATCTCCGCGGGCGAGGCCGGTCGCTCGCCGAGCAGTTCGCGCTCGAGGGGGACGACCTCCTCGTCGACGAACTCCCTGACGCGCCGCGCAAGCTCCGTGCCTCGCTCCGGGTCGTCGTAATCCATGCCCCGGTGGTCGTCCCCCCGCAGGAAAAGCGTTCGCCGGGCCGGTCCCGATTGCCGGGACTTGTCGACTGAAACCGCCCCATGTGGCTGGACTCCTCCGCTGGGCGGAAATTTCAACCCACCCCCATGCGTAGCCGGGCTCATGACCGATGAGGACGTCTCGGAGGCGTACCTCGGGCGACTCGTCGACGAGGCGGCGCTGTCCGGGTACCTGCGCGAGCACCTGGGGCCGGCGGAGGACTTCGAGGTCACCCGACACGCCCAGGGTCACTCCAACGAGACGCTGTACGTCACCTGGGGTGACCGTGACCTGGTGGTCCGGCGACCCCCGCCGGGTGAGACTGCCGAGACGGCCCACGACGTGCTCAGGGAGTACCGCGTGACCGACGCCCTCCAGGACACCGACGTCCCGGTGCCGCCGACGGTGCTGGGCTGCGAGGACGAGTCGGTCATCGGCAGCGACTTCTACCTCATGGACCGGCTGGACGGCGTGGTCGCTCGGGGGGAGGAGCCGGACCTCTTTGCCGGCCCCGACCGTCGGGAGACGGTCGGCCGTGAACTGGTCGACACGCTGGCGGCGATCCACGGCGTCGACTACGAGGCGGTCGGCCTGGGGGAGTTCGGCCGGCCCGACGGGTTCACCGAACGGCAGGTCCGTCGGTGGACCCAACAGCTCATGTGGGCGTTCGACACCACCGCCGACGAGCGGGAGGTGCCGGCCCTCTACGAGGTGATGGAGTGGCTCGAGGACAACGTCCCCGAAGACCACCCCCACGCGCTCGTCCACGGCGACTACAAACTCGACAACGTGATGTTCGCACCCGCCGACGCCGACGGCGCCACCGGCCCGACCGAAGGCGACGACGCGACGGGGCCCACCGACGCCCCGCCGGCGGTCGTCGGCGTCTTCGACTGGGAGATGGCGACGCTGGGCGACCCCCGAACCGACCTGGGGTGGCTGCTGATCTTCTGGCGGGAGGCCGACGACCCGCCGCCGATCGCGCCCGAGTTCGTCTCCCGGTTCATGGAACGCCGCGGCTACCCGACCCGCGAGCAACTCGTCGACCGCTGGGAGGCCGCGACCGGACTCTCCTTCGAGCACGAGCAGTTCTACCGGACGCTCGCGACGTACAAACTCGCCGGCCTGGGCGAGATGTTCTACGCGCGCCACCTCCAGGGCAACGCCGACGACCCACTGTACCCGAAGATGGCCGACCAGGTGCCCGCTCTGGCCGAGCGGGCGCTTTCGATCATCGACGGCGACCGCCCGCTGTGAGCGGCAGAATCACGGCGACCGTTCGCTGTGAGCAAGGACCTCGGGGACTGGCTCCTGCGAGCGGCGGGAACCGGTCTCTCCACCCGTCCCGGATATTCCGCACATCAGGTCCTCTACTGACAAATTATCTGTATTTGGCCACAGGAATTATCACCCTTCAATTGTGAATTGATCTCGATGGCCGAACAGGAGTCCCGGGTCGTCACGGTGGGCGTCCACGAATTCCCCGACGAGGTGCTGGTGGAGGTGACGCGCCGCGACGATGAGGGCTACATCGCGGTCCGCTCCTACCAGTTCCGGGAGAACGGCGACGGACTCGCTCCCCTCGAACCCGTCCCGGACGACCTGGCGGAGGCCGTCCGGACGGCGCTGGCCGAGGAGGGCTACGAGTACGCTGCCGAGTGACGCTCACTCCCCGCCCGCCGGTCCGTGGTCGACCTGCTGTTTGATCCGGGAGGCGAGCGCGTCTCCGAACCCCTCGATCGCGGCGAGTTCGTCGTGGCTCGCGTCCCGCAGGTCCGGGACCGACCCGTAGCCGGCCTCCTGCAGCGCTTCCGCGCGGTGCTCGCTGATGCCGTCCAGGTCCCGCAGACCGGGGTCTTCCCCGTCGACGCCGTCCGATTCGGGCCCGGCGTCCGCCTCGTCTACCCCCTCCGCGGGCGCCGACGTAGCGGCCAACTCGGTCCGGCCCGCCGGTCGCTCCGTTCCGGCGGCGACCGCTTCGGCGACCGCTTCGGCGACCGGCCCGCGCTCGCGTAGCGCGCCCCGATCGATCGCCCCCGTCTCCGTGCGGGGCAGTTCGTCGACGAACTCCACGGTCCGGGGGTGTTTGTACGCCGCGAGGTTCGACAGGCAGTAGTCACTGATCCCCTCGGCGTCAACGTCGGCACCCGGCGTCCGGACCACGTATGCCGCGACGGTCTCGCCGCGGCGCCCGTCGGGGACGCCGACGACCGCCGCGTCCGCGACGCCGTCATGTTCTGCCAGCAGCGTCTCCACCTCGCGGGGTGCGACCTCGTAGCCGCCAGTTACGATGCGGTCGTCCCGGCGGCCGACGATGTAGTAGTAGCCGTCCTCGTCGCGGTAGCCCAGGTCGCCGGTGTGGAACCAGCGGGTCCCGGACGCGTCGCCATCGGCGTCCTCGACCGCCCCGCCGTCGTCGGCCACTGTAAACGCCGCCTCGGTCGCGGCCTCGGCGCGATAGCCGGCCATCACCCCCGGGCCGGCGACGACGATCTCGCCGGTCGCCGTCGTGCGGTCCTCGCCCGGGTCCAGCGGCCCCTCCGGCACCGGGTCGCGTTCCTCGAACTCTCCGTCGACCACCATCGCCCGAACGCCGTCGATCGGTCGGCCGACGCTGCCGACCCGCCGCCCCCGCTCGGGGTCGTTGGCGTGGGTGACCGGACCGGCCTCGGTGCGGCCGTAGCCCTCGTAGAGGGTGACGTCGAACTGCGTCTCGACGTCCCGCAGCAGGTCGGTCGGCACCCCGTTGTCGCCGACGGTGGCCAGTCGCAGCGACGAGTCGTCGTCGGCATCCGGATGGTCCGTCAGGTCGGCGTACATCGCCGGGACCCCGTGGAAGACTGTTACCGCCTCGTCCTCCATCAGCGACAGCGCCCGGCCCGGGTCCCACTCGACAAGCGGCCGCACGGTCGCGCCGCCGAACAGGGTCGCGTTCATCGCGACCGTCGTCCCGAAACTGCGGGCAAGCGGCACCGCGGCGAGCACGCGGTCGTCCGGCCCGACTCCGGCCAGATCGGCGACGGCGTCGGCGTTCGACGAGAGGTTGCCGTGGGTCAGTTCGACGCCCGCCGGTCCGCCGGTCGGCCCCTCCGTGTACGGCAGCATCGCCACCTCGTCGTCGCCACGGTCGGCGATCGACCAGTAGTTGACCTCGGGCGACTCCGCGAGAAAGTCCGAAAAGCCCGTCGAGAACTCGCCCGGGCCGTCGGCGGTGACGATGAACTGCAACACGGTGTACTCATGGATGGACTCTATCTCGTCGACGCGGTCGGTCGTGGTCACGACGGCGCCGGCGGTGCTGTCCCCGAGGACGCGTTTCAGTTCCTGGCCGCGGTACCGCGGGTCGACCGGGACGACGATCCCGCCCGCGCGGAGAATCCCGTGGAAGGCGACGACGAACTGCGGGAGGTTCGGGAGGTACAGCGCGATGCGGTCGCCAGGGCCGACGCCGCGCTCCCTGAGCGCGCCCGCAAATCGGCCCGCAAGCGACCAGAACTCCGCGTAGGACGTGTCGGTGCCCGCGATCGACAGCGCGATCGCGTCCGGGCGTTCGCGCACCGTCTCCCGGACGTGGGCCACGAGGTTGGTCATGGTAGGAACACCCCGTCGGTTTTATTTAAATCTGGGGGAGACGACCCGCCTACTCCCGGCAGGAACGGCGGTCGAGCAGTATCAAATCCGGGGAACGACCCCCCAGCGGCCCACGAATTCCGCGCCCGTCTCGACGCCGCTATGGGCAACCCCGACTGTGTTGGCAGCACCTATACGGGCCGCCCCCGTCCATCGGAACGCATGCACCTCCATTGGCACCGGCGGGACCTCCGGGTCGCGGACAACCGCGCGCTCGCCGCCGCCGACGGCCCCGTCGTCCCCGCGTTCGTGCTCGACCCGACCGTCCTCGAACACGCCTCGCCACCCAGGGTGGCCTACCTGCTCGACTCGCTTTCCGCGCTCCGCGAGCAGTACCGCGAGCGGGGCGGGGACCTCCTCGTCCGGCGGGGCGACCCGCGGGCGGTGCTGCCGGACCTGGTCGGGGCCTACGGCGCTGACGCCGTTTCCTGGAACCGCGATTACTCCGGCCTGGCCCGCCGGCGCGACCGGGCGGTCCGGGGGGCGCTGGAGGACGCGGGCGTGGAGACGACCGTCCACGACGACGCCCTGCTGCACGACCCGGGCACCATCACCACCAACGAGGGGAGCCACTACAGCGTCTTCTCGTACTTCTGGCGGAAGTGGCGCGACCGCGAGAAGACCCCGCCGGTCCGTCCGCCGGACGAGGTCGTCGAGGTCTCCGGGGACCCCATCCCGCCGCTTTCGGACCTGGGCGTCGCGGAGCCGACCGCCGACCTGCCGCCGGCGGGTCCCCGGGCCGCCCGAGAGCGACTCGACGCGTTCTGCGAGGGCGACGTCTACCGGTACGACGAGCGGCGGGACTACCCCGCCGACGACGCGACCTCCCGGCTCTCGCCGCACCTCCGGTGGGGAACGGTCGGGATCCGGGCCGTTCACGAACGCACCGAGCGGGCGAAGGAAGACGCCCCCGACGAGGCCACCGCCGAGTCGGTCACGGAGTTCCAGCGCCAGCTCGCCTGGCGGGAGTTTTACGCTCACGTGCTCGAGGCCCGCCCGGACGTGGTGGCCGAGAACTTCCGGGACTACGAGCACGACGTCGAGTGGCGCGAGGACCCCGAGGGACTGCAGGCCTGGAAGGATGGCGAGACCGGCTACCCCATCGTCGACGCCGGAATGCGACAGCTCCGGGCGGAGGCGTGGATGCACAACCGGGTGCGGATGCTTGCCGCGTCGTTCCTGACGAAGGACATGCTCCTGGACTGGCGGCGCGGCTACGACTGGTTCCGCCGGCGCCTGGTCGACCACGACCCCGCGAACGACAGCGGCGGCTGGCAGTGGGCCGCCGGCACCGGCACCGACGCCCAGCCGTACTTCCGGGTGTTCAACCCCATGACCCAGGGCGAGCGCTACGACCCCGACGCCGAGTACATCACCGAACACGTGCCCGAACTGCGCGGCGTCCCGCCCGAAAGGATCCACGCCTGGCACGAACTCGACGACGGCGAGCGGACCGACCTCGCTCCGGACTATCCCGCTCCCATCGTCGAGCACGCCGAGCGGCGGGAGGCCGCCATCGCGATGTTCGAGCGGGCCCGCGGCGAAGGCGAGTGACTGCTTGAACTTTACTTCGAGATCGATTAATTCATTTCCTATTTTACAGAGGATTTACGTCGTCGACACAGCAACTTGCGGGCGTGAGTTCGACTACCCCCAGGACCGATGTCGTTTGGCGTCACGGGCGGACGAAGGCGACGAGCGAGTGGCTGGCGGGACTCGCGCTGTTGCCGCTCCGCCAAACCGGCGTGGGCGTCGCGAAGGTGTTTCTCGCGGCCGGCCTGCTGTCGCGACCGCCGGGGCCGGCGATGGCGGTGATCGCCCTCCTGACGCTGGCCGTCTACGCCCACAACGACCTGACCGACCGCCGCGAGGACACCGTCAACGACCCCGGTCGGGCCGACGAAGTGGCTGCGCGGGCCCGGACCCTCGGGTTCGCAGTCGCGGTCGCCGCGGTCGCTGCGGTCGGAACTGCGGCGACCGGCGGACCGCTCGCAACGGGGCTGGCGCTGTTCCCGCTCGCCGTGGCGGCCGCCTACAACGCGCCGCTGTTGCCCGGCTCCGGCCCGGCGCGGCTGAAGGAGGTGCTCGTCGTCAACACCGTCGCGACCGCGGCGGCCTGGGCGGTGCCGGTCGCGCTGCTGCCGGTGGCGTTCGCCGGCGCCGGCCCCGGCATGGGCGCTTGGCTGGTAGTCGGGTACCTGTTCGTGCGCACCTACGTCGCGAGCGAGTTCGCCAACGTCGACGACGTCGCCGGCGACGCCGCCGCGGGCGTCCGGACCCTGCCGGTCGTCTCCGGGCCGACCGCCACCAGACGGGCGCTGCTGGCCGTCGACGCCTCGACGCTCGCCGCGCTGGCGGTCGCGGCGGCCGTCGGGGCGCTGGGCGTCGCGACGGCGCTCGCGCTGGCTGCCGGCGTCGCGGTGTCCGTCGCCGTTCTCTCCGGCTGGCTGCCGGTCGCTCCCGGCGG
>JAZKSB010000045.1:0-13284 GCA_036626315.1 Halobacteriales archaeon
GACGACTGAAGTCAGCCACCGAAGCCCGGCGACGACTGAAGTCAGCCACCGAAGCACGGCGACGACTGAGACCAACCACCCAAGCCCAACCACGACCAAGACCGGCGGCGAGCAGGCTCAAGCCAGGAAGACGTGTCGGGGCCGACCGGCCAGCACGCCCCCAGTCGACGGTGTCCGAGAACGACTCGCTGCGGAAGAACGCCATCGCGTCCTCGCGGGCGTCCCAGCGGCTGTCGATGAACATGTCCGTCTCGTCCTCGTGGTTCTCAAGCAGATGGGTGCCGCGGTGGCCGTCCATGTCCGCGAGCAGTTCGCCGACCTGGCCGAACTTCTCGACGAAGTCCTCGCGGTGCTCGTCTTTCACCTGGTAGAACATCCCCATCGTCCCCCAGCCGTCGTCGCGCTCGCCGGCCCTGCGGATCGTCCCGGGCAGGTCGGTGAGGAAGCCGGCGGCGGTGTCGGCGGCGCTCTGGGTCTCCCAGATGCTGACGACGGCCGGCTCGGCGTCCGCGTCGGCGTCCCGGGGCGAGTAGACGGCGGTCTTGACGTGGGTGTCATAGTGGTCGAAGTTCGCCCGCAGCCCCCGGACCTCCTCGAACAGGTCCGCGGCGTCGGCCTCCGAGTACAGCACCAGCGCGTAGACGTCCTCGCCCTGTGGCTGGCCGGCGTAGACGTCCATGTCCGCGAGTTCGCCGCGGATGTCGCCCCCGCTTTCCGCGGCGGTCCCGTCGTCGCCGTCCGGCGGGCCGCCGGCCGCCGACGCCCCGTCCTCCGCCGTCTCGGCGTCCCCGTCGGTTCCCGGACCGACCGGGTCGCCGGCGAGCAGCGCCGCCAGGTCCGGCGGGTGGAATCGCCGGCCGACGAAGAACGGCCCGAACTCGGCGTACTTCGAGGAGGAGGGGTCGAACCGCATCTCGTACAGCAACTTCTTGAAGTCCACCGCGTCGTCGGCCCACAGGGTGACCCCCCACTCCCAGTCGTCCAGGCCGATGGCCCCCGTGATCATCTGGGTGACCCGCCCGCCGTAGTCCCGGCCGATCTCGCCGTGGGCGTCCATGTGCTCGGCCCGCTCCTCGAACGGCAGGTCGTACCAGTTGTATTCGGGCGTGCGGCGCTTGTCCATCGGGTAAAAGCAGACGTGCTCGGCGTCCGGAATCGTCGGCCGGATCCGGGCGTCCATGTAGCGAGCAAGCCCCGAGTTCTCGTCGAGGTCGCCCTCGAAGTACTCTCGGGCCCGCTCGGAGTATCCGGAGGCCTCCGTCACGGAGACGAACGAATCCGCCTGCTCGGTGAAAGCCGCGAGTGCGGTGCCCTCGAAGCGGCGCTCCAGCAGGCCCACGTCGGCCATCGTCGGGCGCAGATGGACAAGCATGAAGTCGGCCTCGTGGCCGACGACGGTGTAGAGGGCGGTCGCGCCCTCCTCGGCGTCGGCCACGGCGTCTTCGAGGAAGGATCGGCCCTCCTCTATCGCCGCCTCCCTGTCCCGTTCGGGTGCCTGCCGCCAGGCGTCCCAGTCGACGGTGCGAAAGTCGTGCAGCGCGAACCAGCCCTCCTCGGTCGGCGGAGGCGTGCGTCGCTCCCCGGTCATGACCCACCGTAACCGCGGGACGGACAAGGAACTTGCTATTCGCCGGCCACCGGGTCGGCCGCGGCCCGCGGGGGGTGACGGTTCTCGCCGACCGCCACTCGTGAGGGGAGACAGTTCCCCGTCGACTGCCGCCCGCGGAGGGCGACAGTTCCCCGCCGACCGTCGCTCGCCGAATCGGCCGTCGCTCGCACGGTCGATCGCTGCCCGGCGTGACCGTCGCCGGATGGAGTCGAGGGAGGGCCAGGACCGGGACTAGGACCAGCACCGGGACCGGGGGCGACTCCTAATGTTCCGACTTCAGAAACCCTTTCACAGAGGGGGCGCTATCTCGGGACAATGCGGAAAAGCGGCCCGCCGAAGGGTCTCATCTCGTATCTCGTGCTCGAACTTCTCGAAGAAAAGCCCAGATACGGCTACGAGATCCTCAAGGAGATACGTGACATCAGCGGCGGCCACTGGGAGCCGTCCTACGGCTCCGTCTACCCGATCCTCTACAAGTTCGAGGAGAAAGGGTGGGCACGACGGATCGAGCGGGCGGACGAACCGGATCGCAAGTACTTCGAGTTGACCGACGACGGCCGCGAGGAACTGGCCGACAAGCGCCGGGAGACCGGCGAGAACGCCAGGGACTTCGCCGACGTCATCCTCGGGTTCTATCACACGTACGCCGCGCTGGGAACCGACGACCGGTTCGAGGTCACGGAACCCGAGGACGGGTGGCGCCACGACGAACTGTTCAGCGCCTGGATCGTCGAGCAGGTCATCCGCCACCACGAGAAGTACTTCGACGCCGAGTTCGAGCGCATCCCGGACACGCCCGAGGAGTTCTACGAGAAACACCTCGACGGCTCCTCCTGACGCCGGGGTGGGGGCCGGCGGGGCTACGCGAGCAGCCCTTCGCCGAACAGCATCAAAAGCAGGCTGGCGAGCATCGTCACCCCGATCGAAGTGGTGATGACCCGCACTGCGCGCCGGCGGTCGCCGATCGGCAGCCGCGAGACCACCGCCTCGGCGGTGTTCCGGAGGATGTGGCCGCCGTCCAGCGGATACCCCGGGATGGCGTTGAAAAAGCCCAGGTTGAGGTTTATCCAGCCGGTCCAGAACAGCAGGTTCGCCAGGAGAAACAGCCACCCGCCGAGGAACGACAGCGGGCCGCCGGCGGCCACGTAGAAGTTGGTCAGCCCGCCGGTGAATCCCGCGAAGTTGAACGGGAGTTCGGTCGCGACGCCCGCGATGGGCAACAGCAACACGACGGCGACCCGGTCGAGGAAGCCGGCCTGCCCGCCTCCGCCGCCGATCAGTCCGAGGTAGAACGCCGACGGATAGGTCCGGACGCCGAAGTCGTTGACCTCGACGCCGGTGAATCCCTCGTAGACCCTGACCCCGAGCGCGCCGTAGTCGCCCGCGGAACTGTTGCCGAGCGTCACGTTGTACGTCGCCGGCCCGTCCGGCGAGTATGCCTCGACGACGACCGTCTCGTTGGGTTCGGTCGTCTCCATGACATCCTGGAGGTCCCCCTGGGTGACGATCCGCTGGCCGTCGATCCGGGTGATCACGAGCGCGTCGGTGGTCGGGGCCTCCGTCTCCGCCATCGCCCCGTCGCGCTGGACGGTGGCCAGCGCGCCGACGGGGAAGGTCACGTTCCGCCCGTCGGCGGTCGTCACCGTGCCGACCGTTCGGTTCCGGAAGGCCGCCTTGAGTTGGCCCCGCGTGGAGACGTTCGTCCCGTTGACGGCTGCAACCGTGGCGTTGGGCGGGACCGTCGGGATCCCCTCGACGGTGACGTTGCTCGTGACCAGCAGGCGCCGCTGGACCGTCCTTGTCCGCTCGCCGTTGATCTCGACATCCGCCGTCGATCTGGTCTCGTTGTCGAGGATGGCGTTTAGTTCGGACTCGTCCTCGACGGGGGTGCCCTCGACGGCGGTGATCCGGTCGCCCATCCCGATGCCGGCGGCGTCGGCGCCGGAGGCGGGCATGGTCGTGCCCACGTGAACGCCCGGAGCGACGGCGATGGAGCCGACCACCGGGCCGAACAGCAACGTGAACGCGATGACGGTGACCGCGAAGTTGTTGGTGACGCCGGCGGCGAACATCCGTGACTGTTGGCCGCGGTCGGCCTCGGTCCGGCTCTCCTCGTCGGGCTCGACGAACGCCCCCAGCGGGATCACCGCGAGCAGCACCACGCCCAGCGACTTGATGTCGATGTCCTCGACCCGACAGAGCAAACCGTGGCCGCCCTCGTGGACGACCAGCGCGACGACGAGTCCGGCGATGATCTCGGGAGCGACCGACAGCGGAAGGAAGTCGTTGACCCCCGGGATGACGAGCACGTTGCGGGGCTGGGTGACCATCGTCGGCTCCGGGCGGAGCATCTGGAGGATCGCGGACGTCAGCAGGAAGAAAAACGCCAGCGCCATCACCACGATCGAGAATCCGAGCCCGAAGTTGGCCCAGGCCCGCCAGAACCGCCGCGGGCTGGCCAGCCAGTTCAGAAACGCCCGGCCGCGGCTTGTGTGGATCGACAGGAGCGGTCCCTGTGCTTTCGCGTACTCCGGCAGCCATCCGCGACGTCGCAGCGTCACGATCGCCAGCCAGTAGACGAGGATGCCCGCAAGGATCCACGTCAGCGTATTCATCGTTGGCCAGTCACGCCCCGACACGCAAATGCGTTTGGTTCCAGGCATCGCCCGGCCCGCAGGCGAATCGGCGGGCCGACCACGGGCGTTCGGCACCGGACACACGATACGCCGACGGATTCCAGCAACCATTTACTCCCCGGATCCCAAGTTCCGGGGGGATGGAGGCGCTCGAACTCTGGATTCGCCTCGTGGCCGGAGCGGCGCTCATTTTGACCAACGGCTTTTTCGTCGCGATCGAGTTCGCGCTGACGCGGGCACGCCAGTACAGCAAGGCGGAGTTCGTCGGCGACGGAGACCCCGCCTTGGAACGCGCGTGGGAGATGACACGGAACCTGGAGCTGTATCTCACGACCTGCCAGGTCGGCATCACCGCGTCGAGCATCGCGGTCGGGATCGTCGCCGAACCGGCGCTGGCGTCGGTGTTCGAGCCCCTGTTTGCGAACTCCAGGCTCGCCGGACTCGGCGGCGGCGCGCTCATCGCGTTCGTTCTCATCAACCTCGTCCACCTGACCCACGGCGAGCAGACGCCGACGTACCTCGGCGTCGAGCGGTCGCGGACGGTGTCCCGGTACGGCGCAACGCCGCTGTACTGGTTTCACTATGCGATCGCGCCGGTCATAAAGCTCGGCGACGGGGTCGCAAAGTGGACGCTCAAACTGTTCGGCGTCGAGATGACCGGCGCGTGGCTGGAAACCGAGGCGGACGTCATCGAATCGCGGGCCGACCTCCGGAACCGACTCGGGTCGGTGCTCGACGAGGGAGGGCTCCCCGAGGAGCGGCGCGAGGAAGTGATGAACGCACTCGACATCGGCGAGCAGTCCGTCAGGGAAGTGGTGGTGCCGGCCGACGACATCGTTGCGCTGTCGACGGCAGTCGATCCCGAGGATAACGTCCGGCGAATGGCGGAGCACCCACACACCCGCTACCCGCTCGTCGGCGAGGCGTTGACCGAGTTCGAGGGGATCCTCTACCTTCCGATTCTGACCCGCCACCGGGAGGACCTCGTCGACGGCGACCTCGACCTCTCGGAGGTGGCCGCCCCGCCGATGACGCTGTCGCCGGACGCGGACGTCAGCGACGCGATCGACCAGTTCCAGACGGAGAACCAGGAACTCGCGCTCGTCATCGAGGACGGCGACGTCGTCGGGCTGGTGACCGTGACCGATCTGCTGGAGTCGGTCATGGGCGACATCGAGGATCCGATCGACGTCGAGTACCTCGAGGCGGACGACGGCGGTCGAGCGGCGGGCAGTCCGTAACGACAGTCTCGCCTCTGCCGGGACGACCGGAGGTGCCTCGATGGGCCCGGCATCTTCCCTCCACGCGAGTCGACGGCCCGGTCAGGCCTCCCGGCGGAGTCGCTCGACGACGAATTCCCTGTCGAGTTTCCCGAGGAACTGGCCGAGTTTCGGCCCCTCAGGCTGGTCGAAAAACAGCCGGTAACCGGCGGCAAAGAAGTCGCCGACGTCGAGGTCGTGGCGCTTGGCGGTCTCGTATATCTCCCCCTGGATCGCCTCGCCGTCGTGGCCCGCCGCGACGAAGTCTGCCAGTTCGTCCAGCGCCGCCGCCGTCGCCTCGTCGAACGCGACGTCCGGGACGTCGCTGCGCTTCAACTCGTAGTTGAACTCGTTGTCGACGCGGTCGGCCCACCGGCGGGCCTGTTCCACGCGGGCGAGCGCATAGTCGACCGCCCACCCGGGTGTGTCCTCGGGGACGTGGCCCTCCTTTCGGGCGATCTCCTCGCGGATCGTCGGGTCCTCGCTCATGCCCAGCACTGCCGCGAACGTGTACGGAAGCCTGACCCGGCGGTCGAAGTCCGCGTCGATCAGGTCGTCCAATCGGTCCCGCGCTCCCGGGTCCGTCACGGGTTCGCTCCACGGGCCGGCCCCGGCGACACGGAGCCGACCGTCGTCTTCCAGTTCGGCCACGGTCGGCCGGATCACGTCGGGGTAGGCCCGCTCGGCGAACGCCGCATCCTCCCCGTCGGCGGCGCCGTAGAAGGCCCGCTCGAAGCGGTCGAACCCCCCGGCGAGCCCGTCGAGCCGCTCGACGTCGAAATTCCGGACCTTGCCGGGGTCCTTCGCGAAGAAGTACCGCAGCACCTCGGGTTCGACCAGTTCCAGCACCTCGCCGACGAGGATCACGTTCCCCTCCGAGGAGGAGAACGCCTCGCCGTTGAGGGTGAACCACTCGTAGACCATCGGGACCGGGGGCTCGATGCCGAGGACGTTTCGCGCGACGTCCTGGCCCGAGGGCCAGGAGCCTTCGGCGTGATCCTTGCCGAACGGCTCGTGATCGACCCCGAGCACCTGCCACTGGGCGGGCCACTCGAACCGCCAGGGGAGTTTGCCCTCCCGCAGCGTCGCAGTCCCCCGGTGGCCACAGCCCTCGATGATCCGGTCGCCGGCCTCCATGTCGGTGCACTCGTACTCGACAGTACCGGCCTCCGGGTCGTAGTCGTTGACCGTTTCCGTGATCTTCCCACAGTTCTCACAGACCGGGTTGAACGGGACGTAGTCCTCGTCGACCTTGTCCTGGTACTGCCCGAGCACCTCGCGGGCCCGGCCCTGGTTGTCGAGCAGGTGACTGGTGACCGCCTCGAACGCGCCGGACTCGTACAGCTTCGTATTCGAGACGACCTCCAGCGGAACGCCGAGCTGGTCGGCGGCCCGCTCGATCAGTGTCGAGAAGTGCTCGCCGTAGGAGTCACAGCAGCCGAACGGGTCGGGAATGTCGGTGTACGGCTTCCCGAGGTTGCGCCCCAGCGCGCCGGCGTCGACCTCGCCCAGCCCGACGACGTTGCCGTCGAGATCAGCAAGTTTCCGGGGCACCTTCCGCAGGGGGTCCCGGTCATCGGCGGTGAACACCTGTCGGACCTCGTAGCCGCGGTCCCGCAGCGCCTCCGCGACGAAGTAGCCCCGCATGATCTCGTTCGCGTTGCCCAGGTGGGGGACGCCGGACGGCGAGATGCCGCCCTTTATCACGACGGGTTCGTCGGGATCGCGCTCCTCGATGCGGTCGGCGACCGCGTCGGCCCAGAAGACGCGGTGGTTCGAACCGCCGTCTTCGGGCTCGCCCTGAAGGGCGTAGGGGTCGGTCCGGTCGGTGCTCATCGGTCTTCCCGGTCAGGGTCGGCGTCGCCTACGCGTTCAGGAACAACCTCCGTTCCCCGAACGTCCTCGCCCCGGACCGCACGGACGATGCGTCGGGGATCGGTCCCGTCGATGACCACGGTCCGGAGTTCCGCCCGCTGGATCACCTTCGCGGCAAGCAGGTCGATGGGTGCGGGCGCGCCGGCAGTCATCTCGCCGTCGGCGATCACGTCGACGAGTTCGTCGGCACTCATCCGGTCGAACCGCTCGGCGTCCGGATCGACGTCCGGGTCGGCGCTGTAGACCCCGGGAACGCTGGTGGCGTACACCAGCAGATCCGCGTCGACGTACTCCGCTAGCGCCGCACTCACGGCGTCGGTCGTCTGGGCGGGCGCGACCCCGCCCATCACGGCGAGTTCGCCGCTCCGGATGGCGTGGCCGGCGGCCTCGTAGTCCTCGGGTGGCGCCGAGACGACCCGTGTTCGATCGCGCAGCGCCGCGATCAGCAGGCGGGCGTTCAGCCGGGTCACCTCGATGCCGATCTGGTCGAGTTCGATCTCGTTTGCGCCCAGGTCCCGGGCCGCGCCGATATACTCGCGGGCGACGGACCCGCCCCCGACGACGACGCCCAGGTCGTGGTCGTCCGCCGCGAGGGTCTCGATGGCGTCGGCGTGCTCGCGCACCTCCGCCGCCGAGAGATCCGGCGCGAGGACGCTTCCGCCGATGGAGACGACGACGTTCATGCTACCGGCAGGTAGCCCTGTCGGACGCATAAGGGTTGCCAACCGGGGCGGCGGTCGGTTCCGCTCGGCGGACTGGATCGAGCGCTGGCTCGCGAGGCGACGGCCGCTCGGGCGACGGGCAGACAGGCCCTCCGTCGGTCGCTCGGGCACCGCCGTCCCCAAACCGAAAACGGGCGCGCCCGAGGCCGACGTGACGGGAGCGACCGGCGAAACGGCCCACCGGACGGATCGTGGACGAGGATGGCAGGTTGCCCCCCAGGCCCCGAAAAAGAGCGAGAGACGGTTATAAAATGTCTAAACGGATTTAAAGCGTTCGTAAAACGTCCCTAACTCGGCGTGAAACCGGCGAAAGAGCGCAAAGCAGCCCGAAGCGTCCCACCTTTATATGATGATAGGGGGACACGGAAAGATCGGTGCCAACCATGAGCGCTACCGCGGAGCCCTCCAGTCTCGGTAAGGAAGAGAAGTTGAAGCAGTTCCTCGAGCGGAAGGTCAACGAGGACGGCGAACTCTACTTCAAGAGCAAGTTCATCGCCGACGAGGTCGGTCTCTCCCCGAAGGAGATAGGCGCCCTGATGGTGAAACTCACCGAGTCCGCCGCCGACCTCGAGATCGAGAAGTGGTCGTACACCAGCGCCACCACCTGGCGGATCGCGAGCGCCTGACGCCGCATTCGGCCCTGCCCCGGGCTCCCGCGTCGATCCCGCCCTGGTCCCCGACGCAGCCCACTTCTCTGCCCTGCCGTTTTCCCGCAGTTGTCGACCATCTGCGCCCGCCGTCGTCTCCCGGCGGGTCCGGCAGCACCCCAGACGCCGGGTATCAAAGACTTATGAACCGCCGTCCACTAGCCGGCGGCGATGCCCGAAATCGAACCGCCGGACGCCGGCCCGTCCCGGGAGGCGTTCGACGGGGTCTTCGACATCTACGAGACCCGGCACGACGGCGAGAGGTTGCTGTACTTCGGGCAGCCGCTGGTGGACGACGACGAGGCCGTCCGGACACTGTGGCCGGCGTTCCGCGAGGCGGGCTACGAGTTGCGCCACCACGAGCGACTCGGCGAGCACGTCCTCGTCGCCGAACCCAGGGCCACGAGCGACCGCGGCGGGATCCCCTGGACGAACGTGTTTCTGTTCGTTGCGACGGTCGTCTCGACGCTGTTCGTGGGGGCGGTGGGCTGGTACTTCGTGCCGGCCTCGGAGATCGCCTCGAACCCGCTGGCGCTGCTGGAGGCGTGGCCGTTCACGGCCGCCGTACTGGGCGTCCTCGGCATCCACGAACTCGGCCACTACGTGATGAGCCGGTACCACGGCGTCGACGCGACGCTGCCGTATTTCATCCCCGTGCCCACCATCTTCGGGACGATGGGCGCTGTCATCCGCATGCGCGGGCAGATCCCCAGCCGGAAGGCGCTGTTCGACATCGGCGTCGCCGGGCCGCTGGCCGGCCTCACCGCGACGATGGTCGTGACCGCGATAGGGCTGTCGCTGGACCCGGTCTCGGTGCCCGCGAGCGTCGTCGAGAACTCCGAGACCGCGTTCGTGCTGGCGAACCCGCCGCTTCTGGACCTCGTCGCGTGGGCGATGGGGGCGAACCACGACTACGGCGCCGGGCAGTCGGTGAACCCCGTCGTCATCGGCGGCTGGGTCGGGATGTTCGTGACGTTTCTGAACCTCATCCCGGTCGGCCAACTCGACGGGGGACACATGCTCCGGGCGATGCTGGGCCGGCGCCAGGTGTCGCTGAACGCCGTCGTCCCCTTCGGTCTGTTCGGGCTGGCCGGCTACCTCCACTACGTCCGGGGGCTCGGCCTGCAGGACTCGGTGATGCTGTGGACCGTCTGGGGCGGGTTCGCGATGCTGCTGGCCTTCAACGGCCCGGCGACGCCCGTCCAGGAGGACTCGCTGGACTGGCGCCGACAGGCCGTCGGGCTGCTGACGTTCGGGCTCGGAATCCTCTGTTTCACTCCCGTTCCGTTCCGACTTTTGGCGGGGTGACCTCCCGGTCGGGCTCGCCGGCGGAAGGGCGCACTTGCGGTTCGTCGGGCTCTCCGAAAGCACGTGGCGGACTCGCTGAACGTCACGAATCCGGCCCCGACCGCCGTGAACGTCACGAATCCGGCCCCGACCGCCGTGAACGTCACGAATCCGGCCCCGACCGCCGGACTCACCCGTGTGTGTATCCCCGGTCCGGAAGCGGCTTGCCGTCGAGCCGCAGCCCTCCGTCGGTCACCTCGCCGATGACGGTGATCGGAACGTCCACGACGCTGCGGGCGGCCTCCAGAGCCGCCTCCGGCAGCGTAAACACGAGTTCGAAGTCCTCGCCGAAGTACATCCCCATGTCCAGCGCTTCGGATTCGGTGTCCGCCCGCTCGGCGACGGCGTCGTCGACCGGGACGTCGCCGCTCCGGACGTCGAACCCGCAGTCGCTGGCCGCCGCCAGCTGGTGCAGCGAGCGGGCCAGTCCGTCGCTAGAGTCCATCATCGCGCTGGCGTACTCCCTGAGGGCGGTCCCGGCGGCGACGCGGGGCTGGAACCGAAACAGGTCGTTTGCGGTCTCGCGGTCGCCACGGTCGAAGGCTTCCACGGCCGCCGCCGACCGCCCGAGCGTGCCCGTGACCGCCACGAGTTCGCCGGGGCTCGCACCCGAGCGGTACACCGGCCGGTCGGTCCAGCCCAGCGCGGTCGTCGCGACGGTGAACTCCCGGTGTTCGTCCAGATCGCCGCCGACGTACCGGGCGTTGACGGACTCGGCGACGTCGCGAGCGCCTTCGACGAACCGGAGCAGTTCGCGCTCGTCGAAGCCACTGTCGCCGTAGACGGCGACGGCGGCGTTCGCGTCCGCCCCCATCGCCGCCACGTCCGACAGCGAGGCGCCGACCGTCCGCCACCCGACGGTGTAGCGGGTGGTGCCGTCGGGGAAGTCCGTCGACTCGTGCAGCATGTCGATGGTCAGGACCTGGCCGTCGACCACCGCGGCGTCGTCGCCCGCCTCGCCGACGGCCTGCGAGACCAGCGCGAGTGCCGCCCGTTCGTCCATGTGCCCCGTTTGGCGGGTCGCCGTTATAGAGGCCGCGGTCGGGACAGCGGTGTTCGGGAGCCGGGGCGCCCGAACCGGCCCCGTCGCCCCGCGAGCGCCCCAACCCGGAGACGATGTGCTTAAATGGCGCGGCGGGGAACACGTGGTCATGGCAACCCTCTACGACGCTCCGGTGGACGAGCTCCTCGACGAGCTCGCCGACCGGCTCCGAGACGACCTGGAGGAACCGGACTGGCAGGCGTTCGCAAAGAGCGGCGAGGGCCGCGAACTCGCACCGCAGCAGGACGACTTCTGGTTCCGCCGCGGCGCCAGCGTGCTCCGGAAGGTCGCCGTCGACGGGCCCGTCGGCGTCGAGCGGTTGACCACCGAGTACGGCAACGCCAAACAGGGGTCGAACCGCTACCGGGTCGCGCCCCGCCGCCGGAGCGACGGCAGCGGCAGCGTCATCCGAACCCTGCTCCAGCAACTGGAGGAGGCCGGCTACGTCCAGGACACAAACGGCGAGGGCCGGCGGGTCACCGCCGAGGGCCGCAGCCTGCTTGACGAGACAGCCGGCGACGTCATCGAGCAACTCGACCGCCCCGAACTCCAGCGGTACGCCTGAACTCCGGACCGGGCGTTCCCGTTCTTCGTTCGCGGAAGTTTTCCTCTCGATAGAACGTCGCATGCTCGACCGGGAGCTGCTCCCGGATCGACGAGCAGTCAGGTCCCGGTCGTCCGAAATGATTTTGCGGGCGTGGCCGTTACCATAGTGTAGCATGAGCGACCGAGACGAAGAAGAACTGGAGCAACTCCGGCAGGAGCGCATGGAGGAACTGCAGGACGAGGTGGGCGAGGAACAGAAGGAGCAACTGGAGGCCCGCCAGCAGCAGGCGGAGGCCCAGAAGAAGGCCATCCTCCGCCAGCACCTCACCGACGGCGCCCGCAAGCGGCTGAACACCATCCGGATGTCCAAGCCCGACTTCGCCGAGCAGGTCGAACAGCAACTCATCGCCCTCGCACAGAGCGGCCGCATCCAGGGCAAGATAGACGAGGACAAGATGAAGGAACTGCTCAAGGAGTTAAAGCCCGACTCGAAGTCGTTCAACATTCGGCATCGGTAAATGAACTGCGGGCTGCTCTACAGCGGAGGGAAGGACTCGACGCTGGCAGCGCTGATGCTGTCGGAGTTCTACGACCTGACGCTTTTGACGGCGCGGTTCGGAGTGACCGACGACTGGAACCACGCGGAGATGAGCGCGACCGCCGGCGGCTTCGAGTTCGAGACGCTGGACCTGGACCGGGACGTCGCCGAGGACGCCGTCGAGCGCATGTACGAGGACGGCTATCCGCGCAACGGTATCCAGGCGGTCCACTTGCACGCCCTGGAGGTCGCCGCGAGGTCGGGCTTCGACGCGGTCGCCGACGGTACCCGCCGCGACGACCGGGTGCCGACCGTCTCCCGCGCGCAAGCCCAGAGCCTGGAGGACCGCCACGACGTCGACTACCTCGCGCCGCTGTCGGGCTTCGGCCGCCGGGCAGTCGACCGCCTCGTCGAGGCGAACCTCGACGTCACCGTCGGTCCCAGCGAGGAGATCCCCCGCGCCGACTACGAGGCCGAACTGCGGGCGCTCATGGCCGAGGAGTACGGCCCCCAGGCGGTCGACGAGGTGTTCCCCGACCACGACCAGACCTACGTCGAGGACGTGCGGGAGTAGGGGTTCCCGACGGGAGGCCGGGACCGGCGCCTTCACCGAGAGCCCCACCACGCTGGAGCGAACGGTTCAAGGCGCCGGTCCCCGAATCCGCGGGCATGCCCACCTACGAGGGACTCAAGGGGTTCCGCGACTTCTACCCCCGTGAGATGGCCCCCCGGCGGGAGGTCATCGACGCCGTCGAGGAGACCGCCCGCCGGTACGGCTTCCGGGAGATCGAGACGCCCAGACTGGAGGACGTCGAGATGTTCGTCGACAAGAGCGGCCCGGACATCGTCGAGGAACTGTACAGCTTCGAGGACAAAGGCGGCCGCCACGTCACGCTGGCGCCGGAGTTGACCCCGACGGCCGCCCGCATGGTCGCCGCGAAACAGAAGGAACTCGCCAAGCCCATCAAGTGGTTCTCCACCCGGCCGTTCTGGCGCTACGAGCAGGTCCAACAGGGCCGGTTCCGGGAGTTCTACCAGACCAACGTCGACATCTTCGGCTCCG
>JAZKSB010000046.1:0-13138 GCA_036626315.1 Halobacteriales archaeon
GCGCTCGGCGGCCCTGGCGCGCTCGCCGTAGGAGGGCTCCCGGATGCTGTCGAGCGCGTTCAGCGCGCGTTCGATGCCGACGATCTCGTCGGCGAGGGCTTCGGCAGGTTCCCTGTCCAGCGGCTCCGACTCCAGGCGCTCGACCCGGCGCTTGCGCTCGGCCCTGAGCGCCTGCTTTGCCTCCTGCAGCGTCTCCTTCGTCTCGGGCGGGATCCGGTCGAGTTTTCGGGTTTCGACCAGAAACTCCGGGAGGTCGAGTTCGTTGCCGCCGACCGTGATCGTCTCCGGCAGCGACGCCCCGACCGTCGCGGACTGGCGATTCACGCGCTTGAGCATTGCCACGCGCTCCTCATCGTCCATGCATACCCGTAGTCGCGGCCGACTCAAAAGGATGCCTCCTCTACTCGCCGCGGTGGCGGAAAATCCCGACCCGTCTGCCAGTTACCTCGGCCCGCTGTCGGGTTTCCGAGACGGTCGTAGTCGACCGGCAACGGTGTCGGAGGCGTCCGCCGGGAGCGCAAATCGTTCGGCGCGCCCGTTGCTGGCAGGGATGGCGGCGTCGGCGAAAACTCCGGGACGCGAGTCCTGCTCGAAGGTGGATAGGGGGGGGGGTGTCCCCCATCCCGCGGGGCCCTGCCGCTCGCTTCGTGTGTGGGGGGGGGGGGGGCCCCCCGTGTGTCCCATTCCAGGTCGGCATGTGGAAGCCCCTGCACCCAGAACGGGACGTCGGCCGTTGCGAACGGCATACGTAAAAATCTTTTCACCGACTACTCGGTTCATTTTTACCTTCATCCCGTCGTTTGATCAATGAGTGCACGCGCCGGGAAAATGGACGGCGCGGAGCGCGGATATGGTGTCCCGCACGCCGTGCAGCGCGTCGCCGACGGAGCGTTACGGGGCTTCGATCCGGATGGCCGCTCGCAGACTTTTAGGGACCTCACCGGCGAGCTCACTCCCAGAGGGCGTACATGTCGTCGCGCACCGCCTCCCTGTAGGTCGTCTCGCCGAACTCGAGTCGCGGCTCGTCGCTCTCGCGGACGGTTCCGATGACTGTTCCCCGGACGCCGGCAGCCTCCAGCGCCGCGAGCGCGTCGTCGGTCGCCTCCCCGGGGACGGAGGCGACCAGCGCGCCGGACCCGAAGATCCGCAGCGGGTCGACGTCGGCGGCAGCCGCAAGCTGGCGGGTCTCCTCGGCGACCGGGATCGCGTCCGGGTCGACGTCCATCGCGACGCCGGAGGCGACGGCCATCTCCAAGAGCCCGTCCACGAGCCCGCCCTCCGTGGGGTCGTGCATCGCGTGGGCGAACTCCCGGACGGCCGCCGCGTCGTCGATCACGCTGACGTCGTCATAGAATTTCGCGCCGCGCTCGAGGACCGCGTCGTCGACTGCCGGCGTGACCAGGTCCCGGAAGTCCGTCGCGAGGATGGCCGTCCCCTCGATCGCGGCCCGCTTGGTGAGGATCACGTCGTCGCCGGGTTCGGCGCCGCCGGTGGGGACGTACCGGTCGGCGAGGCCGACGCAGTTCAACACCAGAAGCGGCGCCGTCCTGCCGGGGCTGTACTCGGTGTGGCCGGCGACGATCGCGACCCCGGCCCGCCGGGCCGCCTCGTCGAGCTGTCGAGTGATCTCGTCGACGACGGCCTCCGAGTCGTCGTGGAGAAACACGACGCTCGTCAGCCACTCCGGGTCGCCGCCGGAGGCCGCCACGTCGTTGCACGCGACGTCGACTCAGAGGCTGCCGATGCGCTCGACCGCCAGCGAGATGGGGTCGGGGTTGAACACCAGCACCTCGTCGCCGAGTTCGACCGCGCCGGTGTCCTCGCCGTAGGCCGGTCCCTGCAGCACCCGCTCGTCCGCCGCGCCCGCCCGCCCGAGCACGAACTCCGCCAGCGCGCCCGGCGGCAGTTTCCCGATCATGACCCTCCCTAGACCCGGCCGGGACTTAAGCGCGACTCAACGGGCACGGGCCGTCCTGACCGCCGCGTTCACTGGTGCCGGTAGTACCCGGCGGGTCAGTCACCCTTGCCAGCGGGCTCGACTGCATCCGCGGTCGGTCCCGTCGGCTCCGGGCAAGCCGGGCCCGGGGCCTCGCCGGCCCGCTGGCGCGGAACGCCCGCTTCCGGAGGAATTTGTTCTCGGTGCCAACCCTTATACGCCCCTCTCGCGTTGTCAATGCCTGTCATGCAACGGCGCACGTATCTGAAAAGTATCGGAGCGACGTCGGCCCTTGCCGGACTGGCGGGATGTCTCGGTAGCCTCGGCGGTAGCGACGCTGTCACCATCGGCTCGGACATCCCCTACAATCCGTTCGAGTACCGCACCGAAGAGGGCGATCTCACCGGGTTCGACGTGGACATCGCCGGCGCCATCTTCGAGGAGGAAATGGACCGCGAGTACGAGTTCCAGGAAACCGCCTGGGACGGCATCATCTCCTCGTTGAACAACGGGGACTTCCGGGTCATCATGAGCGCGATGACGATCAACGAGGAGCGCGCCAAAAGCGTGGACTTCTCGGACCCCTACTTCACGGCCTACCAGACTGTCATCGTCCTGAAAAACGGCGACATCGACCAGCTGGAGGACCTGAAGGGCAAGGACGTCGCCGTCCAGAAGGGGACGACCGGCGAGGGCGCGGCAGAGAAGCTCAAGGAGGATTTCGGCGGCGACCTCACCATCGACAGTTACGACCAGATCCCCGGGGCGTTCGACGCCCTCCTGAACAACCAGGTGTCGGCGGTCGTCAACGATAACACGGTCAACGCCGAGTTCGCCAACGAGAACGACGAGGTCGTCTTCCTGGAGGGGGAAGGCGAAGCCGCAGCGGACCGGCCGGAGGAGGCGCCGCCGTACCTCACCCTCACCATCGAGGACTACGGTATCGCCTTCCGGCAGGACGACGACGAGTTCCGCGAGGAGGTCAACGACGCCCTCGCTGACATCAAGGAGTCCGGCCGGTACGACGAGATCTACGGCAACTACTTCGAGGGGTGACGAACGCGGGCGGGTGACCGTGGTGCCGACGCTCGCGGGCCGCGAGTTGCTACTACCGCCTCGTCAGGACCGGTGCCCGGTCACCAGCAGGTCCGACCTATCCCATACCAGCAGGTCCGACCTCCCCCATCGTTTTTGACACGGGCACGCAAGGTAGGACTCATGTCCGAGGGATACTCAGACGAAGGTGCCCCGACCCGGCAGGGATTGCTCGCCCGGGACGAATTCGTCAGGCGGATGGGCGAGGTCGTCGCCGGAAGCTTCGCCCTCGTCGTGGGCGCACTCGTCGTCTGGATCGTCGTCACCCAGGTCGACCCCGACCTACTGGAAACCATCTTCCCGCGGTTCGTCGAGGCGTTCGGGCTCGTCCTCCAGATCGTGGTCGCCTCGAGCCTGATGTCGGTCGTGCTCGGGATCTTCGTGGGACTCGGGCGCATCTCGTCGTCGGGCATCACCAGCCGGATCGCGAAGGGGTACGTCGAATTCTTCCGCGGGACGCCGCTTTTGTTCCAGCTGTTCGTCATCTACTTCGGCGTCCCCCGGCTGTGGGGGACCGGAAACTTCCCCATCCCCGACTGGGCAGTGCCGGCGGCCATCATCGGCCTGACGCTGAACCACGGCGCCTACGTCGGCGAGGCGGTCCGCGGCGGCATCAACGCCGTCCCCGACGGCCAGCTCGAGGCGGCGCGCTCGCTGGGCATGTCCCGGGTGCAGGCGATGCGGGAGGTCGTCCTCCCGCAGGCCTGGCGCAACGCGCTTCCCGCCATCGGCAACGACCAGATCATTCTCGTCAAGGACACGTCGCTGTTGACGGTCATCGCCGTCCCCGAGATCATGAGCGTGTTCCGAAACGTGAACAGCACCACGCTGGACCCGTGGACGCCGCTTCTGTGGGTCGCGCTGTTCTACCTCGCCATCACGATGTCGATGAGTCTGCTCGTCAGCCTGCTCGAGGAGCACGCCGACTGGGGCGGCGCCGAGGACGAACGATCGCGGATCGGGGACGCCCTCCGGTCCATCAGAAGCAGCTTCGGGAGGCGGCAGAATCCATGAGCGCGGACGGCCTCGTCGAGTACGAAAACGTCGACAAGTACTTCGGCGACCTCCACGTGCTCAAGGAGATCGACCTGACGGTCCGCGAGCAGGAGGTCGTCGTGGTGATCGGGCCGTCCGGCTCCGGGAAGTCGACCCTGCTGCGGTGCACGAACCGACTGGAAGAAATACAGTCCGGCGAGATTCGGCTCGCCGGCGAGGCCATCTCCGCGCCCGACGCCGACGTGAACCGCCTGCGCCAGCGCATCGGGATGGTGTTCCAGTCGTTCAACCTCTTCCCGCACAAGACGGCCATCGAGAACGTCATGCTCGCGCCGATGAAGGTTCGGGGCGTCGACGAGGAGGCCGCCCGGGACCGGGCTGCGGACCTCATCGACCGGGTGGGGCTCACGGGCGAGGGCGACTCCTATCCGAACCAGCTCTCGGGCGGCCAGCAACAGCGGGTCGCCATCGCGCGCGCCCTCGCGATGGACCCCCAAGTGATGCTGTTCGACGAGGTCACGAGCGCGCTCGACCCGGAACTCGTCGGGGAGGTCCTCGACGTCATGCGGGAGCTCGCCGAGGAGGGGATGACGATGATCGTCGTCAGCCACGAGATGGGGTTCGCCCGCGAGGTCGGCGACCGCATCGTCCTGATGTCCGACGGCGAGATCGCCGAGCGCACGCCCGCCGAGCAGTTCTTCGAGCAGCCCCGGACCGAGCGCGGCCAGCAGTTCCTGTCGCGGCTGCTCTGAGCCGCCGGCGCGCCGCACACCGGCACGCGCTCTCGGTCAGTGCTCGATGCTGTGCAGCTCGTAGCGATAGGTCCGCCGGTCCGTCCGGACGACCAGTTCATGCTCGCCTCGCTGGCCCTCGATCCAGGCCTCCGGATCCCCGAGGTTGCCCGGGTTGAGCGACCCCGGCGGGTCCGCGATGCCGAACGAGAGGTTCGCGCGCTCGCCCCGCCCGCCGTCGGTCCGGACGGCCTTCGCCATCACCACGTCCCCGCGCTGGCGCAACTCGATCTCGCCCGTCAGTTCCCAGTCGGCGTCGCCGTAGCGCAGGCGCTCGCCCTCGATCCCCGCGAATCTTGTTTCTGCCATGTGGGCAATTCGGGCCCCATCCCAATCGTGTTTTCCCCGCGCTCCGTCGCCGGCGCCGACCGGGCACTTCCGGGTTTCGGCCGGCCGGACTGCCGGGTCCGCGCCGTCCGGGTTCCAGCAGCCCCGGCCGCCGACTCCACTCTTTTGATGCCCCCCACCGTACCCCCGGGCATGCCCGACCCAGGCGACCGCCTGCTGATGACGCCCGGCCCGACCGAACTTCCCCCCGACGTCCGGGAGGCGATGAGCCGCCCCATCGTGAACCCCGACGTCGAACCCGCGTTCGGCGACTACTACGAGACCCTGTTGTCGAAACTCGCGACCGTCTACGGCACCGACGACGACGTGCTCGTGCTCGGCGGCGAGGGGATCCTCGGCCTGGAGGCCGCGGTCGCCTCGCTGGTCGACCCGGGCGATGAGGTGCTCGTGCTGGCAAACGGGATCTACGGCCACGGCTTCGCGGACTTCGTCGAGAACTACGGCGGCGACCCGACCGTCCACGACGTGCCCGACCGCGAGGGGTTCGACGTCGACGCCGTCAAGGAACTGGTCGCGACGTCGGACTTCGAGGTGGCGACGGCGGTCCACTGCGAGACGCCGACCGGCGTCCTGAACGACCTCGGGGAGATCCTCCCGATCCTCCAGGACGCCGGCGTCCTGACGGTCGTCGACGCCGTCTCCTCGCTGGGCGGGACCGCCGTGCCGATCGAGCACGTCGACGTCGCGCTGGGGGCCTCCCAGAAATGTCTGAGTTCCCCGCCCGGGCTGACGACGACGACGGTCAGCGACGACGCCTGGGCCGCCGTCGAGGCGACCGACCGCGAACCGCTGTACACGGGCCTGGCGCCCTGGCACGACGTCGACCCGGCAGCGGGCGATCCGACGCCGTACACCCACCTGATCTCGAACCTCTACGCGCTGGAGGCGTCGCTGGACCGGATCCTCGAGGAGGGACTCGACGCGGTCTACGAGCGCCACGAGCGGGCCGCCCGCCGGACCCGCGAGCGGGGTCGCGAACTCGGCCTCGACGTCTACCCCGACGACGTCGACCGGTCCTCGCCGACGGTGACCGCTTTCGAGATGGACCGCAGCGCGACGGCCGTCCAGCGGGCCATGGCCGAGAAACACGGCGTCGTCGTCGCGACGAGCCTCGGCGACCTCGCGGACGACGTCCTCCGGATCGGCCACATGGGCTATGGTGCGTCCGTCGAGCGCGTCGACCGCACGATGGACGCGCTCGAGGCGGTGCTCGCGGACTGACGCCGGGAGCCGGGATGTCCCGGCGGGCGACTCGCTCACTCGGGGCCTCCCTGTGGTGTCGTCGTCGGGAGCCGGGACCGGCGACAGGGGCCTGAGGGCAGTTCCCGGGCCGCAGAAGACGGTTCGTGCGGTCGCCGCTGCCGTCGTCGTGGACGGCAGCCCATCGGTCAGCACGCCCGAAGCCGGCTCAGACGCTGCGCTCGCCGCCGGCCATCGGCGACGGCAGTCGCAAGTCCTCGAAGTCCTCCAGGTGCTGGACGTTCATCACCAGGTCCAGTTGGTCGGTGACGGGGACGCCGACGCAGGTGAGTCGGGCGTTCTGCTCGCGGATCTGTTCGTCGCTCAGGATGGTCTGGCCCGGCATTGCGACGTCGCCGTCCCGGACGATGGCCGCGCAGTTGGCACACGCCCCGCCCCGGCAGGCGTACGGCCAGGAGATGCCCCGGCTCTCGGCGGCCTCCAGGATCGTCTCGCCGGCCTCGACCAGGAACCGCCCGTAGCGGTCCGGATCGAGGCCGGCCTCGGAGGCCTTCTCGAACAGGTCCGGGTCGTCGATCGACCACCCGTGCTCGTCGAGCACCCCGTAGTCGAGATACCGGACCCGGGACTCGGTGCCCGACAGCAGCGGCCCCGTCTCGCGCTGGCCGTACCGGGCGATGATGTCGGCGGCCTCCTCGACGGGTCGGGCGTCCAGCGCGGCGAACCAGTCGGTCACCGTCTCCTCGCCCAGCCCCGCGGCGTCGGCCATCGCCGAGAGGTCGACGCCCTCCAGTTGCGCGACCGTGACCGCGAGCGGTTCGGCGGCGAGTCGGTCGAGCCGACGCTGTACCTCCTCCCGGTCCAGGCCGTACCACGCTGCGAGGTCGCCCGGGGACACCCCCTCGTCGGCGGCGATGCCGAGCGCCAGCCACCGGGCCGTCTCGGCGTCGTCGACGTGGTCGAGCCACGCCCGGAGCGCGTCACCGTCCACGGAGTCGAGTCCCGACATGGGTCGTTGTTCGTTCACATCCCACATAACCCCATCGGACGCCCGGGTGGACCGATAACGCGCACCCGGCCAGCGACCGGGGTCTCGGAAACGACGGCCATCGGACGCCCGGGTGGACCGATAATGCGCACCCGGCCAGCGACCGGGGTCTCGGAAACGACGGCCATCGGACGCCCGGGTGGACCGAACCTCCCCGCCGGACGCGCTTCAACGATGCGACACCGCCCCTCGAGTCGGGTGCCGTGCGGAACTTTCAAGCGCCGCCGACGGGAACCACCGCCAGATCACCCCCATGCGCCGGCCGCTTCCCGATCAACTCTCCGTCCGGCATCTCCTCGCGGTCGCCGCCGTCGTGCTCTACCTGGGGTGGGTGGCGGCGAGCGCTGCAACGGCGCCGCCGATCGACCGCGGGACCACCCGATCGACCGCCGACCCGCCCGCCGACGGCTCGGTGCTGGCGTCGAACGCCACGCTGGTTGGCATGCAGGGGTCGTTCCGGGCGGCCGACGGCACCGTCGCGGTCGTCCGCGAGGACGGGTCCATCGCCCGGGAGACCGACCGCACGCCGTGGGCGAACTTCGACGTCGAACCGCTGGACGGCGACCGCGTGCTCGTCTCGTTTCTCGAGCGGGACGCTGACGACTGCGGACCGTACGAGTCGCCGTGTGCCAGAACCGGGTTCCGCATTTACAACCTCTCGACGGACGACCCGCTCGAACGGGAGTGGACGATCCCCGTGCGCCGGCACCTCAACCGCGAGTCCCACGACGCCGACGTGCTGCCGAACGGCGACGTCGTCGTGGCCGACATGGAGCAGGAGCGGATCGTCGTCGTGAACGAAACGGGCGAGGTCGTCTGGGAGTGGCGCGCCGAGTCCTTCTACGAGGCGCCCGAGGACCCGACCCTGACCGACTGGCTGCACGTCAACGACGTCGACGCGATCGGCGAGGACCGGTTTCTGGTCTCGGTGCGCAACGCCAACCAGTTGCTCGTGATCGAGCGCGGCGAGGGCGTCGTCGAGGTCGTCAACGAGGACGACGGGGGCGACGACGAGAGTTGCCGCGGCGACGGCCAGCTGGTGGACGCCGACGGCGACGGCGACGTCCGGTGTGGCGACCCCGACGTGTTCGACCACCAGCACAACCCCCAGTGGCTGTCGCCCACCGAGATTCTGGTCGCGGACTCGGACAACGACCGCGTCGTGCTGGTCAAGAAGCGCGACGGCGACTGGGCGGTGACCTGGTCGCTGGACTCCGCCGGGGGCATCCCGTTCCGCTGGCCGCGCGACGTCGACCGCCTCGCGAACGGCAACCTCCTGATCACGGACTCGCTGAACGACCGGATCGTCGAGGTGGACTGGAACGGCACCGTCGTCTGGAGCAGTTCGCCGGCGGGGATCACGATCCCCTACGAGGCCGACCGCCTGCCCGGCGGCGAATACGGCGCCGGGACCCGCACCGGCAACGGGACCGCCGCCCCGGGGTCCGGCGTCGAGCCGCCCGGCGGCGTCTCCACCCCCTCGAACGACCACGTGCCCGTCCTCACCGACCTCTACCGCGGCGCCGTCGGGACGATAGCGCTGCCACACTGGTTCTCCCAGTGGCATTTCCTGGGGGGGGCCCTGACGCTGGTGGTCGCGACGGGGTCGCTCGCCGGCGGGCGCTTGTCCGGTGACTGACCGGGGGTCCCGTCCGTCCGCCCCCGCCGAAGGAACGACATTAAAGACCGTCGCACCCCTACCGCCACGTATGCGATTCATCGTCGCCGTGGACGGCTCCGACGCCAGCGACCGCGCGCTGGAGTACGCCATCGAGGTCACCGACGCCGACCGGGACGCGCTGACGCTCGTTCACGTCGTCGACCCGGACGTGTACGCCGAGACGCCCAGCGAGCCGCTGTCCGGGTTCTCGGAGGCCGAGGAGATGCTCGTCGCGTCCGTCGAGGACGCCGAGGAGCGCGGCGAGCGCGTTCTGGAGGCGGCGGCTGCAGACGCCGACGAGCACGGTGTCGACGCCGCGACCGAGACGCTGTACGGCGACCCGGCGACCCGGCTCGCCGAGTTCGCGGACGAGCAGGGGTTCGACGGCGTCTTCATCGGCCACAAGGGCCGCTCGGAACGCGCCGCACGGCTGGTCGGCAGCGTCGCCAAGGCGCTGGTCGAGCGGTCGGAGGTCCCGGTCACGGTCGTCCGGTGACCGGCTGCATGCGGCTGCGCGCGGGCCGCTGGTCCGCCGATCACCGAAGTGGCCACGCTTTTGCCCGTCGACCCACCAGAGCCCGGCATGGACCTCGACGACCTCGACGTCCCGCCGGCGACGCTGTTTCTCCTGTGGGCGGCCCGCGAGACGGGGGCGCTGGACGCGCTCGCCCGCGAGGCCGACACGCCCGCCGAGGTCGCCGCGGCGGCGGACGTCGACGAGCGGGCCGCCGACCTGCTGGTGGCCGCGCTCGACCGGGCCGGCTTCCTTGAGCGCGTCGACGGCGCCCACGAGCCGACCAACCGCCTGCTGGGGTTTCTGGCCGCCGCCGACCTCCGGTCGGTCGGCCGGCTCCCCGACGCGCTCGATGCCGTGTCGGCGCTGGCGGCGCTCCCGGAGACGATGGCGACCGGCGACCCGCCGGAGTCCGGCGACTGCCACCGTCGACTGGGCGCCCGCGCGGCGACCGACGAGGCGACCGTCCGGGCGGTCGCGACCGCGGCGGTCCGGCAGGCGCCCGACGCCAATCGCGTGCTCGACGTCCGTGGCGCCCCGGGCCACTACGCCCGCGCGATGGCACACCTCGGACGGGACGTGACGTTGGCCGACCGCCAGCCCGCAATCGCCCGCTCCCGGCCGCTTCTGGCGCCGACCGACGTCGAGGTGGTCGCCGTCGACGCCGACGATCCGCTGCCGGACGCGGACCTGGTGTTCGCCGGCGACGCCACCCGCCGGCTCTCGCCTGCGGCGGCGGCGCCGTTCGTCGACCGCCTCGCGACGGCGGCGGCCCCGAGCGGCACCGTCGTCGTGGCCGACCTGGTCTGGGAGCGGGCTGCGCGGGCGGTTCCGGCGGCGGTGACCGCCTACGCCCGCGACGGCGGAACCGTCCACGGCGAGGCGGCGTTCGCCGAGTGGTTCGCCGCTGCCGGCCTCGGAGACCCCGAGATCCGCGACGTGCCCGGCACCGACAGGCAGGTCGTCGTCGGGAATCTCGTCTGAGCGCGGCGTCGAGGCGACGACGTCGCCGGCACGTCCCAGCCACCGAGACGGACGGGAACAGGCTTAAGCGCGGGAGTGTATATTCGTTACCATGCACCAGGCGAAGCTGTACCTCGACTTCGACTGGG
This sequence comes from Halobacteriales archaeon, assembly GCA_036626315.1. Lineage (GTDB taxonomy): Archaea > Halobacteriota > Halobacteria > Halobacteriales > PXRE01 > PXRE01. The sequence goes on from JAZKSB010000046.1 coordinate 10,701, forward strand.
TGGGGGTCCTCGACGAGGTGACCCGCACGTTCGACCGACCGTTCGACGTTCTCGAAGAGGAGGTCCACGACGACGGCACTATCACGTTCGTCATCGAGACCCGGGACCACCGGGATGCGTTCCTCGATGGACTGGCCGGCGCTCCCGAGGTCCCGAAGGTCGAACCGATCGACGACTCGACACTGCTGGTCCGGAAGGAAGCGAAGGGGGCGAGTCAGGTCATCCGCGAGAACCACGGCAAGCTCAACGGCGTCGACAGAGTCCACGGCACCAAGCGCGTGTTCGACGTGATGCTGTTTCGCCGCGAGGACCTCCCGGGTATGATCGAGGAGCTGCAGGAACTGGGGGACGTTCGCCTGGAACGGGTCGTCGAACTGACCGAGACGCCGTCGGTCCTCTCGGACCGCCAGCACGAGGTGGTCACGACCGCCCTCGAGAGCGGCTACTTCGAGTGGCCACGGGAGACGGACGCAGAGGCGCTCGCCGAACGGCTCGGGGTCACCCACGCGACGGCCCTCGAACACCTCCGGAAGGCCGAGCGAAAGCTCCTGGAACGGGCACTGGAGGAGATCCACAACCACAGCACCCGACGGGACCGCCAGTTTCTGCTCGAGACCTCACGCTGAGCGTGGCGACCGCCCCGTTAAAAACCTCCAACAGGTGTAGGGAGTATGCTTAATGTTGTTTGAGGACATTGGCATGCTACCGTTTCACACAGTAAACGGTTCGAGGTGACAAACATGCGCAAAAATGCGGCGACCCGACGGACGTACCTGAAACTGGCCGGCGGCGCAAGCGTTGCTGGATTCGCCGGGTGTCTCGGCGGCGACGGCACCACGACGGGCACGACTCAGGCGGGCGGAACCGTCCACTTCCTGAACGACCGCGGGGCACGAGACGTCTGGGAATCGGCCGCCGAGGACTTCAACGGCCAGTCGAGCTACGACGTCGAGATCACCTGGCTCCCGAAGGGGACATCGACCAACGAACAGGTCGAGCAGATGAAGGCGGCGGGCAACCTGCCCGCGCTGATCTTCGAGACGTCGGCGGACTGCTACGCCGAGACGAAGGAGGGCATCACGGCGCCGATGACGGACGTCGTCGAGGACCTGGGCGTGAAGGACACGGTCAACGTCGACGGCGAGTCGTACATGGTTCCCGCGGTCGCGATTCCGCTGGTCATGGCCTACCGGGAGGACGTCGTGCAGGGCGAGCCGAGGACCTGGAGCGAGTGGGAGTCCGAGGCCGAACGCGTCGCCGCCGAGGAGGACATGGACGGCTACGTCGTGCCGACGGGGCGGACCAACCCCGCGGCGACCCACACGACCCAGATGCTCTGGAACGGCGGGGTCGACGAGTACACGGGCACGGCGGGGAACGTCGAGGTCACGCTCGACCAGGGCGAGAACCGCCAGCGCGCCATCGAGACCTTCGAGTACCTCCGGACGATGAACGAGTACGGTCCCAACGCCAGCGGCCAGGGCTGGGGCGACCTCATCGGCGCACTCATCCAGGGGAACCTCGCGGCATGGGCCGGCCTCGGCGGCCTTGCGGTGATCGAGGTCGAGAACAACCGTCCCGACATCGCGGAGAACTTCGCTCCGGCGCCGTACCCCGTCGCGGGGGACCAGGAACCGACCCAGTGGTGGTCGTACTTCGAGGGAATGTACTCCTACGCGGACGCCGACAACGTGGAGGGCGCCAAGGAGTTCGTGAAGTTCTTCCTGGAGTCGGACTACTACTTCGAGTTCCTGCGGGGCACGGCGCTGTTCAACTTCCCGACGTCGAAGGCGGCCCTGAGTGACGACCGCTACACGAGCGCCGACCTCATCCAGTCCCACACGGCGTTTCTCGACATCGTCGAAGAGAACTGGGACGAAATGGCGCCGGTGCTGAACACGGGTGACGGCGGCGCGCCGAACCCCGTCTCGGCGGACGCCTACAGCACCCAGCTGTACGGCGCCGCCGCGGACGAACTCCTCTACGGGGGTCGGTCACCGGAGGAGACCGTCGACTGGCTCGCCGAGGAGCTGCGGGGGTTGGCCTGACCCGATGGGCGCGACAGACGTCGCGACCTCGCTGTTCGACCGCCAGCGCCGCCGGTCGATAGCCGTCGGCCTGCTGCTGTTGCCGCTGGCGGCGTTCTTTGCGGTGCTGTGGTTCGTCCCGATCGCCTACACCGTGTTCTCCAGTTTCTTCGAGAACCCCATCGGCGAGAGCCTCTTCGTCGGCCTGGGCAACTACGCCGCGATCCTTGCCGGCGAGACGTTCTGGGGCGTCCTGTGGAACAGCGTGGTCTTCGCGGTCAGCACGACGGCGCTCAGCGTGGTGGTCGGGCTGGCGTTCGCGCTGGCGGTCGATCGGGCCCTGTTCGGCGGGGGCTCGCTCCGGACGATGATGGTCTTTCCCTACCTCCTGCCGACGGTGGTCGTCGTGTT
>JAZKSB010000047.1:0-13108 GCA_036626315.1 Halobacteriales archaeon
GCGGACCCGTCGGCGACGCCGTTCGGATCTTCGTCGGTCCAGTCGCCGACGACGGCGGTGGACCCGTCTCCGGACTACTCCGCGCCATCGCCGAACGAATCGTCGTCGTCGCCATCCTGAGGTGTGAGTTTCGTCGTCTGCGTCCAGTCTCCGTCCGTTCGCTCGAAGACGTACGCAGACCCTGCCTTTTCACCGTTCGGATCATCGTCACGCCAGGCGCTGACGATGGCGGTCGCCCCCTCCGCCGAGAGTCGCGTCTTGGTGCCGAACCTGTCTTTCGGATCTCCGTCGTCGGCAGCGAGTTTCGCCCGCTGGTCCCAGTCGGCACCGGCCCGCTCGAAAACGTACGCTGATCCACCCCCCTCACCGTTCGGATCGTCGTCGGACGGTGCGCCGACGATGATGATGTCCCCGGCTTTGGAGACTGCCGCCGCCGAGCCAAAATTGTCTCCGGCGTCGTCGGCGGTCAGTTTCGTCGGCTGCGTCCAGTTCCCGTCCCCTCGTTGGAACACGTATGCGGCCCCGCTATTTTCGCCGTTGAACCCATCGGTCTCGTCGGCGCCGACGACGGCAGTGGTGGCATCGCCCGACAGTCCAACCGAGGATCCGAACTCGTCGCCTGCGTCGCCGTCGCTGGCAACGAGTTTCGCCTGCTGGACCCAGGAGTCGCCGTCCTGCTCGAAGACGTACGCCGAGCCCGCGTTCTCACCGGTCGATTCGTCGGGGAGATAGGCGCCGACGATGGCGGTGTCGGCGTCGTCTGACAGCGCGAGTTGCCAGCCGAACCGATCGTCGTGGTGCCCGTCGTCGGCGACGAGTTTTGCCTGCTCGGTCCAGCCGTCGGTGGTCCGCTCGAACACGTATGCTGATCCCGGATCGTCGCCGAAGGCGCCGATGACGGCCGTGGTGCCGTCCGCCGATACGTCCGCGGAGAAGGCGAAGCCATCGCGAGCGTCTCCGTCGTCGGCAGTCAGTTTCGTGACCGGGTCCGGGCGACGGGGCCACGGTCGAAGCGTCCGGGTGGCAGTCGGCGAGTGGCCGGTATTGCACCCGGCGAGTCCGGCGACGACTGCCGCTCCGAGCGCGTGCAGCATCCGGCGGCGCGTTGACATGTTCACACCGACCGTGCTGAAATATTATTAATTTTATTATTTGTATCAATGGATTCTCTCTGGCTACTCCTCTTTGAGCTACTCCTCCTCGGGGTACTTCGGTTCTCGCCGCTTTGCGCGCCGCAGCGCCCGCTCGACGACTGCGCGGACGTCGCCTCGGAAGGCGCCGCCGTGGCCGGCGTACATCTCCTCGACGCCCGCCGGAAGCCGGGCGAGCAACGTCTCGATGCTCTCGATCAGGCGGTCGCGGGACTGGCCGAGCATGTTCGTCCGGCCGAAACTGCCGTCGTCGAAGGCGGCGTCGTCGTGGACGACGACGTCGCCGCTGAAGACCGTCTCCTCGCCAACCAAGGCGACGTGGTCGTCGGCGTGCCCCGGCGTGTGGACGACCTCGAAGGACGCGTCGCCGATGGCGACGGTCTCGCCCTCAATGAGGGCGTGGGTCCGGCGGGGGTCGTCGGCCCACGCGTAGACGGCGGGGTCGAACGCCTCGACGACCGCGTCCAGTTCGGCGACGTGGTCGCGGTGGCCGTGGGTCAGGTAGACGGCGTCCAGGTCCTCGACCCGCTCGCCGACGACGGTTTCGACCCCCGCCATCGCGCCGACGTCGACCATCGCGGTCCGCTCGCCGGTCACGAGGTAGGCGTTGGCAGTGAACGACTCGGCGCCGGCGGTGACGTTCGTGACGTCCATGCACGCGGATCGGTTGCCGCCGGTAAATCGGTGTCGGGGGTGACGAGGGGCCGAGGAACCCGATACGTCAACCGTCGAACCCGGCCTGTGATTTTTTAGTCCCCCGGTGCTTATGATCGGCTACAGCATGGGGTTCGGGAGCTACGACGAATCCGAACAGGAAAAGACGGAGGTCGACGCCGACTACGACGACGACACCGGCGTCAGCACCGAGGACGCCAACCACGATGGCGACGTGGAGTTCGAGATCGGCGCCAGCAACGACGAACTCCTCGATCGACTCGAAGACATCAAAAACCAGGAGCAGTAGCGACGCCCCGGCGGACGCTCCGGTCGGGGGTGGCGGTCCGCTGCGGGACCCCTGCGGCGGTCCAGCGGACCCCCTCCTGGTTCGACATCCACCACCGAACAGCGACGGTTCTTTCTCCCGGGCGCCCCACCGGCCGGGCATGAAGTCGGGGGTCCGGGCGCTGGGCGTCGCCGAATCCTACCGCGGCCCCACCAGCACCCTCGCGGGCGTCGTCGCCCGCGCCAGCCGCGTCGTCGACGGGTTCGCCTTCGCCGACTGCACCGTCGGCGGCACCGACGCGACCGACGCGGTGATCGACCTCTGGGAACGGCTCGACAGGGCGGACGTGCGGTACGTGCTCGTGGCCGGCATCGCGCCGGCGTGGTACAACGTGCTCGACCTTCACCGTCTCCACGGCGCGACCGACCGCCCCGTCGTCTCGGTCACCTTCGAGGAGAGCGCAGGCCTCGAGCCGGCGATCCGCGAGGCCTTCAAGGGGGTCGCCGCCGAGCGGCGGATCGACACCTACCGAGCCCAGCCCCCTCGCGAGCGGGTCCTCGTCGACGGCGACCCCCTGTTCTACCGGGCGGTCGGCCTCGACGCCGGGCACGCCCGGGACCTCCTGCGGGCGTTCACGCCGGAGGGCGGCCGCCCCGAACCGCTGCGGGTCGCCCGGATGGCAGCCAGGGGAGCCGAGCGGTGGCGGTTCCCCGGCGAGCAGGCAGACCCGAGCGACTAGGCGGCGACTGGCCGGCTCAGGGGACGCGACAACGCCCAGACGCAAGCGACTGGGCGGCGACTGGCCGGCTCGGGGGACGCGACAACGGCCAGACCCGAGCGACTAGGCGGCGACTGGCCGGCTCAGGGGACGCGACAACGCCCAGACGCAAGCGACTAAGCGGCTCCCGACCCCAGACGTCGGCATGGATCACATGGACGACCTGACGGTCGCCGGCTGCGAGCGGTGTCCCGAACTCGTGGCCTTGCGCTCGCAGATCGTCGACGGGAGCGGTCCCGAGGACGCCGACGTGCTGTTCGTCGGAGAGGCACCGGGCGCCCGGGAGGACCGGGAGGGCGAGCCGTTTGTCGGGCGCAGCGGCGACGTGCTCGACGAGACGCTGCTGGCCCACGGACTGGACCGGGAGACGGTGCGGATCACAAACTGCGTGCGCTGTCGCCCGCCGGACAACCGGGACCCCACGGCGACGGAACTGGACAGCTGTCGGGGCTACCTGGAGCGGGAGATCGACGTGGTCGATCCCGAGGTGATCGTCACACTGGGGAAGGTGCCCGGCGAGCATCTGCTGGGCCGGTCGGTCGCTGTGACGAAGGAAGCCGGGTCGATCGAGACCGTCGAAATAACGGGCGAGCGCCGCCGGGTACTGGTGTCGGTCCACCCCGCGGCGACGCTGTACGACCCTGGCCAGGAGGAGACGTTCGAGGAAACGATCGCGGAGGCGGCCGCCCTGGTCGATGCCGACGGCGGCGGTCAGGCGCGGCTGGGCGACTTCTGAAACGGCAGACCGGGGAACCGAAGCGCTACTCGACTTCCTCGTCGTCCTCGGAGCCGGGGGCGTCGGCGGGCATCGCGCCCGCTCCGAGCCACTTCCCGGAGTCGCCCAGGTCCTTGAGCGATTCGAGCAGCCCCTTCGACTCGTGCTGGCTCGGGCGGAGCCGTGCCCGGATGCGCGTGGAGGACAACTCCACGAACAGGACGATGAACACGACGATGAGGATCCCCGCAGCCGCGGGACCGTAATCCAGCAGCCGGATCTTCAGTTCGATGTACCGTCCGAGGCCGCCGGCGCCGACGACGCCCAGGCTGACGGCGACCCGGACGTTGATCTCCAGGGAGTACAGCGTCCAGGCGATGAACGCGGTCGACACCTGGCTGAGCATCCCGAAACTGACGACCTGGGACTGTTTGGCGCCCGTCGAGCGGATCGCCTCGATGGGGCCTTCATCGATCTCTTCGAGTTCGTCGGTGAACAGCCGCCCGAGGATGCCGATGGTGTCGGTCGCGACCGCCAGCACCGCCGAGACCGGCGAGATGCCGGCCAGCGGGATGTAGATGAGGATCCACACCAGCGCCGGGATGGCCCGGATCAGGCTCATGACGCCGCGGAAGATGAAGTTGAACGGGAAGGGGGTGACTCGTTCGCTGCCCAGCACCCCGAACAGCAGCGCGAAGGGAAAGCCCAGGATGGTCCCCGAGAGCCCGATGACGATGGTGACGACCGACAGGCCGAGCAGGGTAGTGTTTTTGCCGTCCGTGAACGAGTTCAGCAGCATCTCGAATCCCGCGACCGGATTCGAGAGGAGATACCCGGCCGTGCCGGTGACTCCCGCCCAGCCGGTCAGGTCGTTCTGGATCGCGTACAGCGAGAAGTCGACGAAGTTCGGCGAGAGGAACGCGCTCAGCCACTCGGTCCACGTCGAGAACTGGTCGATCAGTTCGCCGTGGTTGAACTGGATGTACCGGAGGCTGAGCCACAGGACCCCGAAGACCCCCAGAAACGCAACCAGGGTCAGCAACTGGCGACGCCGGCGGGCGCTCTCCAGGCGCCGGAGCGTGTCGTCGATCGCGCTCATGCCTCGGCCTCCTCGCCGGCCCGCTCGGTTCGGGCGTCGTCGTGGTCACGTTCGATCTGCTCGCCGTAGTACAGTTCGTCGACGACGTCCATCGTGAGTTCTTCGGGGCCGCCGTCGAAGACGATCGAGCCGTCCCGGATGCCGATGAACCGGTCGCCGAACTCCCTGGCGATGTTCACCTGGTGGAGGCTCCCGATGGTGGTGAGGTTGCGGTCGTTGGCGGCCTGTTTCATGTACCCCATCACGTCCCGGGCCGACGCGGGGTCGAGGCTGGACACCGGCTCGTCGGCCAGGAGAAGTTCCGGCTCCTGCACGAGCGCGCGGGCGACGCCGACCCGCTGTTTCTGTCCGCCGCTCATCGAGCCGGCCCGCTGGCCCGCCTCGTCCAGCAGCCCGACGGTGTCGAGCGCCTCGAGGGCAGTCCGCTTATCGGGTTCGTCGTACCACGTTAACAGGCTCCTGATCGTCCCGTTGCGGCTGAGCGCGCCGGTGAGCGCGTTGCGAAACGCGCTCATGCTCTCGATGATGTAGTGAAGCTGAAACACCATCGCGACCTCGTCGCGCTTGCCGCCGACCGACTGGTCGTTGATCCGGACCTCCCCTTCGGTCGGGGTGGTGAGGCCGTTGAGGATGCGCAGCAGCGTGGACTTGCCCGCGCCCGACGGGCCGAGAATCACGACGAATTCGCCCTGTTCGACGTCGAAGCTGACGTCGTCGAGGGCCACGGTGTCTTCCCCGTATATCTTCGTGACGTTTCGCAGTGAGACGGCTGCCATCAGTGTTGGAGTTGCGGAAGGTGGTTGAAACCTCTACCGTTATCCCGGCGGGCCGACCCCGTCAGGAATCCAGCTGATCGAGGCTGATGCCGAGTTCGGTGGCCACGTCGATGACGCCCTGGTAGGTGTCCACGTCGGCATCGCGGACGTCGCTGAACCAGAGGTCGTCATCGGTGTCGCCCTCGCCGTCCTCGCCGAGGTACACCTCTTCGGGCGCGTCCAGGAACGCGTCGGTGACCGCCTGCTGGTTGTCGTCGCTCAGTTCGGGACTGGCGACGATGGGGGCCCGCGGGATGCCGTCGTAGGCGTCGACCTCCTCGATACCGTCCTTGTAGTTGTCCGTGCCGGACTCGGCGACGGTGATGAACTGGCCGACGCCGGCGGCGTCTGCCTGCTCGTTGACCAGCGTCTCGAAGGCGGCGCCGTGGCCGTTGGCGTAGTTGGCGTCGAAGTCGGCGTTTGCGTCGGCACCGGTCGGGAGGTCGCCGATCGACAGGCCGGCGTTTTTGAGCATGTACAGCGGGAACAGCGAGCCGCTGGCGCTGAGCCGGTCGGCGAACGCGATGGTCTTGCCCTCCAGGTCCGACAGGGAACTGATGTCCGTGTCGTCGCGGGTGACGATGACACTGGTGTACTCCCAGGAGCCGTAGGCGAACCGCTGCAGGAGGATGTCCGCCTTGTCCTCGTTGACGCCCAGCGCGGCGGCGAACGGCCCGGTCTCGGCGACGTCGCCGGTGTGGCTACCCAGCGACTCGAGGACAGCCGAGTAGTTCTGGGCGTAGGTGAGTTCGGTCTCGTGGACCTCGTCGGTGAGGTATTCTTCTACGGGTGCGTACTGACTCATCATCAGGTCCTGGGGCTCGCTGGGGGACATGTAGAAGTCCAGCACCCCGTCGTTGAACGGCTGGTCCGTTTCGGTGTCGTCGCCGGACCCTTCGTCGGTTTCGGTGTCGGTCCCCCCACCGCCGAGGCAACCGCTGAGTCCGGTCACTCCGACGGTCGTTACTGCGCCTGCGCCTTTGAGGAAGTTGCGCCGATCCACCATGGTACGGGTGTCAAATCCGAAAGTCGCCGCATAAAACTTCCCATTTCTCGCTTGTCACGGTGGCGTTGTGCCCGTTTCCCAATGGACGGCTATATATCGGCGCCCGACGCATTTGCCGGGGTGCCAGACTGCGGTAGCCATCGCCATCTCTCCCGTCGCTGCCGCCGTCGACGGCAGCACCCGCCCCGACGGAAAGCCACTTGCCCGGGCGGCGCAAACGGCCCTCCATGAGCCAGCACGCCGACCCCGGCGCCGAGCAGACGGCGGCGACGGTCGCCGTCGTCGACTACGGACTGGGCAACCTCCGCAGCGTCACCCGCGGCCTCCAGCGGGCGGGCGCCGACGTGACCATCAGCGAGGACCCCGACGAACTGCACGCCGCCGACGGCGTCGTCCTGCCGGGGGTCGGCGCGTTCCGGGAGGGCGTCGAGAACGCCGGCCCGCTGCGGGACGACATCCGGGAGATCGCCGCCTCGGAGACGCCGCTGTTCGGGATCTGTCTGGGGATGCAGATGCTGCTGACGACGAGCGAGGAGACCGAGCGCGCCGGCGAGGGCGACGCGAGGGGCCTGGACCTGATCCCGGGCGAGAACGTCCGGTTCCGGGGCGACCGGAAGGTGCCCCACATGGGCTGGAACCGGCTGTCCGTCGAGCGCGACCACCCGCTGGTCGAGGGCGTCGACGGTCGGCACGCCTACTTCGTTCACTCCTACTACGCCGTGCCCGACGACGGGGACAGCGTGGTCGCGACCTCGGAGTACGGCGTCGAGTTCCCGGCCGTCGTCGCCGACGAGTCGGGCTCCGTGTTCGGTGCCCAGTTCCACCCCGAGAAGAGCGGCGAGACGGGCCTGCAGATACTGCGGAACTTCGTGGACCTCACTGCCGACTGACGCCGTCGGCAGCCCCCGCGGCCCTCAGTGCAGTCCCACGTCGTCGAAATGCCGCAAGACCCTCGTCTCCCAGACGACGCTCATTCCGACGGCGACCACGCCCGGGCCGTCGTGGTCGATCTCGTACTCGTAGGTCTTCCAGCCCTCGTGGTCCTCGGTCGCCCGGTCGGTGTCGAAGTCCGCCTCCGAGAGCCCGCCGTCGGGCAGCGGGCCGGCGTAGGCCGCCACCTTCGCGATGGTGTTGAACGACTCCTGCTCGCTGTAGCCGGCCACCGCGAGCGTCTCGTGGTCGGTCAGGTCCACCGGCTGTTGCACCCAGACGGTGCCGTCGTCGGCGGACCCGTCGATCGCGAGCCGCAGGGACCGGTCGCCGTCGGCGGCCATCCGGTCGTCGACGGAGACGTCGGCGGCGACCGGCGTCCCCGGATTACCGGGCCGGTCGGGCAGGTCCCGCCCCACCGCCCAGCCCGCGAGGCCGTCCTCGAAACTCCCGTTTTGCAGGCTGGTCGGCGGCGGCGTCGCGGTTGGTGAGTTGGAGGCGGTCGGCGTCGCGTCCGGCGAGTCGGGATCGGCCGTCGGATCCGGGTGCCCGGCCCCCGGCGAGTCGGTCGGGGTCCCGGTAGCGGTATAAGAGGGGACTTTCGGAGGGTCGGCGCAACCGGCGACGGTCGGGACCGTCAGGGCGGCGAGCCACGACAGGAGGGTGCGTCGTCGCATGCACGTCGTCCTGACGGCCGGACCCACCTAAGCGGTTCCGTAGACTCAAACGCGGGTTTGACCGGGCAGTTCGACCGGCGCTCTCCATGCCGTCCGGCCCACTCACACGAAGTCCCGGACGTCCGAATACCACATGTCATGGTGGTCGACGCGGTCGACCCGCTCGGCGATGGCGACCGCCAGCGCGTGCCAGCACAGGTCGGTGGGGTCCTCGTCGTCGAGGTTGTACTCGGCGTCCTTGCAGGTGCAGGCGCCGTCCTCGACGATGTACTCGTCGCCGTGGCCGACGACGACCGTGAAGTCCCGGTACTGCTTGACCCGGTCCTCGGAGACGGCCTCGATGGCCCGCCGTCCGCGGTCGCCGTGGACCGAGACGATGGCGTCGACCACCGGCGGCGTGAGTTCGCCGGCGGCCTCGAGTTCGGCCTGCCACTCCTCGACCGGGTTCGTCACGTTCCCGGCCTGGGCGGGCCGTGCCAAAAGGGATTCCGGTGGGGTGACTGCCGGTCCGGCGGCTTCTCCGCCGTCCGGGCCGGTGCCCGACCGCCGGGCTTTTCGCCTGCCTGCCCGCAAACGCACCCATGCACCTGGAGGAGGGTGGGATCGACCTGGCGGTGTCCGAACAGCCGGAGGCGGGCGCCGGGGACGCCGTGTTCTTCAACCCCGAGATGGAACTGAACCGCGACGTCACCGTCGCCGCGCTGCGGGCCTACCGGGACCGCGAGCCCCGCGCGGAGACGTACCTCGACGCGATGGCGGCCTCCGGCGTCCGCGGCGTCCGGGCCGCCGCCGACGGGTGGGAGGCGACCCTCTGTGACGCCGACCCCGAGGCCGCCGACCTCTGCCGGGCGAACCTGGCCCGCAACGACCTGGACGGCGACGTTCTCCGGCGCGACGTCAACGCCGTCCTGCACGAGTCGTACTTCGACGTGGTGGACCTGGACCCGTTCGGGTCGCCGATCCCCTTCGCCGACGCGGCCTTCGCCAACGCGCGGGACCTGGTGGCCGTGACCGCGACCGACACCGCCCCGCTGTGTGGCGCCCACTTCGAGGCCGGCGTCCGGCGGTACTCGGCGCTCCCCCGAAACACCGAGTACCACGCCGAGATGGGGCTGCGGGTGCTGCTGTCGGCGCTGGCCCGAACCGCTGCTCGCTACGACGTCGGCGTCGTCCCCGTGTTGAGCCACGTGACCGACCACTACGTCCGAACGTACCTGGAACTGCAACACCGTGCAACCGACGCCGACCGGACACTCGAAGAACTCGGCCACGTCTACCACTGCCAGCAGTGTCTCCACCGCGACCACGAGCACGGCCTCCTCGCGGACCCGCCCGAAACCTGCCCCAACTGCGGCGGCGACGGGGTGCTGAGTGCCGGCCCCGTCTGGCTGGGGCCCACCCACGACCCCGAGTTCGTCGACGCCACCCGAGAGGCCGTCGACGGGTCGTGGGGGACCGCCGACCGGGCCGACGAACTGCTGGCGACGCTGTCTGCCGAACTCGACGTGCCATTCCATTACGACCAGCATCGGCTCACGAAGCAGTGGGGCGTCTCCGCCATCCCGATGGACGAGTTTCTCGACCGACTGCGCGAGGCTGGCTTTGCGGCCTCCCGGACCCACTACGGCGGCACGCGGCTGAAGACCGACGCCGGCGTCGCGGAGATGACCGACCTGTTTGCCGAGGGCTGACGACCGGGGCTTTTGCCGGTGGCCCGCTAACGGGAGTGCATGGCCGAACGTCCGGGGCCGGCGTGGCTGTGGGGGTACGCCGACAGCGACGCCGTTCCGGAGTCGGTTCGCCGGTGGCTGGCCGCACTGATCCGGGTGGTCGCGGCCTTCCGGCGGCTGGACGCCGGGCTATTGGCTGCGGCTATCGCCTTCTACGCGTTCGTCTCGCTGGTGCCGCTCGCGCTGCTGGCGGTCGTGGCCGCGTCCGTGCTCGGCGGCGGGGTCGTCGAGCAGGCGGCCCGCGACGCGGTCGGGGGGCTGGTGACCGCCGAGGGGGAGGCCATCCTGGAGCGGGTTGCCGACACCGAGCAGGGTCGCGGCGGCGCGGGACTGGTCGGGGTGGCCGTGTTGCTCTGGAGCGGGCTGCGGGTCTTCCGGGGGATCGACCGGGCGATCGGGCGGGTGTACGGTACCCGGCCGGGAGGGCTGCTTGCCCAGGTCCGGAAGGGATCGGTCGTGCTGGGTGCGCTCGCCGTCGGCGTCGTGGGAACCGGGCTGGCGGGGGCGTTCGTGGACCTGCTCCCGTTGCAGGCCGCTCTGGAGGTCGTCGGCCTGCTGGTGGTCTGGGCCGGCATGACCGCCGCGTTCCTGCCGCTGTACGTCGTGTTCCCCGGCGTCGATGTGGGGGTCCGGGAGGCGTTGCCGGGGGCGGCACTCGCGGCAGGGGCGTTCGTGGTGCTGGGGCTCGCGTTCGGCGCCTACGCGAGCGTCGCGAGCAACTACGCGCTGTACGGTCTCCTGGGGGCGGTGCTGCTGTTTCTGACCTGGCTGCACCTCGTTTCGACGGCGGTCGTCCTCGGGGCCGTCCTGAACGCGGTGCTCTCTGGGGACCTCGGCGACGACCGCGGGGACGACACTCAACACTAAAGGGGCGGGGCCCACCATTGTCCGTCGATGGGAGACGGCGATACGGAGCCGGCGCCGAACCTGGACGATCTGCAGGCCGAACTCGACGGGGTCCGGGAGGACCTGCGGGAGTTCGAGGACGACGTCGACCGCCGGACCGTCGAGCGGGACGCCCTGGAGGCGGAACTCAAGCGGTACGTCCGCCGGCGCCAGCGCCGCGGCCACGCCCAGGGCTGGGGGCCGTACCTGGTGTTGCTCTACGGCACGATCCTCACGCTCGGTGCGTTCTACTATCTTGAGGGGCTGGTCGCGCTCGGCGCGATGATCGTGGTCGGGCTGTCGACGCTGGGGCTGTACACGCTGTTCGTGCTGCTCGGCTGGACGCTGGGGCTGGCGGGAATCCCGCGCCGGCTCTGGGGTCGGATCCGCGGGTGAGACGGCGCGCTGCCGGCCGGCCGACCGCCCCGCCGCCCGTCGACGGGTAGGTGGGCTTTTCAGGGGGGAGCCGCTACTCCCGTGCGTTCAGATGCGTCAACCAGCTGAAGACCGTTCCCGGTCGCACGCCGAGGCGGACCTGGAGTGGTGTTATGAGACGGTTCAGGGCGTCTCCCGGACGTTCGCGATCACCGTCGATGTGCTGAAGGAGCCGATGTCGTCGTACATCTGCGTGGGCTACCTGCTGTGTCGGGTTCCGGACACGATCGAGGACGCCGGCCACGTTCCCGCCGACCGGCAAGTCGAACTTCTGGAGACATACGAATCGGTGCTGGACCCGGCAGTCAACGCGAGTGTCGAGGAGTTTCTCGCCGAGGTCGAGCCGTGGGTGCCCGACGCCGACGGGCGCTCCGACGACTGGGAACTCGTCGCCGAAACCCAGCGTGTATTGCGGGCCTTCGAGAGCCTGCCGGACGGCGTCCAGCGGGCCGCGCGGGGGCCGGCCCGCGAACTCGTCTCCGGAATGGCGACGTTCGTCGACCGGTACGAGGACGACGGCGGCCTGCGGCTCCGGACCCGTGAGGAGTTGCTGGAGTACTCCCACTACGCGGCGGGGACGGTCGGGGAACTCATCACGAACCTCGTCTGCAGGGAGCGGGCCGACGAGCGCCCCTGTCCGACGCTCTACGAGACCGCCGAATCGTTCGGCCGGCTGCTCCAGCTGGTCAACATCGCCAAAGACGTCCACGACGACTACCACGAGGAGGACAACGTCTACCTGCCGGCCGACCGGCTCCGCGCGGAGGGCGTCGAACCGGACGCCGTGGTTGACCCGGACAACGCTGAGGGCGTTGCCCGGGTGGTCAGGTGGACAGCCGGCCAGGCCCGCTCGCTTCTGGACGACGCCCAGCGATACCTCGAACTGGTGCCCCGACGGGACGGCAATACGGTCGCCGCCTGGGCGATCCCCTACCTGCTCGCGGTCGGCACCCTTCGCGAACTCCAGGACCGTCCCGGGGACGCGCTGACCCCCGGCGGCGTGAAGGTGAGCCGACAGGAGGTCCACGCCGTCGTCGAGCGGGCCCTGGCCGGGCTCGACAAGGAGGACCTGTCGGAGTTGCGGGCGACTATCGACGAGCAGCCGTTCCACGAAGCCTGATCGACCGGCTGCGGCGATACGGGGTGGGCCTCCCGCCGACTCGGCCTCCCGTCCCCGCCCTGGTTCGCTTCCGTTCGTCGACCCGCCTCTCCCCGGTAGATCCGGGCGTCCCGCACTCTCCGTTCCCACCCTCACTTTCTCCCGCCTTTTGCCTTCCGCGGCCGGCCACCGGGATCGAGTCCCGGTCTCCGCCCCGTCTCAGAACGTCTCCAGATACCGCTCCAGTTCCCAGTCGCTGACGGAGGCGCGGAACTCGCTGACCTCCCGGCGTTTCGCCTCGACGAACTTCTCGGCGACGTGGGGTCCCAGCGCGTCCTGGACGACCTCGTCGGCCTTTAGGGCGTCAATGGCTTCCGCGAGCGTCCCCGGCAGGGTCTCGATGCCGTAGTCGTCACGCTTTGACTCGTCGAACTCGTAGATGTTCTCCCGCACCGGGTCCGGGGCGGTTAACCCGCGCTCGATGCCGTCGAGGCCGGCCTGCAGCATCACCGCCAGCACGAGGTAGGGGTTGCCGGACGGGTCCGGCGAGCGCAACTCGATGCGCGAGGCGGCGGGCGTGCGGGCGGCGGGCTTGCGCACCAGCGCCGAGCGGTTGACGTCCGACCAGGCGACGTACACCGGCGCCTCGTAGCCCGGCACCAGTCGCTTGTAGGAGTTGACGGTCGGGTTCGCGACCGCCGTGATCGCCGGGGCGTGCTCCAGGATGCCCGCGAGGAACTGCTTTGCCGTCTCCGACAGCGCGAACTCGTCGTCGGGGTCGTAGAACACATTCTCGCCGTCCTCGGTGAAAAGCGAGAGGTGGGTGTGCATCCCCGAGCCGTTGA
>JAZKSB010000048.1:0-12808 GCA_036626315.1 Halobacteriales archaeon
CCGGTTCGACAGGTTTCTCCGGTAGAGCGACCAACGGGCGACCATGCACCCTCCGGACGCGGATGCCGTGGTCGTGAGATACGGGGACGCCAGCGTGAAGAGCTCCCGCGTCCAGGCCGACATGGAGGCGCGCCTCGTCGAGAACCTCCGGGCGCTGCTGGCCGACCGGGACGTCGCGGGAACCGTCGAGCGGCGCTGGACCCGCCCCATCGTCCGGACCGACGCGCCCGACGCCGCTGCGGCGGCTGGCGCCGACGCCTTCGGCGTCGCGAACGTCAGTCCGGCCCGGTCGGTCGCCCCGGACCTGGACGCGGTCGTCGACGCTGTCGCCAACGCGGCGGCGGCGGTCTACGACGACCCCGACGCCACCTTCGCCGTCGACGCCGACCGGGCGGGCGAGCACCCGTTCGGCAGCGACGACGTCGAGCGGGCGGCCGGCGCGGCGGTGTTCGACGCAGTCGACTTCGAGCCGACGGTCGATCTGGACGCCCCCGACGTCACGTTCGGCGTCGAGGTCCGGGCGGACGAGGCGTTCGTCTTCCTGGAGCGCCGTCCCGGCCCGGGCGGACTGCCGCTGGGCAGCCAGGCGCCGCTGGTCGCGCTGGTCAGCGGCGGCATCGACTCGCCCGTGGCGGCCTACGAGGCCATGAAGCGGGGCAGCCCCGTCGTGCCCGTCTATCTCGACCTCGGCGACTACGGCGGCGCGGACCACCGCGCCCGTGCGCTGGAGACGGTCCGGCGTCTTGCCCGCTACGCGCCGACCGTCGACCTGACGACGTGGGTGGTGCCGGCGGGCGACGTGGCAGCGACGCTGGTCGCGGAGATGGAGCAGGGCCGGATGCTGTCGTTTCACCGGTTCGCCTACCGTGTCGGCGAAGTCGTCGCCGAGCGGGTCGGCGCGGTCGGCGTGGTCACCGGCGAGGCCGTCGGCCAGAAGTCCAGCCAGACCGCCCGCAACCTCGGGGTCACGTCGCGAGCGGTCGACCTGCCGGTCCACCGCCCGCTTTTGACGATGGACAAGGACGACGTCACCGAGCGCGCCCGCGCGATCGGCACCTTCCGGGAGTCGACCATCCCGGCCGGCTGTGACCGGATCGTTCCCGACCAGGTCGAGACCAACGCCTCCCACGAGCGCCTGCTCGCCGCCGAACCCGACGGTTTGCTCGACCGGGCGACCGGGGCCGTCGACGCCGCGTAGCGCGTCGACCCGACGGCGCCGCCCGACGACTGACCTCGACCGCGAGGCGTCGGCGGCCGACGGAAACCACTTTACCTGCCGGCGACCCAGGGACGCTCGTGACGACGGTCTGTCTCGTCGGCGCGCCCGACGTCGACCTGCGCCGGACGCTGTTCGACCACGAGACCGCCCGCGAGGCGCTGACGACCTACGAGATCGAGCGGCCGTTTCACAACTCCGTCGCCGTCGAGACGGTCAGTCTGGGGGCCGCGGTGTCGCTTCTGAACGACCTGAACTGGTATCTGATTCGCTACGTCGACCAGGCGCTGGTCCGGGAGCCGTCGATCAGCGACTCCGAGTGGCTCTCCCGCGACCTGGCGACCCGGGTCCGGGACGGCGAGATCCCCCCGGAGGAGACCGACGTCTACCTGGCGGTGTTCGGCCTCGACGACGGCGAACTCGTCGAACCGCTGTACGTCACCCGCAACGAGGACGGCTCCGTGCCCGCCTACGACCTCCGGGACGTCGAGGAGACGGTCGTGGTCCGGGTGAGCACGTCCGAGTTCGGGGGGTAGCACCCGCCACGCCGGGGCGCGACTGACTCCATGTCCGCCGCCGTCACGTCTCGTCGCCGACAGTATTGCCCGAACGATTCACAACCGTTATCAGGGGGAATCGGTTACTCGGGGACAGTCGTGTACCGGTCCGTGGAGCGTCGCTCGCCTGCCCGCCCCGGGATCGAGGCCCGGTCGGGCGACGACCGTCGCGTCGCGTCTCGAACTGCGTCGTCCCGCGGGGTCGCCGCGGAGGGATAGCAGATGGGCCCGGACGCGCTCGCAGTATTTCTGGTCGCCGGCCTCGCGAGCCTCTTCATGGCGTGGGTGATCGGCGCCGGTTCCAGCGGCGCGACGCCGTTCGCGCCGGCGGTCGGCGCCAACGCCATTCCGACGATGCGGGCCGCCTTCTTCGTGGGCGTGCTCGGCCTGCTGGGTGCGGTCTTCCAGGGCGGCAACATCACCCAGGCCGTCGGCACGGGGCTGATAGACGGCGTCGTGTTGACCCCGACCGCGGTCATCCTGGCGCTGGTGACGGCGGCGAGCCTGATGGCGATCGGCGTGTTCGCCGGCTACCCCATCGCGACGGCGTTCACAGTCACCGGCGCCATCATCGGCGCCGGCCTGGCGCTGGGCGGCCGGCCCGCCTGGGACACCTACGCCGTGATCGCGGCGATGTGGACCGTGGCGCCGCTGGTGAACGCGGCGGTCGCCTACGCCATCGCGAGCACGCTGCCGCGCGAGGACGTGCCCGAGCGGGTGTCGGTCCCCGTGCTGGCGGCGATCACCGGCACGGCGGCGTCGCTGATGGAGTTTTCCTTCCTCGGACCGGCGGGCGAGAGCCGGTCGGTGGCGGCGGCGGTCGACGCGACGGCGGGCCCGACGCCGGTCCCCGTCGACGCCGTCGTCGTCCTCGCGGGGGCCGCCGCCGGCGCTCTGGTCGTCCGGTGGTGGCTGCGGGAGGGCGCCGAACACGGACTCAAGATGTTCCTGCTCGCGCTCGGGTCGCTGGTCGCGTTCTCGGCGGGCGGGAGCCAGGTCGGGCTGGCGGTCGGCCCGCTGGCGGCGCTGTTGGGCGACGTCGAGGTGCCGCTCTTCGGGATCCTCTTCGGCGGAGGCGTCGGCATCCTGGTCGGCTCCTGGACGGGTGCCCCCCGGATGATCAAGTCCCTCTCCCAGGACTACGCCTCGCTGGGGCCGCGGCGGTCGGTGTCGGCTTTGCTGCCGACGTTCCTGTTCGCCCAGCTGGCGGTGGCGCTGGGGACGCCCATCTCGTTCAACCAGGCCATCGTCACCGCCATCGTCGGCAGCGGCGCGGCGGTCGGCGGCGGGAGCGGGGTCGGCCTCGGGAAACTGGCCTGGACCGTCGCCGCGTGGGGCGGGTCGTTCGTCCTGGCGTTCGGGTTGGGCTACGGGTTCATCGCGTTCGCGTGACCCGACGCTGCCCGGTCCCCCGCCGGCCTGTCCGCTCGCCGTTCAATCGCCGAACAGTCCAGCCGAGAGGTACCGCTCGCCGCTGTCGGGGAACAGCGTCACGACCAGCGGGCAGTCGCCGTGATCCGCCGGCGGCCCCTCGCCCCCGCCGCCGGGGTCGTCGCCGGCCCCGTCCCCCGGCGAGCAGTCGCGGGCCGGGTCCGCCAGCCGCTCTGCGACCCGTCGGGCCGCCACCGAGGCCGCGCCAGCCGACTGCCCGACCAGGATGCCCTCCTCGCGGGCGAGCCGTCTGGCCTCCCGCTCGGCGGCGGACAGGTCGACGGTCTCTGCGCCGTCCAGGAGATCCAGGTCGAGAAGCGGCGAGACGAAGCCCGGCCCCATGCCCTGGAACTCGCGGTCGGTCCCTTCGCGGTCGCCTTCGCTGCCATCGGCCGCCTCGTCGTGACCGCCCTCGCCATCGTCCGCCGCCCCGTCGTGACCGGCCGGTCCGCCGTCGTCGGGTTCGCCGAGTTCCGCCCCGACGACGGCCTTGTCCGCGGGCTCGACGGCGACGACGTCGACGTCGGGGAACGCCTCCCGGAGTCGGCGCGCGGTGCCGGTGATGGTGCCCCCGGTGCCGACGGTCGCCACGAACGCGTCGACCTCGCGGTCGCCGACCTGCTTGATGATCTCCTCGGCGGTCGTCCGGTAGTGGGCCCGGGGGTTGGCCTCGTTCTCGAACTGTTCGAGCCGGACCCCCCCTGTCTCTGCGGCGATCTCGTCTGCGCGCTCGCGTGCTGCGGCAATATCGCCATCGATCAGTTCGAGGTTCGCGCCGTAGGCCCGGAGGAGCCGTCGCCGCTCCCGGGACATCCGGGCGGGCATCACGAGTGTCACGTCGTACCCTTTGGCGGCGCCGACCAGCGCCAGGCCGATGCCGGTGTTCCCGCTGGTCGCCTCGACGACGCCGCCGCCGGGCTGGAGGTCGCCGGCCCGCTCGGCCGCCTCGATCATCTCCCGTGCCGGGCGGTCCTTCGCGGAGCCGCCCGGGTTGAACGACTCGACCTTCGCCGCGACGGTCGCGCCCGCCGGCGACCGGACCCGGACCAGCGGCGATCCGATGGCCTCCAGGACGGTGTCGTACATTGCCGGCGGCTAGGCGGGCCGCCCCCTTAGGTGGTCCGGGCTCTTGGGTGGTCCGCCCCCGTTAGTGGTACGCCTTCTCAGGTGATCCGCCCCGTTCCCCTCGCGACGGCGAGGCGTCCGAACGCCTAAGCCGGTCCGTGACAATTGTTAGCGTGGATGAGGCCGCTCGTCTGGGGGGTCGTCGCCGTGGCCGCCGTCTGCCTGCTCCAGTTGCCGCTGACCCACTGGCTGGCCCGGTACTTCGAGCAGGACCGGGACGGAGGCGACCCGGCCGCGGATCTGCCGGCGACCGCCGAGGAGTACGACCGCGGCCCCGGGGTGTGTCCGTTGTGTGGCACCCAAAACGGCGAGGCCTTCGACTACTGTGCGAACTGCCTCGCGCCGCTGTCCCGCCCTGGCCGGTGATCACGCCTGCTCGTCCCGTCGCTGTCCCGGCCGGTGATCACGCCTGCTCGTCCCGTGCCCTCGATGCACCGCCGGCGTCGCGTTTGGGGCGCCGCCCGCTCGCGGCGTGAATTCGCCGCCGGCGTCACGCTTAGGCCGCTGGACCCCCCAACGCGTGACGTGCCCCTCAAGAGCCTCCAGCCCAACCCCGCCTGGGACCGGGAGTCCCACGAGTCGATCGTCGACGCCTTCGAGGTGCTGGCCGCCGACGGGTCCGTCGAGATACACGTCTGGGGCGGCGACTGGTGTGGCGACACCCGCCGGGAACTCCCGAACGTCGGCGCAACCCTCGAAGCCGCCGAGTTCCCCGACGAGCGCCTGCATGTCCACGAGGTCGACGGCGAAAAGCAGGGCGACCTGGTCGGGGTCTACGACGTCGAGTTGATCCCGACCATCGTCATCGAGCGCGAGGGCGAGGAACTGGTCCGCTTCGCCGAGAGCGAGCGCCTGCCTGCGCCTGCCTACCTCGCGACGGCGCTGCGGGAGGCCGGCGTCGTGGCCTGACTGAACGTCGACACTCACTGGCGTCGGAGCTTTTCCCGTTAGGCGTTCTCGGTCAGCCACGCCAGCGCCGTCGCCATCTCGTCGGTCGGCGGCGAGCACGCAAAGCCCCGACAGGCGTAGACGGTGGGCCGGCCGTCGCGGCGCTCGCGGTTCGCCCAGACCGGCGGCGCCTCCGCCAGCCCCAACCCGTCGAGCCACGCGTCCAGGCCTGCCTCCGTCGGCGGCCGCGGCGCCAGAACGCGGGCGGGCAGGTACGTCGTCCCCAGGCGGTCCCGCCACTCGGCGGGCCAGTCGGCAACGCCGCCGGCATCCTCCCTGGCGTTCGACCTGTTGCCCCGACCGCCGACGGCCAGGGTCAACTCGACGTGGCCGCGCTCAACGGCGTCGGCGACCAGCGCCAGGGTCGCGTGCTCCAGGGGGTTGCCCGCGATGCGGTTGCCGTAGGTGGACAGCGTCGCCTCGACGACGCCCCCGAACCGGT
The DNA here is from genome assembly GCA_036626315.1 of Halobacteriales archaeon. Taxonomy (GTDB): domain Archaea; phylum Halobacteriota; class Halobacteria; order Halobacteriales; family PXRE01; genus PXRE01. The sequence goes on from JAZKSB010000048.1 coordinate 5,720, forward strand.
CGTGGGGAACGAACCGGTCCAGGGTCGCGAGCACCTCAAGGGCGACGCCGAGACTGGACGGCGTCGACTGGTCTTTCGACTCCTGGGGCCGGGCGACCAGTTTCTCGCCGCCGTCCGGGGTGAAATACAGCGTCCCCGCCCCCTCGTCGTAGAACGACTCGACCATCCGGTCGGCCAGCGCCAGCGCGAACGCGAGGTGGTCGATGTCGCCGGTCGCGCCGTAGAGGTCGACCGCCCCGCGAGCGAGGAAGGCGTAGTCCTCCAGATAGCCGTCGACGCCGACGGTCCCGTGCTCGTAGCGCCGCGCCAGCCGGTTGCCGTCCCAGAGGTGGTCCCGAACGAACGACAGCGCCACCTCGGCGGTCTCGGCGTACTCGGGGTCGAGCCCGACCGCGCCTTCGGCCAGCGCCGAGATGGCGAGCCCGTTCCACCCCGCGAGCACCTTCTCGTCGCGCCGCGGCCGGGGACGGTTCTCGCGGGCGCGCTGGAGGCGCCGGCGGGCCTCCGCGAGCAAGGTCTCGACCGTCTCCGCGGCCAGTCCGTACGACTCCGCGAGGTCCTCGACCGCCGCGTCGGCGACCAGCACCGTCGTTCCCTCGAAGTTGCCGCCCTTCCGGACGCCCCAGCGGTCGCGGGCCAGGTCGGCCAGGCGGTCCGGGTCGATGCCGTCGGGCAGGTCGGCGGTTCCGGCGTCCGCGCCGGCCTCCTCGGCCATCCCGGCCTCGACTCCCCCGGGGGTCCACGTGTAGAACGCGCCCTCGGCCTTCTCGGCGGTCTCGCCGTCTGCCACTCGGCTCTCCGGCTCGGGACTGCGTGCGTCGAGCGTGCTGTAGAACCCGCCGTCGGGGTGGGTCAGTTCGCGACCCAGGAACGCGAACGTCTCCGCGGCGACGTCGGCGTACCGGTCCTCGCCGGTGGCCTGATACCCCCGGACGTAGGCGGTCGCCAGTTCCGCCTGGTCGTACAGCATCTTCTCGAAGTGCGGGACCGTCCAGTCGCGGTCGGTGGCGTATCGGTGAAAGCCCCCGCCGACGTGGTCGTACAGGCCGCCGTCGGCCATCGCGTCGAGCGCCTCGACGGCCACCTCGCGGGCGGTGTCGCGACCCAGCACCGAATCCGCCCGCCACAGCAGTTCCAGCCGGGACGGCTGAGGGAACTTCGGGCCGCTGGTCCCGAAGCCGCCGTGCTCGCGGTCGGCGGCCCGCATCGCCGCGCTGGCGGCAGATTCGAGGGTCTCGGCGGGCGGTTCGCTCGCCTCCGGGACGTCCTCCAGTTCGCCTTTCACCGCGTCGGTCCACTCCTCCGCGCGGGACTCCATGTCGGCCCGCTGGTCGGGGTCGGCCCAGGAGTCGGCGATGTCTTCGAGCAGGTCGGGAAACGCCGGCATCCCGCGGCTCGGCTCCCGCGGGAAGTACGTGCCGACGTAGAACGGCTTGCCCTCGGGGGTGAGCCAGGCCGACAGCGGCCACCCGCCCCGCCGGGTCACGAGTTGCGCGATGGTCTGGTACACCCGGTCGAGGTCCGGGCGCTCCTCGCGGTCGACCTTGATCGGGACGAAGTTGTCGTTCAGCAGCGCCGCGACCGACTCGTCCTCGAAACTTTCCTCGGCCATCACCTGACACCAGTGGCACGCCGCGTAGCCGACCGACAGGAAGATGGGCACGTCGCGTTCGCGGGCCGCCGACAGCGCCTGGTCGTCCCAGGGCTGCCAGGCGACGGGGTTGTCGGCGTGTTCGCGCAGATACGGCGAGGCGGCGTCGCCGAGTCTGTTCTCGTCGGTGGGCGCGGTCATGGCTCCCGTTACGCGAGCGGGACCAAAAGCCCACGGCGCGGCCCGGCAGTCTCGGCGTCGACGGCGTTTCGCCTTCGGGTCCGCCGACGACCCCTAACGGCTCCGTCTCCGCCGGCAAGCCGTCACGTTCTCCCGCCCTCGTCGAGTTGCCGGATCGGCTCTACGTCCACCCTCGACGAGAGGTCCGCGAGCGCCTGTCGCCCCTCTTTTCGCCGCCGCTCGGCGTGGTCCCGGAGCCGGGATTCGTCGAACGCGGGCGGTGCAACCATCCCCTCCTGTGGCTCCCGGTCGAGCACGCGACCTATCAGGGTCGCCGTGCCGAGGCCACGGCCGACGGCCGCGAACTGCTCGCGGCGGGCCTCGTCGACGCCTGCGAACGTCGCCCCGAGGACCGCAGCACCCCGGCCGATGGTGCCCCCCGTCCCGTCGAAGAACGACGGCTGGCCCGGCGTCGGGTCTCCGGACCCCACGTACGCGTCGGCGAACGTCCCCGTGACCGCTTCGCGGGCGTTCGCGAGCACGGCGAACCCAACCTCGGGGGCCGGGTGTGCATCCGCGTCCAGGGACGCACATGCGGCGGTCGAGAGACGATCGCCCGCCAGCAGCGCCTCGCTGGGCTCGAACGTGAGCGCGTGGGCCCGCTCGCCGCGCAACTGGACGAGCAATCGACTCCGGAGGTGGCTGTGTGCGCGCAGCAGTTCGGTCGCCGTCGCCGCGGACAGGACCGCCTCGGCGTCGCTTTCGTCCGCCGTCGCGGCGTACGATGCGGCGGCGAGTTGGCCGTACCACCTGTCGTCGGTGGCCTCGACTGCCTTCCTCGCGACGTCTAGCTGCCCGTCGACCAGGTCGTCCAGCGCCCGCCGGAGTGCCGCCTCGATGGCGGACCGCTCGACCGGCCCGTCCTGGCTCGCCATGCTCAGGGTCCTCCCCCCGTCGAGTGTTCACCTGGGGGCCCGACGTGTCGAAACGCGGGGAGCGGCCGGGAGTCGATGGCGCCGGCGCCGGCGGCCGGGTCAGGCATGTCGGTCTCTCCGTTCGTACGGACGTCCCCATTCGCCAAATAGTCCGGGGAGCCACCGACTGCACCGCCGGACTTCCGGTCGCGGATTCGGCCGGGACTCGGGTCGCCAGCCCGATATTTCGGAGCCTGGCCGACGAAGGCTAGCCGCCTCGCTGGACCCCCCAGGCATGTCGGTCGCCTCGCTGGACCCCAGGCATGTCGGTCGCCTCGCTGGACCCCGAGGCGTATCAGTCGCCTCGCTGGACCCCGAGGCGATCGTACAGGAAGCCCCACTGGTCGACCTGCTCGTCGACGACCTGCGAGACGGGCTTGCCCACGCCGTGGCCGGTCGCGCCGTAGGTCTTCAGCAGGACCGTCGTGTCGACGGCCCGCCGCTGCATCCGGGCGGTTATCTTGCGAGCGTGGAACGGATCCACCCGGGTGTCGCCCTGGGCGGTGGTAAAGAGGACGTCCGGGTACTCCCGGCGCTCGACGTGGTGGTACGGCGAGTACTCACTGATGTACTCGTAGGCCTCGGGGTCGTCGGGGTCGCCGTACTCGCCGGTCCAGGACGCCCCCAGAAGCGAGGTGTGAAACCGCAGCATGTCCAGAAGCGGCACCCGGCTCAGCGCGGCGGCGAACAGGTCCGGACGCCGGGTGACGGTCGCGCCGACAGTGAGCCCGCCGTTTGAGCCACCCTGGATGGCGAGCCGTTCCGGCGCGGTCCAGCCCCGGTCGATCAGGTGCTCGGCGGCGGCCGCCGCGTCGTCGAACGTGCGCTGTTTGGTCTCCCGGCGGGCGGCGTGGTGCCACGCGTCGCCGAACTCGCCGCCGCCCCGGAGGTTCGCCACCGCGAACACGCCGCCGTCCTCCAGGAACGGGACGGCGTACTGTCGGAACTCGGGGCCGAGGCTGATGTCGAACCCGCCGTAGCCGTACAGCACCGCGGGGTTCGAACCGGCCCGCTCGACGTCCGTCCGCCGGACGACGAACATCGGCACCTCGGTGCCGTCCGCCGACTCGAACCACTCCTGATCGACCGCCAGGTCCGCCCGCACGGAAACGTCCGGGCGGTCGATCACCTCGAACGACGGGTCCAGCGATCGGTCGCTCCCGCCGGTTCCGCCGGTGGTCTCGGTGCCAGTGCCGCCGGCGTCGACACGACACGCCGACGCCGGATGGTCGAACGACTGGTATGTGACGAACAGCGCGTCCGCGTCGCCGTGGGCCTGTGGCTCCGAGAGCGACCCAGTACCCGGGAGGTCGACGTCGGCGAGACGAGATCCGTCCCGGTCATGGACGGCCAGTTCCGCGACCACGTCGCGGTTGCGCTGGACGAACAGCCGCGAGTCGGTGACCGTAATGGCCTCGACGATGGCGTCGTCGTCCTCCGGCACGACCGTCTCGAGGGCGTCGGCGCCGCCGGCGGGTGGGCCCCCGCCCAGGTCCAGTCGCGCGACCCGGTAGTTCGGCGCCCCGTGGGTGGTCCGGACGTAGAGGTCGTCGCCGGCCACCTCCGGGTCGAACTTCGCGTCCTCGCCCTCGATCAGCGGCGTCAACTCGACGGCGCCGCCTCCGTCGTGGGCCGCCAGGACCCCGGCGTGGTCGAGGACGTACAGGTCCGCCCGGTCCCAGGTGCCCAGCGCGACGACGACGTGGTCGCCGTCCTCGTCGGCGACTGCCAGCGGCCACACTTCCTCGGCGAACTCCTCTCGGACGACCAGGTCGGCGTCGGAGTCGGTGCCCAGCGCGTGGTAGCGAAACTCCTTGTCGAGCTGGTCGCCGGCGTCGGCGCCGCCGGTGGTCACGTAGTAGAACCCCTCGCCCTTCCAGGCGCCCTGCAGGAGGTTCGCCCGGCCCATCGACTCAAGCACCTCGACGTCCTCGCCGGACGCGACGTCGAGGACGTGGACGTCGTAGTTCTCCCTGCCGCCCTCGTCGACGCCGTAGGCGACGTACGTCCCGTCCGGGGAGGGCGCGTACCAGTTCATCGAGACCGACCCGTCGTCGCTCCACTCGTTGGGGTCGAGCAGCGCCCGTCGCTCGTCTCCCAGCGACTCCCGGTAGGTCAGCACGGCGTGGTCATCTTCGGGGTGGCGTACCCGCTGGAAGAACCCGCTGTCGGTCGGCTTGATCGGCTCGTACTCGACGGTTCGGGCGAGTTCCGCCAGTCGCGGGCGCAGCGCCTCGCGGGCGTCGCTCTCGGCAAGCACCGCGTCGGCGTACTCGTTCTGGGCGTCGACCCATTCGCCGACGGCCTCGTCGTCGCCGGCCTCCAGCCACATGTAGGGATCCTCTATCTCGTCGCCGTGCAACTCGTAGGTCGCGTCCCTCCGTGGCGTGCTGGGTGGTTCCATGACCTGGCTTGTCCGGGGGCGCCCAAATCCGTTGGGATACCGGCGGTGGCTCCGCCGACTCATGGCAACGGCGCCGGGATGCCCGCGGTACCGCCGAACCGCCGGTGTATCCACGTCTATGGATATATCCTTCGCAGAAAAGGACAACACTTACACTTACATGTCTACATCTTTCCGGCATGTCCGAGACAGTCCTGCTGGTCGGCGGCGGCGGCCGCGAGCACGCCATCGCGCGTGCACTATCGGGCGCCGACGCGACGCTGTACGCCTGCGCGGGCAACCGAAACCCGGGAATCGCCGAGGTGGCGGCGGACTTGGAGGTGGTCGAGGAGACCGACGTGGGGGCCGTCGTCGACTACGCCGAGTCGGTCGGCGCGACGCTCGTGGTCGTCGGCCCGGAGGCACCGCTGGCGGCGGGACTGGTCGACGCGCTGGAGGAGGCCGGGATCTACGCGTTCGGCCCCCGGCAGGCCGAGGCACGCATCGAGACCGACAAGGTCTGGCAGCGGGAGTTCATGGCCCGCGAGTCGATCCCGGGCCGACCTGACTTCGAGACGTTCGAGGACAGCGAAGCCGCCACGGCGTACGTCGAATCGTACGACGGCGACGTCGCGGTCAAGCCCCGGGGGCTGACCGGCGGCAAGGGCGTGCGGGTCACGGGCGACCAGCTTTCGAAGGCCGAGGCCGCCGACTACGTCCGGGACGCCGAATACGACGAGTGGGTGATCGAACAGCGGCTGGTGGGAGAGGAGTTCACGATCCAGGCGTTCGTCGCGAACGGCTCGGTTCGACTGTCGCCCGCGGTCCAGGACCACAAGCGCGCCTACGAGGGCGACGAGGGGCCCAACACCGGCGGCATGGGCGCCTACAGCGACGACGCCTTCGAGTTGCCGTTCATGACCGAGGCCGACTACGACGCCGCCGCCGAGATCATCCGGGAGACGGTCGACGCCCTGCCCGAGTACCGGGGGATACTCTATGGGCAGTTCATGCTGACCGCCGACGGGCCGAAGGTCGTGGAATTCAACGCCCGCTTCGGGGACCCGGAGGCGATGAACACGCTGCCCGTCCTGCGGACTGATCTGCTGGACGTCCTGACGGCGGCCCGGGACGGCGAAGAGTTGCCGCCCCTGGAGTTCGACGCTCGGGCGACCGTCTGCAAGTACGGCGTCCCGGCGGGCTACCCGACCGACCCAGAGGCGGGGACGAAACTCACCCTCGACGCGGACAGCGTCGCGGCGGCCGGCGAGGGCACCGACGCCGACGCCCTGCTGTTTTACGCCTCCGTCGACGAGCGGGCGGACGGCATTTACACGACCACCTCGCGGGCGTTCGCGGTGGTCGGCGTTGGGCCGACCATCGCCGACGCGGAGGCGGTCGCCGAGGGCGCCCTGGCCGCCGCCCCCGAGGAGGGCGTGCGCATCCGCCACGACGTCGGGACGGCGGCCCTGGTCGAGCGGCGGATCGAGCACATGCAGCAACTCCGCGGGGAGTAGCCGGGTCGTGCCGTGTGGTGCGGTCGATCCTGTCTTCTAGCCCTCGATGGGCCACGACGGCCACACCGGCCCGCCCCCGTTCCCCGCCACATAGTCCGGTTTCTTAACCCCCCGGACCCAACGGGCGGGCGTGACCGACGACGAACGGACCGACCCGCCGGGGACCGTCCCCCGCCACGACCGGGTCACCGGCCACCCGACGCCCGGCGCGGGCAACTCCATGCTGGGGTGGTGGCGGAACGCGCGCAACCCGCTGCGGGTCGCGGTCAACTACGTCGTCGTCTGGCTGATCCGGATCTCCCCGAGCCTCGCGGCGAAGCGCTGGCTGCTGCGGCGGTTGGGGGCCACGGTCGAGGCCGGGGCAGCGTTCGGCCTGGAGGCGACCCCCGACGTGTTCTTCCCCGAACTCATCACGATCCGGGAAGACGCCATCGTGGGCTACGA
>JAZKSB010000049.1:0-12558 GCA_036626315.1 Halobacteriales archaeon
CCCGAGGAGTACCTCTCTGAGATCCGGCTGTCGTGCTCCTATCGCTGGGTCGGTCGCGGGTTCCATCGGCTCGCCGTGACAGGTCATCCGGGGAGCATCACCGCCGAGCGCGAGAACAGTATTGTCACAGGTTGTGCATTCGAGAATCACGTACCCGCTCATCAACGGGTCGTCCGCATTCCCCCTTTCCGACATACTGATGGGTCATAATGTCCCCCCTATTATACTGTGGCTGCTCTGTGAAACGAATGTTCCAAGGTGTGTAAGGAATAATTAACATCACTTCCGAAAGCCGGCGTGACACTATGTGGCCGGTCGCCGTCTTTTGACGGATCTTGCCCTCATTTGGCTTCACAAAATCGGCTGTGATGTTTCTATGACACGCAACACCCACACCGTCAGTCCACCCTCCTTGCGTCCTGTATCCGAACGACGACACCCAAGCATCGACGGTCGGCCCCCCACTCGGCCCGGACCGCCGATTCAATCGCCAAAGGCGTCCAGCCTGGCGTTGCGACGCCCGCCCAGGCGTCGCCGTACGTCCTCCCGGTCCCAGCCCAGCGGCGAGACGACGCTCCCCGCGGCCCGCACCAGCAGGTCCAGATAGAAGTCGGCGTCGTACCCGTCGACCCGCTCGAAGTGGAGTCGCACCCGCTCGGGCGAGCGGGCGTCGTCGTCGACGACCACGTACCGGACGTCCTCGCCGGGATTGACGTCGACGCCGTGGCGGCGGGCGCGCTGCAGCGCGGCGACGGTGTGGGTCCGCTGGCTGTACGCCGACAGCGGCTTGCTCGTGCGCTTGCGGATCACCAGGTCCTCGGGGGCGACGTTGCCGCGGCGCAACCGGTCCACGTGGGCCGCCAGCCGGTCGACGACGGCCCCGGGGTCGCGGCGGTCGCCGAGCACGTCGATCAGGTCCCGCTGTGCGTCGGCGACGAAGGAAGGCGTGCTCCGCTGGCGACACTCGATGCCGCGGACCGTGCGCTCGCCGTCGACGGTCTCGCCGAAGTGCTTCGTTAGTGCGCCCGCCCGCGAGTCGCGCTTCGGGACGAATGCCACCCAGTCGTACTCGGCCTCGACCTCCAGGGGGATCCCGACCGCTCCCGCGATGCGGTCGGCGAGGGCGGCGGGTTCGAGCGGGTCGGCCTCGCGGGCGGTGACCCACAGCGAGTCGACCACGCCGTGGACCACCCGCCAGCCCGCCGCCTCGGCGACGGATTTGGCCGTCAGCAGGAGGTCCCGCGCGACGGCGTTGATCGCCTCGTGGACCTCGATGCGGCCGAACTTGCTGTTGCGGTAGCCCTGATAGCCGAACGCCGCGACCAGCACCCACTTGAACGCGTCCGAGCGGGCCGACAGCGCCGCCGCCCGCTCGGGGTCGTCCGCCGCCGCGAGCCGTTCCTTGAGGCCCGCGCGGTGGTCCAGCAGCGGCTCCAGCACGTCGACCAGGAAGCCACGCCGGTCGCAGACATCGTAGTCCAGTTCCGGGACGGTCCCGCGGGTGGCGTCGCAGTCCCGCCGGACGGTGTCGGGGCTGAGGTTGTGCTCGCAGATGATCCGCGGGTACAGCGACGAGAAGTCCAGCTGCACGGCGTCCTCGTGGAGGCCGACCTCGGGCGCGAACGTGAACCCGCCGCGGTCGGCGGCGTGCAGCGTCGCCAGGTCCTTGAACTGCTCGGGCGCCCACTTGTTCCAGGGCACCAACACGTCCCGGTCGCGGGCCTCGCGGATCTGGATCGCGGTCAGGACGTTGCCGATGGAGGCCCACGCGAGTTCCCCCAGCGGCTTGTGGGCGTGTCCGACCAGGTCCAGCAGCCCCCGCAGGCTGGTCTGGGACCACAGGAAGCTGTTGGCCTCGTCGACCAGCACCCGCCCGGGAAGCCGGTACCGGGCCGGCGAGTGCAGGACCCGCCCGTAGCTCTCGACGGTGTTCGCACCGGCCAGTTGCTCGTAGCCGGGCCGCCGGCCGAGGCGAACCTCGACGCCGTGTTTCTCGCCCTTCGCGAACAGGAGCGCCACCAGTTCCGCGTCGTCGACGACCAGCACGTCCGGGTCGTCGGTCCGGACCCGCTCGGTCAGTGCCCGCAGGACCGCCGGTTCGCTGCCGGCCATCGGCTCGCCGTCGACGACCAGCCGCGAGACGTCGCGGTCGGCCAGCGGCTTCTCGCCGATCCGGATCGACAGCGCAGACAGCGGCCGGTCCGGCAGCGGCACCCGGTCGGTCGCGAGACAGTAGCGAAACCCGGGCGAGAGGTCGACGTCGTACAGCCGCAGCGTCCCGGGTGGGCCGGGTTCGTGCTCGCGGCGGATCGCCCGGGCGAGCGTGCGGACCTCCCCGACGCGGTGGAGGTCCACCCGCAGGACCGACGTCCGCTCGTCGTCGCGCAGGTCGAGGAACTTCCGCTCGCGGCCCGTGTCGGCCACCTTCGGGTCGCCGGCCAGGCGATCGGCCAGCGCCGCGAGGTGTTCGTCGGTCCCGGCGACGTAGATGGACGGCTCGAATTGCCGACGCTCGGTTCGGGCGCCGCCGTCGGTCGCGTGCCACTCGACGGCCTCGTCGTCGTCGAATGCGACGGCAAACATGGTCACTCGCGGCCTTCGTCCGGACGGGCGTCTCCGTCGGTCGCGCCGTCCGTCGCTACCGCGCCCCCGTCGGCGGCCGCGGCGTCCGTTGCGAGGTCGTTCCGCAGCGCCCGCAACTCCGCCTCGTGGGCCAGCAACATCGACAGCACCAGTGCGAGTTCCGGGTCCCGTGGATTGGCGTGGCCCGCGGCGTCGGCATGCTCCCGGGCGCGCTCGAACAGCCGGTCGAAGTCCGGCTGGCGGCGGCGCCGCAGCGCCCGCCGGTAGGGCGCCCAGTCGTCCTCGAAGGCCCGCAGCCAGTCGCGATAGGTGGGGTTGGTGCGGCCCATCAGCCGACCACCGCCGCGTGGCCGCTCGGTGCCGCTGGGGCGTCACAGACGCAGCCGAACAGGTCGACCCAGTAGTCGATGGTCGTCTGGAAGCCGTCGCGGCGCTGGTAGACGGTCGCCGCGGCGTCGCCCTCGAACCGGACGTCCTCGCGGGTCCGGACGGCGTCGAGTTCGCGGTCGGCGGCCGCCGCCAGCCGCTCGTCGAGCGCCGCGTCGCCGGTCGCGGTCAGCAGCACGGCGACGTCGTCTCGGTCGGCCGCGTCGTCGAGGGTCCCGAGCGCATCCGCGAGCAGGTCGCGGGCCACCCCGTCGGGCACGTCGTCGTCGCGGTACAGCGCCGCCGTGCAGGGGGCCACGAGGAGGTCGGTCCGCGGACCCGCCCGCGCGACGGCGCGGTCGATCAGGGTGCGGTGCTGGTAGGCGGTGAACGCCCGGGCGACCCGGAGACCGGCCAGCGCGCCGCGGTCGGCGAGGCCGTCGAGGTCGTAGGTCCGTGCGCGGCTGCCGGCGTCGACCCACAGGGCGTGGCCGCCGTCGAGGGTCGCCCCGACCAGGCGATACAGGGCGCGTGCGTCGCCGTCCGGGCGCCGCAGCAGCGTCACGCCGGGGGATAGCTGCGGGCCGTGGACCGGCTGTCGGTCGGCGAGTCGGTGCATGGGCGGACCGTCGTCCGGCGCCCGGGAAAAGGCGGGCCGGAGCCCCGGAGCGGAAGTGAAAGTGGCCGCTGGCGCCACTGGCGGGCGGATGCGTCGCCGAGCGGGCCCACCGTGGCGTCAGACGCGGGTGAAAGTGGTCGGCCCCGCCGTGCAAGGGGCCGATCCGGTCGTGCAAGTGGCCGACCCTGCCGTCACCAGCGTGCTGTCGCTGCTCACCGTCGAGTGGGTGCGCCGATCCGGTCGTGCAAGTGGCCGACCCTGCCGTCAGGGTGCTTCCACGCGCCGGTCCACCTGCCAGTTGACCGACCCCGTCTCCCGGAGTCGGCGGTACAGCGCGGCGAGTGCTCCGGTGTCGGTGTCCGGTAGGAGGTGGAGTTCGATGCGGCCCTGCCGGACGACCACCCGGAACGCCGTCCCCACCTCGTGGTCCCGGACCAGAAGCGTCGGCAGAGGCAGGTCGAACCAGTCGCCGATGACGTACCGATCCGCCGCGAGCCCCTGCCGCAACAGGTCCTCCAGGTCGTCGACGGTCCGACCGGGAACCGGCTTGAGGAGGAACGCGGCCTCGCCCTCGTACTCGACGCCGCCGGCGGCGGTGTACCGCCGCTCCGGGCGGTCGGAGACCTCGAAGGACGGGCCGTCATCCGTCATCGCGACGTGGGTCGGTTGGCCGGCTTCGGCCTTAAACCTGCGGCGGGTCGCTTGCTCGCCGCGTCGCCGCCCGCGGCGCCCGCCCGCCGAAGCGCCGAGGTTATACGTCGGCGTCCGATACACCGCGCCAATGAGCGATCCGGAGTACGGCGAGGGGGACCTGCGGAGCACGGGGATGGCCCTGAAACACGACCGCGAGTGGGACTACGAACTCGACCGCATCGTCGAGGCCGTCGAGGAGCGCGACGCCGACACGGTCGGCCTGCAGTTCCCGCAGGGGCTCAAACGGCGCGCCCCCGCCGTGACCGACGACCTGCGGTCGCTGCTGCCCGACGACGTGACGGTGATGATCTCCGGCGAGCCCTGCTATGGGGCCTGTGACCTGGACACGTTCCTGATGAACCGCGCGGACGTGTTCGTCCACTTCGGCCACAGCCCGATGAAGCAGTCGGCCAAGATCATCTACGTCCCGCTGTTCTCCAACGTCGACGTCGAGCCGATCATGGAGCGGGCCCTCGAGGAGCAACTGCCCGACCCCGAGGAGGACCCGGACCTGGGACTGGTGACGACCGCCCAGCACATGAACCACTTCGAGGAGATGCGCGAGTGGCTGGCAGAGCGCGGCTACGAGGTCCACACCCGGCGCGGCGACGACCGGCTAACCCACGAGGGCCAGGTGCTGGGGTGTAACTACGCCAGCGCCGACATCGACGCCGACCGGGTGCTGTACGTCGGCGGCGGCAAGTTCCACCCCCGCGGACTCGCGATGGACCATCCCGACAAGGAAGTCGTCATCGCCGATCCCGTCAACAACGTGGTGACGGTCGCGGACGCGGAGGCGTTCGTCAAGCAGCGCTACGGCGCCATCCACCGCGCGATGGACGCCGAGTCGTGGGGGGTCATCTTCAGCACGAAGATCGGCCAGGGCCGGTGGGAGGCCGCCCAGCGCATCCTCGAGGACGCCGACGACGCCTACCTGATCACGATGGACGAGGTGACGCCGGACCGACTGCTGCACTTCGACGTGGACGCGTTCGTCAACACCGCCTGCCCGCGGATCACGACCGACGACGGCCCGCAGTTCGACAAGCCGATGCTCACGCCCGGCGAGTACGAGATCGCGGTCGGCAACAAGCCGATGGACGAACTGGAGTTCGACACGTTCCACGACACCTGGTAGGCGACGCGGTCGCCGACCGGGAGGGGACCGTCCCCGGATTTCGGAAATCGGAAGATAGTTCTTCCCCGTCGTGGAAGTAGTAGACAATATGCCCGAATCGGATCCGTTCGGAGCCATCCGAACCTTCGAACGCGACGGCGAGACGTACAAGATGGCCGACCTGACAGTCCTCGAGGAGGAGGGCCTGACCGACCTGGAGAAGCTTCCGGTGAGCATCCGTGTGCTCCTGGAGTCGGTCGTCCGGAACCTCGACGGGGAAGACATCACCGCCGAGGACGTGCGCAACGTCGCCTCCTGGGAGCCAGACGTGCCCGACGTGGAACTGCCGTTCCAGCCCTCGCGGGTCGTCCTGCAGGACCTGACCGGCGTGCCGGCGGTCGTGGACCTGGCGGCGCTGCGGTCGGCGGTCGACCGCAAGGGCGAGGACCCGACGCTCGTCGAACCCGAGGTGCCGATCGACCTTGTGATCGATCACAGCGTCCAGGTCGACCACTACGGCACCGAGGACGCCTTCGAGAAGAACGTCGAACTCGAGTACGAGCGCAACGAGGAGCGCTATCGTGCGATCAAGTGGGCACAGGACGCCTTCGAGAACTTCGACGTTGTGCCGCCGGGAACCGGCATCGTCCACCAGGTCAATTTGGAGCATCTGGGGCGCGTCGTCCACCGGCGCGAGCACGACGGCGAGAACTGGCTGGTGCCGGACACGCTGGTCGGCACCGACAGCCACACGCCGATGATCGGCGGCATCGGCGTCGTCGGCTGGGGCGTCGGCGGCATCGAGGCCGAGGCCGCGATGCTCGGCCAGCCGATCACGATGAGCCTCCCGGAGGTCGTCGGCGTCCGCCTGACCGGCGAACTGCCCGACGGCGCGACGGCGACCGACTTCGTGTTGCACGTCACCGAGAAGCTCCGGGAGGTCGGCGTCGTCGACCGGTTCGTGGAATTCTTCGGCCCCGGCGTCTCGAACCTCTCGGTCCCCGACCGAGCGACCATCGCCAACATGGCCCCCGAGCAGGGCTCGACCATCAGCATGTTCCCGGTCGACGAGGAGACTCTGGACTACCTGGAGCTCACGGGTCGGGACCCCGAGCACGTCGAACTCGTCAGGGAGTATCTGGAGGCTCAGGGACTGTTCGGCGAGCAGGAGCCGGAGTACACCGAGACCGTCGAGTTCGATCTCTCGGCGGTCGAGCCGAGCCTGGCCGGCCACAAGCGGCCCCAGGACCGCATCCCGATGGGCGATGTCAAGCAGTCGTTCCGCCAGCTCGTCGCCGGCGAGTTCGAGGACGAACTCGACGTCGACGACGAGGACGCCCTCCAGCGCTGGATCGGCGAAGGCGGCGGCGCCGCGACCGACGGCGGCGTGCAGGCCCGCGCGGAGCCCGAAGCCGAACCCGACCTGGGGCCGCTCACGAAGCGCATCGAGGTCGACTGGAACGGCGAGACCATCGAGGTCGGCCACGGCGACGTGCTGGTCAGCGCGATCACGAGCTGTACCAACACCTCCAACCCGAGCGTGATGATGGCGGCGGGGCTGCTGGCGAAAAACGCCGTCGAGAAGGGGCTGGAGGTCCCCGAGTACGTCAAGACGAGCCTCGCACCAGGCAGCCGGGTGGTGACGGAGTACCTCGAAGAGTCCGACCTGCTGCCGTACCTGGAGGAACTGGGCTACAACGTCGTCGGCTACGGCTGTACGACCTGCATCGGCAACGCCGGGCCGCTGCCCGACCCCATCGAGGCGGCCATCGACGAACACGACCTCTGGACGACCAGCGTGCTCTCGGGCAACCGCAACTTCGAGGCCCGCATCCATCCGAAGATCCGCGCGAACTACCTCGCCAGCCCGCCGCTGGTGGTCGCGTACGGCCTGGCGGGCCGGATGGACATCGACCTCGAAAACGAGGCGCTGGGCACCGACGAGGACGGCGATCCGGTGTACCTCTCGGACGTCTGGCCGGACATGGACGACGTCCGGCAGGCCATCCACGACAACGTCTCCCCGGAGATGTTCGAGCAGAAGTACGCCTCCGTCTACGAGGGCGACGAGCGCTGGGAGTCGCTCGATGCCCCGACCGGCGACGTCTACGAGTGGGACGACGAATCGACGTACATCCGGGAGCCGCCGTTCTTCAAGGACTTCCCGCTGGAGGAACCCGGCGTCGACGACGTCGAAGACGCCCGGACGTTACTGACGCTCGGCGACACGGTGACGACCGACCACATCAGCCCAGCCGGGCCGTTCGGCCCCGACCTGCCCGCCGGCGAGTGGCTTACCGAGCGCGGCGTCGACCCCGCCGATTTCAACACCTACGGCGCCCGCCGGGGCAACCACGAGGTGATGATGCGGGGCACCTTCGCAAACGTCCGTATCGAAAACGAGATGCTCGACGGCAAGGAGGGTGGCTACACCATCCACCATCCGACCGGCGAGGAGATCACCGTCTTCGGGGCCAGCGAGCGCTACCGCGAGGAGGGCATCCCGCTGGTCGTGCTGGCCGGCGAGGAGTTCGGCACCGGGTCCAGCCGCGACTGGGCCGCCAAGGGCACGGACCTGCTGGGGATCCGTGCGACCATCGCCGAGAGCTACGAGCGCATCTACCGGGACAACCTCATCGGCATGGGCGTGCTGCCGCTGCAGTTCGCCGAAGGCGACTCCTGGGAGTCGCTGGGCCTGGACGGCTCCGAGCACTACGAGATCACGGGTCTGGAGGACGGCCTGGAGGTCAACGACGAACTGACCGTGATCGCCGAGCACGAGGACGGCACGACGACGGAGTTCCCGGTGACCGCCCAGGTCGGGACGCCCGCGGCGGTCAAGTACGTCGAGAACGGCGGTATCCTCCACTACGTACTCCGGCGCCTGCTGACCGAGAACGCTGACGCCGCCGAGTGATACTCTGACAGGGGGTTCGCCGTTCGGATGGTATATTTCCCGCCGGCGTGAACCACCGTCGATGAACGTCCTCGACTCGGTCGCCGGGCCCGTGTCCGCGTTGCGGGGCGACGGCCGTCTCCCGGTGCTGCTCTCGGTCGCGGCGGGCTGGGGGCTGCTCGTCGGGACCCGCATGAGCTACCCCGTGCTATTGCCGTATCTCCGGGCGGACTACGGCCTCTCGCTGTCGGTCTCGGGGCTGCTCGTGACGGTCATCTGGCTAGGGTCGGCGCTCGGACAGCTTCCGGGCGGCATCCTGGCCGACCGGTTCAACGAGCGCCACGTCATGACCGCCGGACTCGGCGTGGTCGCCGTGGCGCTGACAGTCGTCGTGCTCGCCGGCGGGCCGATCGCGGTGTTTCTTGCGACCGGACTCGTCGGGATCGGGCTGTCGATGTACCCGATCGCGCGGATCACGGTGCTCACCGACATCTACCCCGACGCCGTCGGGAGCGCGCTCGGCGTGACGATGGCGACGGGCGACGTGGGCCAGACGGTGTTCCCGCCGCTTGTCGGCTTTCTGGCGGCGGCGGTCGCCTGGCAACTCGGGCTGGGCATCTTCGTGCCGCTGTTTCTGATATTCGCCGGCCTCGTGTGGGCGGTCGTCCCGGATGGCGCACCCTCCTCGGAGGACGGCGCACTCTCGCTCGCCCGGGGGCGGTCGGTCCTTGCGGAGCTCCGCACGAAGTCGATCGCGCTCGTGACGGTCGTGCTGTTTTTCTATCTGCTCGTCTGGCAGTCGTTCACGGCGTTCTACCCGACGTATCTCGACGAGATCAAGGGGTTCGACCCGTCGGTCGCGGGGACGGTCTTTGCGCTGTTTTTCGGCGTCGGCGTGATCGTGAAACCCGTCGCCGGGACGGCCTACGACCGGTACGGACTGCGGACGTCGCTTCTGGCGGTGCTCGTCGGGCCGATCGGGGGCCTCGCGGCGCTGCCGTACGTTGACGGCTTCTGGCAAATCGTGGGCCTGACGGCGCTTGTCAGCACGATGCTCGGGTCCGGCGCGATCACCCAGTCGTATCTCGCCGACGCCATCGCCGAGGAGGTGCGCGGAACCGGCCTCGGCGTGGTCCGGACCGTCGCCGCGACGATGGGATCGGCGGGCCCGGTGCTGTTCGGCGTGGTCGCTGACCGGGGGTACTTCGACGAGGGCTATCTGCTGCTGGCGGCGCTGATGGTCCTCATCGTGGGGCTGACCGCCATGCTGCCGACGGCGGAGTCAACTACCCCGCGCTGACGCTCGCGTGTGAGCCGCCCCGGCGGCGCGCGCGACCCCGACCGAAGCCCTTTCTCCCCTGCCCGCCCGTTGTCCGACATGGACAAAGGCGAGCTGGAGCGGCGGCTCTCGTCGCTGTCCGGGTTCGCCTCGCCGCGGGTCGAACTGGAGCAGTACCCGACGCCGGCGTGGCTGGCGGCCCACCTCATCCACCTCGTGGACCTGCAGAGCGACCTGGCCGGACGCCTGGTCGTCGACCTCGGTGCGGGCACCGGCCTGCTGGCGCTGGCCGCCGCGACGCGCCGACCCCGGGCCGTGGTCGGCGTCGAGCGGGACCCGGACGCCCTCCGGGTCGCCCGGGAGAATGAGCGCGCGCTCGCACCCGCCACGCCGGTCCACTGGGTGCGGACCGACGCCACCCGTCCTCCCCTTTCGGACTCGTCCGGGGCGACCGTGCTTATGAACCCGCCGTTCGGCGCCCAGCGGGGCCACGAACACGCCGACCGGGCGTTTCTCGGTGCCGCCGCCGACGTCGCCGGGGTCAGTTACTCGATTCACAACGAGGGAAGCCGGTCGTTCGTCGAATCGTTCGCCGGAGACGAGGGGGGAGACGTGACCCACGCGTTCGCCGCGAAGTTCGAACTCGACCGACAGTTCCCGTTTCAC
Organism: Halobacteriales archaeon; assembly: GCA_036626315.1. Lineage (GTDB taxonomy): Archaea > Halobacteriota > Halobacteria > Halobacteriales > PXRE01 > PXRE01. The sequence continues at coordinate 10,220 of JAZKSB010000049.1, forward strand.
GACCGCGACCGACAGATCGTCGACGTCGAGGTCTTCCGCATCGAGTGGTCGGCGACTCGCAGCTGAAGCGGCGGGCCCGTCGGTGATCCGGCGGCGTCACGGGGGCCGCGGGTCAGTAGGTCTCCCGCTTCGCGACGGAGACCGTCGTGTTCTCGTGGGCGGCGACGACAGTCCGGCCGTCCCGGGAGAACGTAATCGATGCCAACCGGACCGACTCGTTGTCGTCCGGGACGGGGGCCTGGGCCACCACCGACCCGTTGCGGGAAAGCCGGAGCGCGAACCCCTCGGGCTCGGCGGCGACGCTCACCTCGTACCCGTCGATCACCGCGTCCGCCGTCGCGGGGTCGGAGCGAAACGCCAGGTCGTACGGCCCCTCGCGCGGGCCGATCCACACCTTGTACGCGGTGCCGCCCCCGACTGCCGACCAGCCGCGCCGGACGGCGACGACCGTCTCGCGCCAGCCGGGACCGCCGACGACCACCGATGCCCGACCGTTTGCGGCCAGCTGGCCGGGCGGCACCTCGCGCGACCAGACGTTCCGCCCCCGGTTGACGACGATGAGGCCGCTGGTGTTCACCCGGGTGGTCTCCCCGAACAGTTCCACGTCCACGACGTTGATCATCCGGTCGGGGACGTCCTCGGCGTACAGCACCGTGTACTCCCGGACCTCGACGGTCGCCGCGTCCGCCGGCGTCTCGCCCCCGACCGTGTTCCGGTTCAGCGGGACGGCGACGCCGGCCATCACCAGTGTCGGAACCAGCAGCAGCGCGAACGCGGTCTGCCGCCGCGTGACCGACCCCGGCAGTCCGAAGTCACCGCCGCCGAGCATCGGGCGGTCGGAGGCGACGGCGGCCCAGGTCACGAGCAGGCCCACGACGAGCAGGAACCCGAACCCTGCGGCCCGGTAGAGGACGTACGTCGACCCGCCCTGCACCCACCAGAGTTGCCAAAGCCCGAGGCCCGAGGCGACCAGCACCGCCCCCAGCCAGAGTCGCAGCGGCCCGGGCCCGGCCGCGTCGAGTCGCCCGCGGCGCCGCAGGAGCAACACGGCCGCCGTCGCACCCAGAAACAGGCCGAGCGCGTGGCCCTGGACGGCGATGCCGGCCCATCCGGGCCGGACGAAGCGCCGGGATGCCTCCCGGGTGAGCACCGGGTTCAGAAGCGCCCGGTACAGCGTGACGACGACGCCCTGGGCCGACAGCGCGACGACCGCTGCCAGCGGGTAGCGGACCAGCGCGAAGCCGACGGCGGCGAAGACGACCCCCGAGAAGCCGATGACGGGACCCCACGACCACAGCGCGGTCATGAGCCCGACGACCACCACGCCGGCAGGGAACAGCACCAGCGCCCGGACGAGCGGATTGGTCCGGAGCGACCCGAAACTCGTCGTTCCGCGCTCGGTCGGGAAATGTCCGAAGACGTACTCCGCCAGCGGCATCACCACCAGCGTCGCGGTCAGGTTGCCGACGAGGTGGCTTGACCCGGCGTGGGAGAACGCCGCGACCAGCACGCCGAACGGCGAGAAGTACGACCAGGCGTGGTACGGGATCGTCACCGGATTCCGCCAGTGGTTCCAGCCGTCCTGCAGGAACAGAAAGACCGAGAGGACGCCGAGCGAGACCAAAAGCGTCCCCCACGGGACGCCCATGACGAGTCGCGCCCGGAGATGTCGCCCCCAGTCCCGGTCCCGCTCCAGCCACAGAATCGCCGCCAGCGACAGCGCCAGCACGACGACCACGCCGACCCGCTGTGTGCTCTCGGGCACTGCTGCCATGGCCGCCCGTCGGGACGCCCGGGGGTTAACTGTTTGGCGGTGGTGAGGTCCGCAGGCACGGGTCGAACGGCCGGCGTGACGTAACCTTGAAACGGGCCCGCTGACAACCGGTGGGTATGCAACTGCGGGTCATCGACCAGTCCGACACGGAACTCTCCATCGAGATCGGCAGGGAGGACCACACGTTCATGAACGTGCTGAAGGGGGTGCTGCTGGAGACCGACGGCGTCGCCGCCGCGACCTACGACATGAACCCCGAGCAGTCCGGCGGCCAGACCGAACCGGTTCTCACGATCAAGACCGAGGGCCGGGACCCGCTGGACGCCCTGGAAGACGCCGCCGGCAACGTCAAAGACAGGACGACGGCCTTCCGCGAGGCGTTCGAGGCGGCGGCCTGACCCGCCGACCCCGACCGGAAACCGCGTTTTCGATCCCGGCGGCTCAGACGACGAGCACCAGCAGAACCACCACGATCGCCACCCCGAGCCCGATCTGCCACCACTCGACTACGTCCTGCCAGGTGCCGCCGCCGACCTCGCCAGGGTCGAGGTAGTCCTGGGAGCGC
>JAZKSB010000050.1:0-12503 GCA_036626315.1 Halobacteriales archaeon
ACGATGTGGCACGAGTTCCAGACGCTGGCGGCGCGTGGCTACGTCGTCTTCTGGTCGAATCCCCGCGGGTCGGCGGGCTACGGCGAACAGTTCATGAGCGCCATCGAGCGCGACTGGGGCGGCGTGACGATGACCGACGTGATGGCCGGCGTCGAAGCCGTCGCCGAGCGCGACTACGTCGACGAGACGAGCGCCTTCCTCACCGGCGGGAGCTTCGGCGGCTACATGACCTCCTGGATGGTCGGCCACACCGACTACTTCTCCGGCGCGGTCACCCAGCGCGGGGTTCACGACCTCGTCGGCTTCTACGGTTCGACCGACGGCGCGTACAAGCTAGTCGAGGGCGACTACGACGCCACCCCCAATGAGGAGCCGGCGTTCCTCTGGGAGCAGTCCCCGACGGCCCACGCCGGCGAGGTGGAGACGCCGACGCTGGTGATCCACAGCGACGACGACTACCGCACGCCCGCAAACACCGCGGAACTGTTCTACCGGCTGCTCCGCAAGCACGGCGTCGACACCCGGATGGTCCGATACCCCGACGAGGGGCACGAACTCTCCCGGTCGGGCCAGCCGGGCCACGTCGTCGACCGCATCGAGCGCATCGTCCGGTGGTTCGACGGCTACTCCGTCTACAGCGACGTCCCGCCGGCGCTCCAGCGTGACGACGACGCCGGACTGACCGCCGCCGAGGACGACGACGGCGACGAATCCGGCGGAAACGGCAGGTAGCCGGCACAGGAACCGCCAGCCCGCAACGCCCGCCCGGGCCTGGTCACGACGGCTGACGAACTGCCCCGTCTCGCGACGGGTCACCGGAAAGACACCTCACTTATTGAGCCCTCCAAATTCCCGAATATTTGGGTATGAACGCCCATCTCCACTCGAAACAAGGGGGTTCGACCGGCGTCGAACTCAGTCGACGATGATCTCCGAATCCCCGTCGTCGGCGATGGCGTCGGGCGTGTTCTGCATCTCCCGCTGGTAGCGGTCGATCCACTCCGCAAAGCAGTCCGGGCAGAGCCGCTGGACGTCGATCTGCGAGCGGTCGACGGTCAGACGGACGGTGCGGGCCAGCGCGTCCGAGACCGGTTCGCCGCAGGCGTCGCAGGGCTCGGTCATCACACGGGGTGTCGCCGGGGGGAAACTTAGGTTTTTGTATGCGCGGGACTGCCGGGCAGCAGGGAGGTTTCCTCCAGCGTCGCCCAGGCCGGTCACGTCGTCCGGAACGCCCGATCCCCCGCGTCGCCCAGGCCGGGAACGATGAACCCGTCGTCGTCGAGGTGGTCGTCGATGGCCACCGTGAGGAGATCCGCCTGCGGGAACGCCTGTTCGACCCGGACCAGGCCCTCCGGGGCGCTCACCGCCGAGAGGACGAGCAGGTTCGCCGGGTCCGGCTGGTCGGCGAGCACCGCCTCCAGGACCGCGATCATCGTCGACCCGGTCGCGAGCATGGGGTCGGCGACGATGACGGTGTCGTCCTCGCGAATTTCGGGGAGTTTCACGTAGTCGACGCCGATGGGGAACGTGCCGTCTTCGTCCCGGCCGGCCGCCTCGTCGCGGGACGCCGAGATGACGCCCTGACGGGCGCGGGGGAACGCCTTCAGCAGCCCCTCGACGAACGGCGTCGCCGCCCGGAGCACGTTGATTATGACGACGTCGTCCAGCCCCGTGACCCGCTCGCCCATCGTCTCCGCCAGCGGCGTCTCGACGGCGACGTACTCGGTCTCCATGTGGCCGTCGATGATCTCGTAGCCGCAGATCCGGCCGAGTTTCACCAGCCCCTTCCTGAACGCGACTTGCTCGGTCTCGACGGACCGCAGGTCCGAGAGGGTGTGCTTTGCGAGCGCGTGGGTGATGACACTGGCCTCGCCGCGGTCCTCGATGGTCATGTCCGGAGGCGGGACCGGACACGGACTAAAGGTTCCGGTCGGGGGCGTCGATGCGGTGCCAACGCGGGCGAACGTCGGTGCCGGCGCCGAGGGCGCCGCCTCCTGCTCGTGCGGGCGTCGCCGTCGGAGCCGCCGAACGGTCCCGACGGTTTATGCCCGTTCGGTTTCCGAGCGTCGACCATGTACGACCGGATCCTCGTCCCGACCGACGGCAGCGAACCCAGCAGCGAAGCCGCAGAACACGCTATGCGACTGGCTGGACGCCACGGCGCCACCGTCGACGCGCTGTACGTCGTCGACGAGGCCGGGCCCGCCGGCCACTGGGACGTCGTCGTCGAGCGACAGGAGTCCGACGGCGAGCGCGCACTCGACGCGGTCGCGGCCCGCGGCGACGAACACGGCGTGGCCGTCGAGCGCCATCTCCGGCGAGGATCGCCGTCGGAGGAGATCGTTCACGCGGCTCGCGACTACGGTGCGGACCTGATCGTGATGGGCACCCAGGGACTTCGCGGCCTCGACCGGGTCGCCAGCGCCGGCAGCACGACCGAACGCGTGGTGCGGCTCACGACCGTCCCGACGCTGGTCGTCGGCGGGGCGGGGACGGGCCGCTGAGGGGAGCGGCCGGCCCGCCAGGAACTGTTTGGGAATGATCAACATGATTTTCGGCCCGTGGGGACGTACCACCGGGCATGGATCCGCCGGCCGACTACGACGACGTGCTCGTCCCGACCGACGGCAGCAACGCGGCGATGGCCGCCGCCGAGCAGGCCGTCCGGTTCGCCGCCCGAAACGACGCGACCTTGCATGCGCTGTACGTCATGGACATGGGCGACGCCGCGTTCGTCGCCACGCCCTCCGACATCGCCGAGACCCGCGACCGCCTCGAAGGGAAAGGCGAGGAGTACACCGCCGCGGTCGAGAAACTGGCCGACGAGGCCGGCGTGCTCTGTGTCAGGGAGGTGCGCTCGGGCACGCCGATCGAGGAGATCGTGGCGTACGTCGACGAGCACGACGTCGACCTCGTCGTCGTGGGCAAGCGGGGGCGCTCGGACCCGGACAAGCCGCTGCTCGGGAGCACCACCCGCAGGGTCACTGCACGGCTCGACGTACCGGTGTTCACCGTCTGACCGCAACCGGGGGAGGAGATGGTGCGAACCATTCGGGGTCCGGGACCACCGGTCCTGCTTCGGGCCAGCCGATCACTGCATGATCATCACGTGTGTCACCAGCATCAGCGCGACCGTCGCGAAGCCGACCGTCTGCCAGCTAAACGTCAACGTGCCGATGAAGTCCAGTCCCCAGACGATGACGTAACTGAACACGAGCGACAGCACGAGGTTCATAACGAACAGTACCCGCGGGTCGCCCTGCGAGCGCGGTCCCGTCTCGGCCATGGTTCGACCGACCGGTCGAAGGGACTTAGCGCCTGTGACTCCGGCGGGGACGGAACGCGACTCGGCGGATGCGTGGCGGGGGATTCCCGGAGGCGACGATGAAGCTCCCCAACCGGCACGGCACCGGCGTCGACCCGGTCCCGTTCGTCGTGGTCGCCGGGACCGCGTTCATGCTCGTCTACTCGTATCTCCCGCTGTATCTGATGGCCTTCGACGTGTCGGTGACCGGCGCGGTGCTGGCCGCGACGGCGGTCTGGGTGTGGATCGCTCTTGGGGCGTACCACCGCCTCGTCTGGACCTTCCGGCCGGAGTACCGCGAGCACGTCCCCGCTGGCGCGCGGTTCCGCCGGCTGATCTACGCGGCGCTCGTCGCGGTGGCAGTCGTCGTCCTGCTCGCGCTGCCGCTTGTCGTGCGGTGACGGACGGCCGGACCGGCGGCAACGACCGTCGTCCCGCCCCCACCGACCGCACGCCGGCACGCGCCCCCACCGACCGCACGCCGGCACGCGCCCCCACCGACCGCACGCCGGTAGGCTCTTTGTCCCCGGGGGCGCAGTCCCGGTCGATGCGCACGGTCGAAGTCACACGGTTCGTCTCCGCGCCGCGGGCCGTCGTCGACCGCGAACTCGAACCGGCAGGCATCGTCGAACTGGAGGGCAGTTTTCACGTGCTCGACCGCGAGGAGCGCGACGACGGGGTCTACGTCACCGCGGGCGGCGGCGGGATGGCGATGACGCTGCGGTTCGACCGGCAGGAGGACGGCTGGCGCTACGAGCAACGCGGCAAGGCGGGACCGTTCGACGACATGTGGACGGAGGTGTCGACGGCGGCGGAAAACGAAGGCACCCGCGTCCGCTTCGAGTCGGGGGTCAGTCTCGGACTTCCCGTCGCGGGGATCACCGACCGGATCGCGGCCTGGAAGCGCCGCGGCGAACTTCGGCGCGCGCTGTCGAACCTCGCAGTGGCCGTCGAGTGACCGGGCACGCGAGGCGTTCGCCGGCCGACCCGCCCGGAGCCACGAGGGATACGCTGTGCATCGGTTGCGCAAGACCAGCGCGGCCTTTTGAGCCCGGCCCGGCTATCGGCCCACATCCATGGGATTTCTTGGCACAGTGGAGGAGATCCTGGCGGCCTCGACCGAGACGGCGAACCGCGGGGACCCGACGCAGTCATCCGACGGCGCCTACTGGTGTCACGACTGCCAGGAGCGGATCCTCGATCTGGACGTCGAGGGCGAAACCCCGCCGTCATGTCCGACCTGCGGCGAGGAGATGACCTTCGAGCGGTCGTCCGGGACGACCGGGTGTGCCTGCTAGGGGGCCTCGTCGACGCCGGATAGAGCAGCGCTATCGCCGGGGGCTATGTGGCCCGTTTTAAGAACTCGAATAATCGGACGCTACGTTTTTGGCAGTTCGACGACTCTATTCGAGTATGCGGCTGGCAAAGCGAATAGAGATATACCTGGACGCGCTTGAAGAGTGGCTCCACGGATTGTGGCACGGCATGGTGGAGCATCCGGCCACCGAGAACATCGAGAAGGAGGCCGAGGACATCGAGGACGAGTTCCTGTTCGCATCGTTCGCCGACGCGTTCGGCATTCCCAGCCCCGTCTCGTACTACACGGTCGAACTGCTCCCGTACCTGGCCGACGAGTTCGAGCAGTTCGAGCGCCGGATGTGGGACCGTGACTCGCTAATCGAACGCAAGGGCCAGCAATTCCACTTCTGATGAACAAGTTCACGTTCTTCGGCGGCAAGGGCGGCGTCGGCAAGACGACTGTCTCCAGCGCGTTCGGGCTCAAGAACGCCCGCGCGGAATACAAAACGCTGGTCGTCTCGACGGACCCGGCCCACAGCACCGCCGACGTGTTCGACCAGGAGTTCGGCGACGAACCGAGATCTGTCGGGGCAGTCGAGAACCTCTGGGCGATGGAGATCGACCCGGACGAGGAGGTCGACCGCCACCTCCAGGAGATCAAACGGCGGATGAGCGACCAGGTCAGCGCGTCGATCGTCAACCAGATCGACCGCCAGGTCGAACTGGCCCACCAGACGCCGGGGGCCTACGAGTCGGCGCTGTTCGACCGGTTCATCGAGGTGATGCGCGACAGCGACGAGTTCGACCGGGTCGTGTTCGACACCTCCCCCACTGGCGGGACGCTGCGACTGCTGGCGCTGCCTGAGTTCCTGGGCGAGTGGCTCGACCGGCTCATCGACAAGCGCGCGAAGAGTCTCGACCTCTACGAGAAGGCCGCCATCGGAGACCAGGAGGCCCGCCGGAAGGCCGAGACCGACCCGATCATCGAGCACCTCCGACGGCGCAAGGAGAAGTTCGAGTTCGCGGGCGAGACGCTGCGCGAGAAGGCGGCGTTCTACCTCGTGTTGAACCCCGACGAACTCTCTATCCGGGAGACTGGTCGGGCCATCGAGAGCATGAGCGGCTACGACCTCTCGGTCGACGGCCTGGTCGTCAACAAGGTGACCCCCGAGCCGAGCGACGACGAGGACGGCCGGGGCGCCCGCTATCTCCGGGACCGGGTCGCCACCGAGCGCGAGCGCCTCGAGGAGATCGAGTCGTCGTTCGACCCGCCGGTCGTCGCGACCATCGAGTCCCGCGTCGAGGAGGTCAAAGGCGACCTGCTCGAGGAGGTCGCCGAGAACCTGGCGATCGAGGTCGGAGCCGAGGCAGTCGCGGACTGACGTCCAGCGGTTTCGCACAACGCTGCAATTCTGTCCGTCCGATTTAGCCTCGTGCCCACCACAAAGTATTCAAACACGATCTTTTATCATGAAATCGGTTAAATCCGGCCGTCAATTGGTTGCAATACCCTCATATCCCCGTCTCCTGCCGCCGCGCAGGTATCACCGGTTAGATGGATAGCACTAACCTTTATGGGGTTCATCAAACATTGTCCGGGTTGAGGCGGGTTTGCATGGTTCAGATAATATGGCTGGTGCTCGTGATTCTGGCGATGTTCAGCCTCGGGTACCTCGGGTACTCGAAGTACCTCGCACAGTTCGTCGAACTGGACGAGGATAGCGAGACGCCAGCACACAAGTACGAGGACGGACAGGAGTACGTACCGGCGAAGAAACCAGTGTTGCTGGGACACCACTTCTCCAGCATCGCCGGCGGTGCGCCGGTGGTCGGCCCCATCACGGCGGGTGTCGTCTGGGGCTGGGTGCCGGCGCTTCTGTGGATAGCGATCGGCAATCCCCTGATGGGTAGCGTCCACGACTTCGTGTCGCTGTCGACAAGCCTGCGACACGAGGGCAAGTCCATCGGGTACGTCATCGGCCAGTACGTCGGGGACCAGGGCAAAGACATGCTGCTGTGGTTCGCGTTCCTGACGATCATCCTGGTCGTGGCTGTGTTCGCGCTCGTGGTGGGCATCGTGTTCGACGCCTACCCGCAGGCCGCGACCGCGAGCATCGTCTACATCCTGCTGGCGCTGGTGTTCGGCGTGTACCTCTACCAGCTCGATCTGCCGTTCCTGCCGGGGACGGTGGTGTTCGTCGCGGGCGTGTTCGCGGGCGTGTTCCTCGGCGTCCAGTATCCGCTCGCGCTGGCGCCGGCCGCGGAGGGCGCCTCCTACCCCGCAGGCACCATCGTCCTGCTGAACGGCAATCCGGGACTGCCCACGGTGATAAACGCGAACGTCTCGCTGTGGATCCCGGTTATCATCGTGTACGCGTTCATCGCCAGCGTCCTCCCGGTGTGGATGCTGCTGCAGCCCCGCGACTACCTGTCGTCGTTCCTGCTGTACACGGGCGTCGGCGGGGTCCTGCTGGCGATCATCCTCGGGACGGTGTTCGGCAGCTGGCTCGGCATCGACGCGCTGTCGGCGAGCCAGCCGCTGACGATAGACGCACAGCTCAGCACCTACGAGGGCTTCTTCGGCGTCGAGGGCGCGTTCTCGCCGCTGTTCCCGATGCTGTTCGTCACCATCGCGTGTGGGACTATCTCAGGGTTCCACTCGCTGGTGTCCTCGGGGACGACCGCCAAACAGCTCGACAAGGAGAGCGACGCGCGGCTGATCGGCTACGGCGGCATGCTCGGCGAAGGGCTGCTGGCGACGGTCGCGCTGTCGACGCTTGCGGTGTCGGCCGCGAGCATCGACCCGGCGGGCGGCATCGGCGTCGCCCTGCCGAACTTCGCGGCCGGCGGCGGCATCATCCTCACCGCCTTCGGCATCCCGACCGAGTTCGGCGGCCCGTTCATGGGACTGGTGCTCGTGAGCTTCCTGCTGACCAGCACCGACACCGCCGTCCGGCTGGGTCGGTACATGGGCGAGGAGATCGTCGGCACCCCCGAGTCCACCTGGCAGGAGGGCATGAGCAACCGGTACGCCAACGCCGGGCTCCAGAGCATCCTTGCGTACATGCTGGTCATCAGCGGCTCGTGGCTGACCCTGTGGCAGCTGTTCGGCGGCGCCAACCAGCTGCTGGCCGGGCTGGCGCTTCTGACCGCCACCGTCTGGCTGGCCAACTGGGACGACACCAAGCAGCTGCTGTCGACCGGGCTCCCGATGCTGATCATGGTGTCGATCACGGTGCTTGCGCTGCTCTGGCTCGCGCTGTACGCGAACCTCTACAGCAAGTTCATCGCCGGCGACATGCTCCAGACGGGTACCCCCGTCGAGATAGTGTCGGCGGTCGTCCAGATCATGCTGGCGTTCGTGCTCATCGGACTGGCGCTGTCGCTGTTCAAGAAGGCCTACGACAGCATCAAGGACGCACGCGGGCTCGATCGTGACAGCCTGATGGGCGAGGCCTCCGGGCCGCCCCAGGACGACTGATCCACGACCGACTACGGTTTCCTTTTTTGACGCGCCGCCCGACGAGCGACCGCCGTCACGACGGACGCGGCTGCAGCGGCCCCGACGTTCAGATCCCCAGGAACTCGCCCAGGCGCTCCAGCAGGCCCGTCGGCTCCTGATCCAGATCCTCCCAGGTCTGGAACGCCTGCACGACGTCGGCCTCCTGGCTGTCGACGCTGTCTTCCCGCTGCGGGGCGACGACGACCAGGTTCACCTCGTAGTGGCCGTAGTAGCCATACCTCAGAAGCGTCCGGTCGCGGAACCCGTCGACGAACGACCGGACCTCCTCGGAGATGTGGGGGACGACGAGCACGAACGTGAAGTCGGTGCCGTAGTGTTCCTCGTCGGCGTCGATCCAGTCGTCGGCCAGGTCGTGGCCCAGCTCGATCAGCGCCTCCAGATCCGCGACGGTGACGCCGTCGGCCCGCCGGGCGAGCAGGTGCTCGTGGGCCTGGTGGTTCGCGAAGTTGATGGCCGGATGCAGAAACTGGCGCTCGCTCTCGATCTTCAGCTGCCCGTAGAGGTCGAAGTCCTCCCCGCCTGCCGCGACGTCGCGCTCCAGGTCGTAGTTGAACACGAGTCGCCTGGCGACCCGGTCGAGGTACTGGTCTTCCCACTCGGGGACGTCGGCGTCGTCCGGGACGACGATGCCGTCAGGGGGTCGCTCGCCGTCCCCGGAATGGCGGTCGTCGCCGGTGTCGTCCGGGCCGGGTGCCTCGCTCGCCCTACCGCCGTCGGCGTCGCTCATGGTTGGCCGAGCCGTCCGTCCGCTGGAGTCGGTGTTGCGCCGATGCCCGCTCGTTCGCCCATGGGTGGCCCAACGTCGCTGTCGGCTTTATACCCTGTGCCCGCGCCGTCCCGACAGTCGCCCGCCGGCCGGAACGACCATCTTCGAGCGGGGACTCGGCGGCCCGACCCGGTCCCCCGCGGCGATTCCACCGTCGTTTCGGCGGGACGGCCGGTGGAATACAACCACGCCATCGTTCCGGCGGGACGGTCAGAGGAACCAACTCCGCCGTCGTTCCGGCGAACGCGGACGAGTGATGGCCCCGCCGTCGCCCCGTCCGAACGCCCGTACGTCGAGTGCACACGGCCGCCCAAAGGGTTAATTCGTCGCAGTTCTTCCCACAACAGCATGACCAAGGATCGCGAAGCGTGTGGACGATGTGGCATGTCATCGGTCGTCGACGCGGTTGACGACGGGGAGGACGAGGGCTACGACCCCTTCGACGGCGACCGGATCGAGGTTCAGGAGGCGGAGATTCGAACGGCCGTCACGTTCCAGGTGTGGGCCGGCCGGGTCAAGCAGCGTCTCGACGAGTTCGCCACCCGGATCACCTACGGTCGATAGACGCCACCCGGTACGCCGTCGGCGACGGGGCGAAGACTGGCCAGCAACTGCCGAACCCCGTCAGCCGACGGTTTTCGGGGACAAGGGATATATTCGCGCACCCGGTATCCGGACCAACGAGATGGCCCCCGACATGGAGGAGAGCGTCGCCGGATTCAAGATTCGTGGCGACTGGGGAGACGTCGTCGAGCACGGCGAACGCATCACGCGGGCGCTCCGGGACGCCGGGGTCGGCGGCGGCGAGGCCGAGGAGGACGAGATCACCGCCCGCGAGACGCCGCCGGAGCCGCCGGTTGACCCCGACCAGTATAAGGTGGCGTTCGACGAATGGGACGAGTGGCGGCCGAAAACCCACGAAGACATCGGCGAGGTCAGCGAGAAGACCGCCGAACAGGCAAGCGTCGAGGAGGGCGAGGGCGAAGCCGCCGGCGTCGAACCGGGCGAGGACATGCAGAAGGCCGGCGAGAAACTCGCCGAGTCCTATGAGAAGTTGGAGGAGGGCGAGGACGACGCCCTCGACCGCTGGCAGGACTCGGTGAAACACGCCGCCCGCGCCGCCGACTCCGCCGGCCGGAAAGCCGTCCGCAAGGTCGAGGACACCGTCTACAAGCGAGTGATGACCCAGCTCGCGCCGTACTACTTCGACAACGAACTGGTCTCCGCGAACCTCCAGCGCACGACCCGTGGCGACGCCGGCGAGCGGTTCATCTTCGAGGTCAACGTCAACGACGACGACCTGCGGGAGTTCGTCACAGACCGGCTCCACGGCTACGAGGACGTCGTCGACCGCTGGCACGTCACCACCGAGAAGGAGACCGAGGTCGCGGAGGCCGTCGAGGGCGTCGAGCCCCCGGAGGTGGACGGCGAGTCGACGTCGACGACGAACTGACCCTCGCACGACCGGTCCGGTCGCCGACGGGAGCCCGGGTGGCGAATCGCGGCGACGGCGAACCGGCCCACTCCCTGCCGTGACGGTAAACGTTAGTGCCAGGCAGGCGAACTCCGGGCCGAATGGTCGCTACGTCGGCAATCGTCACGCTGATCGTCGCCGGAGTCGCGAGCTTCTTCATGGCTTGGACCATCGGCGCCGGCTCCTCGGGGTCGACGCCGTTTGCGCCCGCGGTCGGGGCCAACGCGATTTCCATCCTGCGGGCCGGGTTCGTCGTCGGCATCCTCGGCCTGCTCGGCGCGGTCACCCAGGGTGCGAACGTCTCGGAGGCGGTCGGCGAACAGCTCGTCCGCGGGGCCCCGCTGTCGCCGGCAGCGGCGGTGACGGCGCTGCTGATCGCGGCCACGCTGGTCGCGGTCGGCGTCTTCTCGGGGTATCCCATCGCGACGGCGTTCACCGTCACGGGCGCCGTCGTCGGCGCGGGGCTGGCCATCGGTCGCGCGCCGAACTGGCCGAAGTACCTCGAGATCGTGTCGCTGTGGGTCGCCACGCCGCTGGTCGGCGGCGGCGTCGCCTACGCCACCGCCCGGACGCTGCGGACCGAGGCCGTGCCCGAGTCCGTCGCCGTACCGGCGCTGGGCGGCGGCGTCGGAGCGATCCTGGCCAACGTGGAGTTCGTCTTCCTCGACCCGCCCGGCGAGAGCGCCGCGCTGACGGCGACCGCGGTTGGGGAACTCCCGACGACGCCGGCAGTCGCCGTCGCGGGGACGACGCTTCTGGCGGCGGCGGCGACGGCGGGCGCGCTGGCGGTCGCGATGCGGGATCCCGAGCGCGGCCAGCGCTGGTTCCTGCTTGCACTGGGCGGGCTGGTGGCGTTCTCCGCGGGCGGCACCCAGGTCGGACTGGCGGTCGGCCCGCTGTTGCCGGTGCTGGGCGCGACGTCGCTGCCCTGGCAGGTGCCGCTCATGGCGGTGCTCGTGTTCGGGGGCGTCGGCCTGCTGGTCGGCTCCTGGACGGGCGCGCCGCGGATGATCAAGGCCCTGAGCCAGGACTACTCCTCGCTGGGGCCACGGCGGTCGATCGCTGCGCTGATCCCCGCGTTCGGCATCGCACAGACCGCCGTGTTGCTGGGAGTGCCAGTCTCGTTCAACGAGATCATCGTCTCGACCATCGTCGGGGCGGGCTATGCGGGCGCCGGCGGTGACGGGGGCGGGGTGAGTCGCGAAAAGATGGTCAACACGGTGCTGGCCTGGATCGGGTCACTGTTCGGTGCCGGGGTCGTCGCGTACGCCGCGATGGCGGTGCTGTCGGGGCTCGTCTGACCGTCTGGTGCCCTCCGGCAACGTACGACCCACAAGAGCGACCGCCGCAAGAGCGACCGCCGCGAGCCCGTCCGGCCGCCGGACCGCAGTCCTACGGCTCCTCCGGCGGGGCCCTGGCGTCGTCTTCCACGGCGGCGTCGTCCGCGGCAGCCGCCTCCTCGTCGTCCGCCGTTCGGGTCACGCGGGCCTCGATGATGCGGGTGTTTTCGACCTCCTCGACGAGGATCTCGACGCCGTCGTACTCGATGGCCTCGCCCTCCTCGACCAGGCGGCCGGCGCGGTTGAAGATGAACCCGGCGATGGTCTCGAACTCTTCGCCCTCCGGCAGGTCGATCTCCAGGGCCTCGTTGACCTCCTCGATGTTGACCTCGCCCCGGACCAGCACCGTCTCGTCGTCGACCCGTTCGAGGGGCTGTTCTTCCTCGCCCTCGAGGATCTCCCCGACGATCTCCTCGATGATGTCCTCGATGGTGACCAGCCCCTCGGTGGTGCCGAACTCGTCGATGACGATCGCCATCCGCATCCGGTTTTCGCGCATCTCCGTCAGCAGTTCGTCGACGTTCTTCGATTCGGGAACGTGGAGGGTCGGCTCCGTGAGATCGGCAAGGTTCAGGTCGTCGCTGCCGGCCTCGCCGTAGTTTATGTCCCGGACCAGATCCCGAATGTGGACGACCCCCACCACGTTGTCCAGGTCGTCGTCGTAGACCGGCAATCGGGCGTGGCCCGACCGGACGCTTTTGGCGATGGCGTCCTCGACGTCGGCGTCTTTCGACACCGCGGTCATGTCCAGCCGCGGCGTCATCACCTCCTTGGCGATGGTGTTGTTGAACCGGAAG
>JAZKSB010000051.1:0-12430 GCA_036626315.1 Halobacteriales archaeon
CCTCCCGGTCAGTCATCGGCGGGCACCTCCCGGTCAGTCATCGGCGGGCACCTCCCGGTCAGTCATCGGCGGGCACCTCCATGCTGCCCAGGTCGATGCCGGTCACCGCCGAGACGTTGTCGTCCTGCATCGTCACGCCGATGGCGCGCTCGGAGCGGTCGAGCATCGCCGTCCGGTGGGAGACGACGACGAACTGGGCGTTGGCGGAGAGTTCGTCGACCAACTCGCCGACCCGCTCGGCGTTGGCCGCATCCAGGAACGCGTCGATCTCGTCCAGCGCGTAGAACGGCGCCGGGTTGTGCCGCTGGATGGCGAAGATGAACGCCAGCGCAGTCAGGGACTTCTCGCCGCCGCTCATCGCGTCCAGCCGTTGGATCGGCTTGTCCGCGGGACGGGCCTTCATCGTCAGCCCGCCGTCGAAGGGGTCGTCCTCGTCTTCGAGGTGGAGCCGGCCGGTGCCGTTCGAGAGCCGCGAGAAGATGTCCCGGAACTGCTGGTCGATCGACTCGAAGGCGTCCATGAACGTCTTCCGCTTCCTGGTCTCGTAGCGGTCGATGCGCTCGCGGATGCCGTCGGCCTCCTCGACAAGGGTGTCCCGCCCGGTTTCGAGTTCCTCGAGGTCTGCCTGGACGTCGTCGTACTCCTCGATGGCGAGCATGTTGACCGGCTCCAGTTCCTCCATCTGGCGCTCCAGCCGGCCGATGTTGCGCTTGACCTCGGCGTGGGGCGGGATCTCCTCGGGGTCGTAGTCGCCGACGACCTCCTCCAGGTCGGCGACGTCCTGGCGGAGCCGCTCGGCGCTTTTCTCCAGGCTTTCCAGGCGGTTTTCCATCTCCCGGACGGTCTCGCGCTGCTCGTCGCGGGCCCGCTCGGCCTCCCGGACCTCCTCGCGGAGGTCCTCGCGCTCGCCTTTGAGGTCGGCCAGTTCGGCCTCCAGTTCCTCGACCTGGGCCTGCTTCTCCGAGAGGGTCTCCTCCCTGTCGTCGATCTCCGCCTCCAGGTCCTCGATGCGCTCCTGCTGTTCGGCCTTGTTGTTCTGGGCAGCCTCGATCTCCTGGTGCAACTCCTCGATCGACTCCTCGGCGTACTGCTTCTGGAGTTGCAGTTCGTTCAGCCGACCGTCCAGATCGTCCAGCTGGCCCTCCAGGTCGCCGATCTCGTCCTGGAGGCGCTCCTTCTCGTCGGTCAGTTCCGGGATCTTCGAGTCCGCGAGTTCCGCCTGCAACTCGTCGATCTCGGCCTCGGTCTCGGCGATCTCGTCGTCGACCTCGGCGATCGACGCCTCGACCTCCTGCATCTCCTCGTCGACCTCGGCTCGCCGGGCCCCCAGCCGCTCCAGTTCGTCCTCCAGGTCGTCGATCCGGTCCTCGGCGGCCGACAGTTCGTCCTTGACGTCCTTGATGTCGCTCTCGATGGCCCGCACCTGGTCGGCGGCGTCGGTCTGCTTCTCGCGGGCGCCCTCCAGACGGTCCTCGATGTCCCGGATGTCCGCCTTGATGTCGTCGCGCTCGTCCTGCAGGTCCCGGATGCGCTCGGCGACCCGCTCCAGCTGGCCCTTGCCGGTCTTCGAGAAGGAGTACCGCGAGCCGCGCTTGCTCCCGCCGGTCATCGCGCCGCTCTTCTCGACGAGGTCGCCGTCGAGGGTGACCAGCCGGTAGTCGCCCATCAGTTCGCGGGCGGTCTCCAGGTCCTCGACGACCAGGGTGTCGCCCAGCACGTAGGAGAACACGCCGGCGTAGTCGTCCTCGAACTCGAGGAGGTTGGACGCGAAGTCGACGACGCCGGCATGGTCCGGCGGCGACGGCAGCGACTTCTCGTACATCTCCGTCAGCGGAAGGAAGGTCCCGCGGCCGGCGTTGCGGGACTTGAGGAGTTCGATGCACCGCTGGCCGACGCCGTCGTCGTCGACCACGACGTTGGCCATCCGGCCGCCGGCGGCAGTCTCGCAGGCCGTCGCGTAGCGGTCCTCGACGGCCCCCAGCTGGGCGACGGTGCCGTGGATGCCCTCGAGGTCGCTCTCGAGGACGGTCGTCACCGACCGGGGGAACGACGAGTCGCCGTTCTGTTCGGCTTTGGCCTCCAGTTCAGCGTACTCCTGACGGGCCGCCTGAAGGTCGTCCTCGGCGGCGTCGAGGTCGTCCTGGCGCTCGCGGCGCTCGCGCTTGAGGTTCTCGACGACCTCGTCGATGTTCTCGCGGTTCTTGTGGGCCTTGTCGAGTTCGTCCTGCAGGTCCTCCAGTCGGGACTCGAGTTCGGGAATTCGCTCGCGGGCCTCGTCGAGTTCGGCCTCCGCCTCGCTTTCCTCGTTCGAACGGCGCCGGGCCTCGTCGAGCAGGCGGTCCTGCTCGCGCTGGAGGTCGTTTTTCTCGTCTTTGCGTTCCTCCAGGTCGGCCTTGCGCTCCTGGAGGGTTGCTTTCAGTTCGTCGTACTCGGTGTCGACGGCCTCGATCTCGGCCTCGACGGCCTCGACGTCGCTTTCTAGCTCCTGTATCTCGGCTTTGACGTTGGCCGTCTCCAGTTTGACGTCCTTGATTTCGCCCTCCAGCTCCTCGACGGTCTCCTGCTTGCGGTCTATCTTGACGAAGGCGTCACGGCGGGTGGCCTCGGCGTCCTCGATCTGCTCCTCGGCGGCGTCGATCTCGGTTTCGAGCCGGTCCACCTCGCCTTTGATCCCCTCGATCTCGGACTTCAGCGCGATCTGTTCGTCTTCGCCCTTCCGCTCGATCTCGGCGTTCAGGTCGTCGAGGTCCTCCTTCAGGCGGGTGACCTTCCCCTGGCGCTCGTCGAGATCTGACTGCTCCTTCCGCAGTTCCTTGCGCCGGTCCTCGACGTCGGCTTCCGTCTCCCGGAGGTCCTCGCGTTTCTCCTCCAGTTCGGCGGCCTTCAGGAAGCCCTCGTACTCCGCTTTCTCCTCGCGCAGCCCCTGGTACTCCAGGGCGGTCTCGCGCTCGTCCGCAAGTTGTTCGAGGCGGTGTTGCTTCTCCTCGATCCGGAGTTCCACGTCGTGGATCTGCTCTTCGACGGTCTCCAGTTCCTCGAGGGCGTCGTCCTTCTTGCGGTCGAACTGGGCGACGCCGGCTATCTCGTCGATGATCTCCCGGCGCTGGTGGGGGGTCATGTTGATGATCTCGGTGACGTCGCCCTGCATCACGACGTTGTATCCCTCCGGCGTGACCCCCGCCTGGGCCAGCAGGTCCTGGATGTCCGAGAGGTTGACCGCCCGGCCGTTGAGATAGTAGTAGGAGTAGTAGTTGTCCTCGGTCTCCTTGACCCGGCGCTTGATCCGTATCTCGTCGACGTCCCCGACCTTCTCGGTGCCCGCCGCCGAGACGACCTGCTCGCGGGACAGCGACCGGTCGCCGTTGTCGAGGACGACCTCGACGGAGGCCTCCTTCGGTCCGGGGCCGCCGGATTCGCCCTCTTGGCCCGGGTTGTAGATGAGGTCGGTGAGCTTCTCCGCGCGGATGCCCCGGGTCCGGGCGAGTCCGAGCGCGAACAGCACGGCGTCGATGATGTTGGACTTGCCGCTGCCGTTCGGCCCGCTGATGGTCGTGAAGTCCTCGTACAGCGGGATGTGGGTCTTGCGACCGAAGCTCTTGAAGTCGTCCAGGACCAGTTCCGTGATGTGCATGGTGGCGGCGTCAGGCGACGATGATGTCGTCCATATCCCCTTCGTCACCGCCGTCGTCGTCCGTGCTGTTAGTGGTGTCGGCCCGCCGCTCGTCTGCGTCTTCGGGTGCGATCTGGTTTGCCGCCCGCTCGACCTCCTCCGGATCGGCGCCGGGGTCGATCTCGAACTGCAGGTCCAGGTCGTCGTCCGGACCGTCCGCCGCCTCGTCGTCGCTGTCGCCCCCGGCCTCGGACTCGACCGGCTCCGCGTCGTCGAACGAGAGATCCGTGTCGGTCGCCCCGGCGCTGTCATCGCGCCGGACCGGCGACTGTTCGAGCTGGCGGATGCGCTCGTTGGCCTCGACCAGTTCCTCGGTCAGCCCCTGCACGGTGGCCTCCAGTTCCCGCACTCGCTTTTCGAGTTGCTCCACCCTGTTTCCGCTGGACATACCTGGCATACCGGGAGCCGGGCCCTTAAGCATGCGTCAGACACCTGTTCCGGGGCTGATATCTGTCGCCTCGTTTCCGGCCCCTGATCGAACCGCCACTGTCGAACCACACCGACGTATCAGGGAGGTGATTTTTGCGCCCAGACCCGGCGACGGGCGTCGCGGGGTGGCGGCGGTCCCGTTACCCTTTACTCGGCGCGACCCGAACCCGAGTCCAATGAGCCAGCAACTCCAGGGGCAACAACTCACCGCCGTCATCGGGCTCGAGGTCCACGTCCAGCTGGAGACCGACACCAAGATCTTCTGTGGCTGCTCGACCGACTCCGCCGACGAGCCAAACGAGCACACCTGCCCGGTCTGTCTCGGCCTCCCGGGCGCGCTGCCCGTGCTCAACGAGGCCGCCGTCGAGGCGGCGGTCCGGGTCGGCAAGGCGCTGCACGCCGACATCCCCGAGGAGACGCGGTTCCACCGGAAGAACTACTTCTACCCCGACCTCCCGAAGGGCTTTCAGATCACCCAGTACGACGCCCCAATCTGCCAGGACGGGGACCTCTCCTTCTCGGTCGGCGACCGGCGACGCACGGTCGGCATCCGGCGGGCCCACCTGGAGGAAGACCCCGGCAGTCTGCGCCACGTCCGGGACGGCTCGGGGCCGCTGGAGAGCCGCACGACGAGCATCGACCGGGCGGACTACACGCTGATCGACTACAACCGCGCCGGGACGCCGCTGATGGAGATTGTCACCCGGCCGGACTTCCGGGACCCCGGCGAGGTCCGGGCGTTCCTGGAGAAACTGGAGGAGGTCCTCTCGTATCTCGGCGTCTACGACCCCGACCGGGACGGCTCGCTGCGGGTCGACGCCAACCTCTCGATGATCTCCGAGTCGGCGGTCGGCCCGGACGGTCACATCGACGAGGCCGTCCTGGAGGCGGCCAACCGCACCGAGGTCAAGAACATCTCCAGCCACCGCGGCGCCGAGCAGGCGCTGGCGTTCGAGGCCAGCCGCCAGCGCGACCTCATCGAGGCCGGTCGGGCGGTCGCCCAGGAGACCCGCCACTTCAACGAGACCCACGGCAACACCGTCGCCATGCGGTCGAAGGAAGCGGAGAAGGACTACCGGTACTTCCCCGAAGCCGACCTGCCGCCGCTGCAGGTCGCCGACTGGAAGCAGCGACTCGACATTCCCGAACTCCCCGAGGCCCGGCGGGAGCGCTTCCGGGAGGAGTACGGCCTGGGCGAGGAGGCCGCGAGCAAACTCACCACCACGAAGCAGATCGCGGACTTCTTCGAGGACGTCGCCGCCGAGTTCGACCCCGACCTGGCGGCGACCTGGGTCGCGGACAACCTGCTTGGCGAACTCAACTACCGGGACATGGCGATCACCGACGTCGCCGACCGCCTCGACGAGTTCCGCCGGCTGGTCCAGCTGGTCGCGACCGGCGAGATCACCGCGAAGAACGCCCGCGAGGTCGTGCTCCGGGCGATGCTCGACGAGGGCGCGGACCCGGACGAGGTCGTCGCCGCCGAAGGACTGGGCAAGACGACCGGCGACGAGATCGAGGCCGCCGTCGAGGACGCCATCGCGGACAACCCCGATGCCGTCGAGGACTACCACGACGGGGAGGGCGGCGCAATCAACTTCCTGGTCGGCCAGGTGATGCAAGCGACCGGCGGCAGCGCCGACCCCGGCGAGGTCAACGAACTGCTGCGCGCGCGCCTCGAAGAGTAGGGGTCGAGCCGCTCCCGGCCCCCTCAGTCGTCGACGGACCCCGAGTGCCCCCCTCAGTCGTCGACGGCGTCCGAGTGCCCCCTCAGTCGTCGACGGCGTCCGAGTGCCCCCCTCAGTCGTCGACGGCGTCCGGGTCGACGGACTGCCCCGCCGACTCGCCGTCTTCGCGCACGCCCTCGCGCCACGTCCCCCGGCGGAACCAGAGGACGCCGACAACGAACGTGGCCACGCCCGAGACGCTGAACGACCACCAGAGCCCGTTCTCGCCCCACGCCAGCGGATACTCCAGCAGCCAGGCGACCGGAATCCGGAACGCCCACCGCGACAGAAGCGACAGCACGAACGCCGCTCGCGTCGACCCCGCCCCGCGGAAGGCGCCCTGGACGACCATCAGCCCGCCGAGAAACGCCCAGAACGGCGCGACGATCCACAGAAACTCCACACCCTCCGCGATGACCGCGGCGTTGGGCGTGAACACCCGCATGGCGCCCGCCGGCACCGCCAGCACGACCGCCGCCAGCGCGCCGAGTACGACCATCGTCCCGGCGGTCCCGACCCAGGTCACGCGGGCGGCGCGGGCCTGCTGGCTCGCGCCGAGGTTCTGTCCGACCCCGGTCGCCGCCGCCTGGCCGACCGCGCCGGAGATCGTCCAGGTCACCGACATCAGCCGGAGGACGATGCCGTAGGCCGCCGTCGCGATGGCACCGAACCGCGCGACCAGTGCGGCGACGGCGACGGCGGCGAGGCTCCGGGTCAACCCGTCCAGCGTCGCGGGATAGCCCACGTCGACCAGCCGCCACAGCACGGCCCGGTCCGGCCGGAGGTCCCCGATCCGCATCCGGATGCCCCACGAGCCGTCGAGCAGGACGTACAGTCCCGCGCCCGCCGCGACCGCCCGCGAGATGAACGTCGCGATGCCGGCGCCCCGGGTCTCCAGGGCCGGCACCGGTCCCCACCCCAGGATGAAGATGGGGTCGATGACGACGTTCAGTCCCGCGGAGATGACGACCAGCCACATCGCCGTCTTCGTGTCGCCCGCCGCCCGCAGCGACGCCCGGAACACGAAAAACAGGAACGTCAGCGGGATGGTCAGCAGGATCACCTCGATGTAGTCCAGCGCGTAGCCGTACACCGCGCCCCGGGCGCCGATGGCCGCCACGAGCGGCTCCCGGCCGGCGAACCCGACGGCGGCGAGCACGACGGCGACCGCCAGCGCCAGCAGCACCGACTGGGCGGTGGCGTTCTCGGCGGCCCGCTCCTCGCCCGCGCCGACGTGCTGGGAGATCAATGCCACCGCCGCCGCGTTGACGCCCATCCCCACCGAGACGAACAGGTACGCCGTCGGGAACATCAGCGAGACCGCGGCGACCGCCTCGGCGTTCACCCGCCCCACCCAGAACATGTCCGCCAGGTTGTAGACCGTCTGCAGCAGGTTGCCCGCGACCAGCGGCCACGAGAGGCGCAGCAGTCGCCACCGGATCGGCCCCTCCGTCATGTCGACGCGGCTCTCCTGAGACACGGCTCTCCCCTGGTTGGTACGCCGACCGGGGCTTAAAGCCGGGGATGTCGGCCGTGGCTTAACGCATGGTCTCCGGACACGAAGGCCGTGCCGGGAGCCGAACGCTTTTCGCCGTGGCCGGTCCCCCTCGTCCATGGGCTACGAGGTCGCACGCTATCTCGGCATCGACTCCGTGGACTCGCCGGCGGTCACGCCCGGCGGTCGACTGCTCTTTCTGGCCGACACCACGGGCACCGCCCAGGTCTGGACCGTCGACGGGCCCGGGACCTGGCCGACCCGCCTGACCCCCTACGAGGAGCGGGTGTCGACGGTCGCGGCGTCGCCGACGGACGAGGCGTTCGTCTTCGGGATGGACGCGGGCGGCAACGAGCGCGACCAGCTGTTCCGCTATGACCTGCCGACGGGCGAGATAGCCAGGCTCACCGACGACCCCGAGGCGAAACACGCCTGGGGCGCGTGGGCGCCGGACGGCGAGCGGGTCGCCTACACCGCGAACCGCCGCGAGGCCGGCGCGTTCGACGCGTACGTCCAGGGGCGAGACGAGACCCACGAGGCGGCCGACCGGGTCTTCGAGGGCGCGGGCGGGTGGCTCACCGTCGAGGCCTGGACGCCCGGCGACCGCCTGGTGCTGGCGAAACCCCGTTCCAGCGCGGACGTCGACCTCTACCTGCTCGATCCGGCGTCGGGCGAGCGAACCCGCCTGAGCGGCGACGACGCCGCGCGCTATGCCCACGTCGCCGTCGGCCCGGACGGCGACGCCGTCTACGCGGTCACCAACCACGACAGCGACACCGCCTACCTCGGACGGATCGACGTGACCGACCCGACGCCCGGCGCCGTCGAGACGGTCGTCGAG
This sequence comes from Halobacteriales archaeon, assembly GCA_036626315.1. Lineage (GTDB taxonomy): Archaea > Halobacteriota > Halobacteria > Halobacteriales > PXRE01 > PXRE01. The sequence continues at coordinate 8,163 of JAZKSB010000051.1, forward strand.
GGCAGCGAGGAGCCACGCTCCTCTGGCAGCCAGGCTGCGCCCGGCGACGGAGACTGGGACGTCGACGGCCTCGCCGTCCACGACTCGGGGCGGGTCGTCTGGACGCGCAACGTCGACGGCTACTCGGAACTGCACGCCGGCACGCTCTCCGCTGACGGCCGGGCGGTCGCCGAGACCGCCGCCCCCACCGTCGACGGCGTCGTCACCGGCCTCACCTTCGGTCCCGGCGGCGAGCGCTACGCCTACACGCTCACCGAGAACACCCGCCCGTACGGGGTCCACCTCGCCGACTTCGGGACCGTCGGCGACGCGCGCTGGACGCCCGTCGGGACCAACGGCATCCCGCGGTCGTCGTTCCGGGCCGCCGAGACGATCCGCTACGAGACCTTCGACGGCCGGGAGATCCCCGCCTACTGGACGCTCCCGGCGAGTGCGAGCGCCGACGGAGCCCAGAGCGCCCACGGCGTGCCCGTCATCGTCGACATCCACGGCGGGCCCGAACACCAGCGCCGGCCCTGGTTCTACCCGACAAAGCAGTTCTTCCTGAACCGCGGGTACGCCGTTCTCGAACCGAACGTCCGCGGGTCGTCGGGGTACGGCCGGGCGTACACCCATCTCGACGACGTCAAACGGCGCCTGGACTCGGTACGGGACGTCAAACACGCCGTCGAGTGGTTGGGCGACCAACCGGCGGTCGACGACGACCGCGTCGTCGCCTACGGCCGCTCGTACGGCGGATTCATGGTGCTCGCCGCGATCACCGAGTACCCGGACCTGTGGGCCGCCGCCGTCGAGTTCGTCGGCATCGCCAACTTCGTCACGTTCCTGGAGAACACCGGCGACTGGCGCCGGAGCCACCGGGAGGCCGAGTACGGCAGCCTCGACGACGACCGGGAACTCCTCGAGGAGATATCGCCCATCCACGACGTCGACCGGATCGAGTGCCCGCTGTTCGTCCAGCACGGCGCCAACGATCCGCGGGTCCCCGTCGAGGAGGCCCGCCAGGTCGCCGAGACCGCCCGCCAGCAGGGCGTGCCCGTCGAGACGCTGATCTTCGACGACGAGGGCCACCACACCACCAGCCGGGCGAACCTGATCGAGGAGTTCGAGGCCATCGCGGCGTTCCTCGACGAGCACGTCTGAACTGCAGGCCGTCCCGCCGGACCGGGTCCGGGCGCCGACAGCGCGCGCGAGCCGCCAGCGACGCTGCAACTGCCGTCCGAGCGGCCCGATGATGGGCACCCGCGACGCGCAGTCCGTTCCCGCGTTCGGATGCTTGAAGGGAATTTAAAGACCTTCGACCCGACGATGGCTGGCGATTCCACGGTCGCCGGTGAAAATCCCGGCCGCCGGGACCTGCCAGGTGATCTGTCACGGGAGAACCCTTAAGTAGGGGTCCTCCCCTCCGTGGGGACGTCATGTCCGACACGAACGCGAACTCGACCTCCGGCACCAGCCGGGGGGATCGAGTTCTTCCAGGGCACGTTGCGAGCAACTGACGAGATAGCCGACGCACGGATCTTCGACACGACGCTGCGCGACGGCGAGCAAGCCCCCGGGGTCTCGTTTTCCTACGACGACAAGCGGGCCATCGCCGCCGCCCTCGACGGGATGGGCACCCACGTCATCGAGGCCGGATTCCCGGTCAACTCCGACGCCGAGTTCAAGGCCGTCAGCGACGTCGCCGAGCACGCCGACGCGACGACCTGCGGGCTGGCCCGGGTCGTCGAGGGCGATGTCGAGGCCGCGCTCGAGGCCGGCGTCGGGATGGTCCACGTGTTCGCGTCCACCAGCGACGTCCAGATACGGGACTCGATGCACTCGACCCGCGAGTCGGTGGTCGAACGCTCCGTCGCGGCCATCGAGCGCGTCGTCGAGGCCGGCGCCACGGCGATGTTCTCGCCGATGGACGCCACGCGCACCGAGGAGTCGTTCCTGATCGAGATCGTCGAGGCCGTCGACGACGCCGGCGTCGACTGGATCAACGTCCCCGACACCTGCGGCGTCGCCACCCCCGGCCGGTTCGGCGACCTCGTCCGGACCGTCCGCGAGCACACCGACGCCGACATCGACGTCCACGCCCACGACGACTTCGGGATGGCGACGGCCAACGCCGTCGCCGGCCTCGCGGCGGGCGCCGACCAGGCGCAGGTGTCGGTCAACTCCATCGGCGAGCGGGCCGGCAATGCCGCCTACGAGGAGGTCGTGATGGCGCTGGAAAGCGTCCACGACGCCGACACCGCCATCGACACTACCGGGATCGCCGAACTCAGCCGCGAGGTCGAGCGCCGTAGCGGCGTGGCCGTCCCGGCCAACAAGCCGGTCGTCGGGGCCAACGCCTTCGCCCACGAGAGCGGCATCCACGCGGCGGGCGTCATCGAGAACAGCGACACCTTCGAGCCGGGGGTGATGACCCCGGAGATGGTGGGCGCCAGCCGGGAGTTCGTCCTCGGCAAGCACACCGGAAAACACGCGGTCCGCAAGCGACTGGAGGAGGTCGGGTTCGCCCCGACCGACGCCGAGGTCCGGCGGGTCGCCCGCCGGGTCAAGGAGTACGGCGCCGGGGGCTCGCGGGTGCACGCCGAGGACCTCCGGCGGTTCGCCCGTGAGGAGGGCGTCAATCGCGAGGAGGCCGGGGCATGACGTCGCCGCGGTCGGCGGTCGCCCCGCCTCCACAGATGCATCCGGGGAGAACGTTCCCGGAACTGCAGCCGTGGGGCACGTTAGCAGAGTACAGCTGGCGCAAACGTTGTCCCGCATCCGAAGGCACTCATGGCGGGTTCGCTCATAGAGGGGACGATGCATCCGGTCGCTGCCGTCGCTGTCGTTCGCTCTCGTGGCGGTGCGAGCGGTTCGCTCGCCATCGTAGGGGCTGCCTAGCCCCTCACCACCGCAATTTTCGATCCGGACCGACCGACCCGCCAGCCAGCCAGCGGTTTCTGTCTCCCGGCAGGGCCGACGGGAGCCGTCCCGGCGAATCGCACCGACGCCACAGGGAATAACGAACTGATGACACGACAGCACGAACCACGAACCACGACGCAGAACCGACCGATGCCGTGGGGCCGACCATGACCGACGACGCGTCCGCGGACCCGCCGACCGACCCGACCCCTGACGGGGGCGCCGTGCGGACCGACCCCGCGAATGACCCGCCAGCACGAACCGACCCCGCGAACGACCCGCCAGCACGAACCGACCCCGCGAACGACTCCCCGGCGAACCGCCAGGACGACGACGGCGACGCGGGACCGCCGACCACGGGCGCGGAGTCCGTGGTGGCCGCCCTCGAGGACGCGGGCGTCGAGCACGCCTTCGGCGTGCAGGGCGGCGCCATCATGCCCGTCTACGACGCCCTCCACGACGCCGCCATCGACCACGTCACGATGGCCCACGAACAGGGTGCCGCCCACGCCGCCGACGCCTACGGCGTCGTCACCGGATTGCCGGGCGTCTGTTTCGCCACCTCCGGCCCGGGCGCGACCAACCTCGTTACTGGCATCGCGGACGCCGACATGGACTCGGACCCCGTCGTCGCGCTGACCGGCCAGGTGCCGACGGAGTTCGTCGGCAACGACGCGTTCCAGGAGACCGACGCGACCGGCATGACGACGCCGGTCACGAAGGCGAACTACTTCGTGGACGACCCCGCGACGGTCGGCGACGACGTCGGCGAGGCGATGGCGCTTTCGGTCGCCGGTCGTCCCGGCCCGACGCTGGTCGACCTGCCGAAGGACGTCACCCAGGAAGACCTGCCGAAGGACGTCACCGGGGCCGGGAACGACGACACGCCCGGGGACTCGGAACTCCCGAGCAACTACGATCCGCCGGAATCGGCCGATCCGGCGGCCGTGGCCGCCGCTGCGGAGCGGATCGAGGCCGCCGAGAGCCCCGTCCTCCTGCTCGGCGGCGGCGTCATCAAGGCCGAGGCCACGGCGGCCTGGCGGGCGTTCGCCACCGAGCACGGGATTCCGGTCGTGACGACGATGCCGGCGGTCGGGGCGTTCCCGGAGGACCACGACCTCGCGCTGGAGATGGCCGGGATGCACGGCACCGGCTACGCCAACATGGCGATCACCCACTGTGACACCCTGATCGCCGTCGGCTGCCGGTTCGACGACCGCCTGACCGGCGGCGTCGAGTCGTTCGCGCCGGCGGCGACGGTCGTCCACGTCGACATCGACCCCGCCGAGATCTCGAAGAACGTCGCGGCCGACCATCCCGTCGTCGGGGACGCGGGCACAGTGGCCGACCAGTTCCACGACGCC
>JAZKSB010000052.1:0-12367 GCA_036626315.1 Halobacteriales archaeon
CGACGCCGACAGCCTCGCGTACATCTCCACGGACGCCGTCGCGTCGGCCATCGGCGCCTCCCGGAGCGACCTCTGTCTGGGCTGTGTGACCGGCGAATACCCCTACGACATCGAGGGTGAGGCGACCGACCGGGAGGTCGCGAGTCCCGAGATATCCGGGGAGTTCGGGACCTGAGTGGGGCCCGCCGCCGGTCCGTGCGACGACCCCCGCCGGACGCTCAGTGCAGGAAGTCCACCAGCCATCGCGCGGCGTTGATGGCGACGAGCACCGCGCCCTCGGTCCGCGTGAGGACCGCTCGCGACCAGAAGAAGACGGTCACGACGGCGACCAGCGCGAGCAACCAGGCCACGTTCCCGATGGCGGCCCCGTCGACCGAAAGCGGCCGGACCACCGCCGCAAGCCCGAGGACGCCGAGCAGGTTGAAGATGCTGCTCCCGACGAGGTTCCCCGCCGAGATGCCGCCACGGCCGCGCTTGACCGCGACGAAGGAGGTGACAATCTCCGGCGCCGACGTCCCCAGGGCGACGACCGTCTCGCCGATGACCCACTCGGAGACGCCGGCGTTGCGGGCCAGCGCCACCGCCGATTCGACCAGCAGGTGGGCGCTCCCGATGATGAGCGCCAGACCGCCGAGCAACCGGAGCGCGTCCGTCCAGCGGGGTTCGCCGCGGTACTGCTCGTCGGTCCGGACGCGTTCGCTGTTTGCCCGCGCCAGGACTGCGAGGTACCCGCCCAGCAGCGCGAACAGGACCGCGCCCTCGATCCGGGCGATCCGGAGGTCCCAGATCACGACCACCGACAGGGCGGTCGCACCGAACAGGACGGGGGTGTCCCGCCGAAGGAGGCCGCCGGAGGCCGACAGCGACCGGACGAGTGCCGCTCCGCCGAGCACGAAGCCCAGGTTGATGACGTTGGACCCGACGACGTTCGCGACGGAGATGTCCCCCTTTCCCGTGAGCGCCGCCTCGAGGGTCACCGCGAACTCCGGGGCGGTCGTTCCGAACCCGACGACGGTCAGCCCCACGACCAGCCCGGAGACGCCCAACCCCGCGGCGACGCGAGCGGCGCCACCGACGAACTGCGAGGCGCCGGCCCCGATGCCGACGATTGCGACCGCAACGAGCGCGAGGTCGAGGAGGGGGGCCGGGACCGCGACCATTGGGTCCGTGGCCGTCCGCGGTCCTTGAGCGTTTTCCGTCGGGCAAAACGGCGTCGACCCGGCGGACCGAAGCGAACACGACCGGAGAACTACTCGGCGTCGGGTGCTACTCGCCGTCCAGCAACTGCTCGATGGCGCTGTAGGCGTCCTCGAAGGCGTCGACGTCCATGTCGTCGGTCGTCAACAGCACGCCAGCGTCGCCCCCGAGCATCCGGATCACGAATCCCTCCTCGTGGAACCGGACGGTGAACTCGTACTCGCCGATGTTCGATTCGGGGTGGTCGCGACCGACGGCCGACCGCACGGGCGTCTCCGAGAACCGGTGCGCCCGATCTCGACGCGCGGGGACTTTGCCTCCCTGACTTCGGTTGCCCCCGCGTACAGGTCGCTGCGGACGTACAGCACGTCAAATGCAGACGGCGTGAAGTATATGACGCTCCGCAAGGTGTCTCCGAGCCCGGTCCGCGCAGCGCTGACGATGCCGTCGGTCAGTTCTCCACCGATGTCCGTGGTTCTGGAGCCTGCAGCCATGTTCCACACTACCGACGGTCGATATCAAGTCTTCCGATGACCCGGACCGACCCGGCGCAACCAGGGATCGTCGCCCACCGGTCGGCGGTTTCGCCCTCGGCTTTCGGGCCACTCGTGTCGGCACGCTATGGTGCGGCCAGGGTGCTCAATAGACGACGTACAGCAGGGCGTAAACGACGGTCCCGAGCGCGAACGAGACCAGCCACAGCGGCGCGGCGATCCGACCGATCTGGCGGTGGCGCGTGTTCGGTATCTCCGCGACATCGTGGGTGACGCCGATCAGGAGCACGTAGAACAGGAGCGGGATGGTCGCGATGGCAAGCAGCACGTGGATCGCGAGCGTCGGCAGGTAGAGGTAAGTGTAGACGGCCTCGGGACCGGGGAACGGATGCGGTCCCTCGATTGCCACCCGATAGAGATACAGCGCCAGAAACGCCGCAAACAGGACGAAGCCGGTTACCATCGCGTAGCGGTGGCGGGTCACGTCCCCCGCCCGGATCCGCTGCCATCCGTAGGCGATGACGACGAAGGCGACGACGGAGATGACCGCGTTGACGTGGGGGATGGCCGCCAGAAGCGAGTCCGACGCCGCCGGCAGGAACCGGTCGGGGATCGCGCCGAGCGCGGCGCCAAACACGAGCGCGAGCGATGCCGCGGTCAGCAGGCCGGTCAGCGCGGGCACGTGGTTGCGGGTCCGAAAGGCCATGGGCCGCTTTCGGGCTGCCGTGAACAAGGGTCTTGCTACCCGAGGTCGGGGACCGGTCGCCGTCCGCCGCCGCTGCTCCGTCGACGCCGCCCGTCACTCCTCCGTGAACTCCGACAGCGTCGCCGTCGTCGTCCGGGGCTCCTCCGGGGGGTCCAGCGCAACGAACTCCAGACCCTCCTCGTCGAGCAACTGCCGGGCGGTGTCGGTGACCGACGGCGCGACGAGGACCCCGCGCACCCGGTCGGCGTCGACCGCCGTCTCCCGGAGGAACTGCTCGACGTAGCGCTTCAGTTGTGAGACCGCGTCGGGCCCGGTGCGTCGGCGCTTCAGCTCGACGATGACGGGCCGACCGTCGCCATCTTCGCCGTAGATGTCCGCCGGCCCGGCCACGTTGGCTCGCTCGGTCGCCTGCGGCCGGAAGCCGCGTTCCAGCAGCGAGGGGTCGGCGAGGATCCGCTGGCGGAGGTCCTCCTCGGTGCCGGACAGCTCCAGGGCGCGGCCATCGGTCAGCGCCATCGTGGACACCTGATGGACCGACTCGAAGCGGGCGTCGACGACCTCCTCGGGGTCGCGGCGACTCGAGCGGACGTGCAGGTCGCCCTCCTCGACGATGGCCTGCAGTTCCGAGCCGGGCGGCTGCCAGTTGACGGGCTTGCGCTTCTCGGTGCGGTGGACCAGCAGCGTCCCGTCGGGCTTGAGCACCACCAGGCGCTCGCCCGCCGGGAGAAAGCTGTTGGTCCGGCCCTCGTAGTCGACGACGCACTCGCCGACGACCGTCACCATCGCGCCCGCCGCCAGGCCGTCCTCGATGGCGGCAGCGGCGTCCCCCGGGTCGGGTTTGGACAGCGACGTGACCGTCATGGGCGGAACGTCTCGCCGCTGGTCCTTCAACCGGACGGGTCGAGGCGCCCGGAGCAACCGAGCCGGGGGACTACCGGCTATCGAGTCGAGCGATCCCTGATGGCCGAGCGCGCGACCCCCTTGCACGACTTCAGCGCGCGACCCACCTGCACGCCCTCTCAGAAGTCGCCCAGTCCGGTCTGGGGGTCATCGTCGGGCACGTCGGCGTGTTCGACGAGGTCCGGCCCCTCCGCGCTCGGGTCGTTGACCGCCTTCGAGACGGGGTAGGCGTGGAACGGCTCCGGGTCCGGCGTCGACAGCAGCCTCGCCCGCCGGTCCGGGTCGTCGGCGTCGAGCCAGTCCTGCTCCTCGTCGGGGCCGAGTACGGCGGCCATCCGATCGTGCAGCGACGCGACGACTTCGTTGGGCTCGGTAGTGATGATCGTTACCGTAATTCGTTCGCCATCGTCGTCCGTTCGGCGCTCCCAGAGCCCGGCCATCGCGAAGGGGCCGCCGTCCTCGCGCTCGACGCGGTACGGTCGGGTGTCCATGCGGCGGTCCTCCCACTCGTAGAAGCCGTCGGCCAGCACGAGACATCGCCGTTTCTCGGCGGGGCCGGCAAAACTGGGTTTGTCCTCGATGGACTCCGCGCGGGCGTTGATGAACCGCGTCGCGTCCGGGTCGTCGGCCCAGCGGGGCACCAGGCCCCACTCGTCGAGGCGAATCCGACCGGGGTCCTCGTTGCGGATCACCGCAAGGTCCTCCCGGGGGGCAATGTTGTAGCGAGGCTGGAGGCCGGAGGGCGACTCGGCGTCGAACCGCTCCTCGAGGCGGCCCGGCGGCGCGAAAAGCGAGGTCCGGCCGCACATCAGATGGAGTCCTCGGCTTCCAGGGCCTTGTCGCGGGCCATCTTGAAGCTCTCGGAGAAGCCGGGGTTGTGGTCCATCGCCACCTCCAGGCGCTGGCACGCCTCGACGAGGTACTCGCGCTTCTGGGCGGCCTCGTTGGCGCTCTGGGCGCGCAGCAGGTAGTCCCGCGCGCGGTCGGCGTGGCTCGATCCGGTGAGGTTGGCGAGGTGATGGACCTCGAAGAGGGCGTCCTCGATGAGATCGCCAACGGTTACCATCACCGACCCTATCGGGTGGGCGACACATGTGGTTTGCGGATGTGTCCCCCCGCCACAGCGTCGTGGTGACGGGCCGTCCCGGCGGAAGGGATACGTCGCTGGCTCCCGTAATGAGTGCATGTCCCATGAATCGGTTCCGGACTCGGAGGTCGGGTGGCGGGAGAAACTGACCGACGAGGAGTACCGGATCCTGCGGGAGGGCGAAACGGAGCCGCGGTTCACCGGCGAGTACCTCGACGTCGACGACGACGGCGTCTACCGGTGTGCCGGCTGTGGCGCGGAACTGTTCGACGCCGAGACGAAGTACGGGTCCGGCCATGGGTGGCCGTCGTTTTTCGATGCCGCCGAGGGGGCGGTGGAGTTTCGCGAGGACCGCAGCCACGGGAAGGTCCGCACGGAGGTCGTCTGTGCAACCTGCGGGGGGCACCTGGGCCACGTCTTCGACGACGGCCCGAACCCGACCGGCAAGCGGTTCTGCATCAACTCGGCGGCGCTGGACTTCGAGGCCGAGTGATCGGAGCGGCTCCCCGTGAGGAATCTCGGGTTTGACGTCCCCTCTCTTTTGCCGTTCCGACCCCTCTTCGGCACCATGACCGACGACCCGCCGCCGTCGGACGGCGACTCGAACGAGGACGGCCCCGTCGCCGGCCGGTACGTGTTCGGCGTCCGGTTTCACCTCGCGCCGACGGCGCCGACAGTCAGCGTCGACCCGGCGACGTTCGAGGCGACGATGTACCGAACGGCCCCGGACCCGGGGACGCCGGACTGGCGGTTCTTTCGGGACAACCTTTGGCACGGCGAGGTCAACGCGCCGGACCACCTCCGGTCGCTCGCCGAGGAGGCGCTGGGGGTCCCCGTCGACAAGGTCGACTTCGGGGAACTGCAGGCGACGCCGGCGTATCTCGACGCACTGCGTGAGACGGCGGCGGCGAACCTCGCGGACTTCCGGGCCGACACCGCCGACGAGGCGCTGAGGAAGTACCTGGGCAGTTCGCTCCGGGTGGTCGAGGACCCGGACTGGGCGGGGGACTGACCGCCGTGCCCTCGTGGCGAGGGCCATCGCCCACCCCTGGCCGACACGCAGTGGTCTCATGAACCGCTCCCGGACAGGCGCGAGCGACGGCAGTCGCTGTCCGGGTAGCCTCCGCAGGAAGGTTGTGCGTGGGTGCAGTCCTTTGAGGGTGCACCCGCATCGGAGTTCGGGCGGCCTGCCACCTTGTGGGGCGGCACCCGCCGAGTTCGATGCGTGGGACCGGATTTGAACCGCCGGGACGGGACGCCCCGTGATTCAAATCCGGTCTCGCACTCCAGCCCGCTCGTGTTCGCTCGCGGGCAGACAGTGCGTGGGACCGGATTTGAACCGGCGGACCCCTACGGGACAGCGCCCTCAACGCTGCGCCGTTGGCCTAGCTTGGCTACCCACGCACCGGGCATCAGATCGCAGGAGATGGTTCCCCGCCGGCGAATAAAAGCCCTTTCATTCGGCGTCCGGTCCGCGGCGTCCCAGGGGGACGTTCGAGACCCGGCGGCGCCGTGTAGAGCCACGGTATTCTTATAGCCTCCTCCCCGTAGCACGGGCATGGCGAAGTACTCGACGGGCGGCTCCGGCGGCGGCGGCGACGGAGACGCCTGCGAACTCTGTGGCACGGAGACCGACGACCTCAGGGAGGCGACGGTCGCCGGCGCGGAGCTTCTCGTCTGCCCGTCCTGTGCCCCCCACGCCGACGCCGACGAGGGCGGCGGCGGAGGCGGAGGCGACGGCGGGAGCCCGGAGCGCGAGCGCAGCGGCCCGGACTTGCCCGAGACCAGCGAACTCTGGGACCGCGATTCGAGCCGCTGGGAGCGGGAGGGCACCGACTACGAGAGCGACCGGCTCCCGTATCTGGTCTCGGAGTACGGCAAGAAGGTGACCGAGGCCCGCCAGACGGCCGGCTACCAGCGGGCCGAACTCGCCGAGATGCTCGGTGTCGACGAGGATGACCTCCTGGCGGTCGAGCAGGGCCGGGCCGCCCGGGCGGGCGTCGGCGGGTCGGTCATCGCGAAACTGGAGGACGCACTCGACGTCGAACTGGCCGAGGAGTGACCCACGGGCGGGCGCGATGACCGCTCGCCGCAGGCGTGAGCCTTATTTTCTCGCCCCGGGTGGTGACTGGTAATGGCCGACACGCTCGCGCCCGAAGACCCCTACACGACCCGGTTCGAAGCCACAGTCCGCGACGTCGACGGTACGGCGGTCGTGCTCTCCGAGACATACTTCTACGCCGAGAGCGGCGGCCAGCCCGCGGACCGGGGCACGCTCGGCGGCCACGAGGTCGTCGACGTCCAGCACCGCGACGGCGACGTCGTCCACGAACTCGCCGAACCGCCCGCGTTCGAGGCCGGCGAGGAGGTGACCGGGCAGGTCGACGAGGCCTTCCGGACCTACTGCATGCGGGCCCACACCGCCAGCCACCTCCTCTACGGCGCGGGGCGACTCCTGTTCGATGACCTCGGCTACGGCGGGTTCGGCATCACCGACGAGAAGGTCCGGGTCGACTTCGCGACTCCGACCGACGTCGACGACGGGACGCTTGCCGAACTCGAACGGCTGGTCAACCGCGCCGTCTGGGAGTCACGGGACGTCACCTGGCGAACGATGTCCCGCGAGGAGGCGCTGCAGGTGGACGGCATCGCGTTCAATACGAAGACGGAGGAGGGCGTGCTCTCGGAAGCCGACACGGTCCGCGTCGTCGAGATCGACGACTGGGACGTGGCGGCCTGTGGCGGCACCCACGTCCGCAACACCCGCGAGGTCGGCCCGGTCTCGGTGCTGGAGCGGTCCAACCCCGGGGAGGGGCTGACCCGGGTGGAGTTTGCGGTCGGGCCGCCCGGGATACAGCACCGCGTCGCGGAGAAGCGCGCCGCACTGGACGCCGCGAGCGAGGCCGGCACGTCGGTGGAGGACCTGCCAGACGCCGTCGCACGCCTCGAGGACGGGGTCGAGGACCTGCAGGCGGAACTCGACGACCTGCGGGCCGACCTGGTCGGCGCCCGCATCGACGAACTCCGGGACGAGACCGTCGAACGCGACGGGGGCACCTGGCTCGTCGGCACCGTCGACGGCCCGGACGCCAACGAACTCGGCGACCACGCCGCGGGCCTGGCCGGCGACGCCGCCGACGTCGTCGCCCTGGTCGGCCGGGACGGCCGGACGTTCGTCGCGGCGGCGGCCGCCGACGGCTTCGACGCCAGCGGGATCGTCGAGGAGGTCACCGGTGCGTTCGGCGGCGGCGGGGGCGGCAGCCCCGACTCGGCCCAGGGCGGCGGCATCGACGCCGACCCGGAGACCGTCGTCGAGTTTCTCCGGGACGGCGAATAGGGGAGTGGGCTGCCGGTCGCCGGTCACGGACGGAGTCAGCGGCGGACCGGGCGGGCGAACCGTGCATCTTTTTCGGACGCCCCGCCGAGCACACGCACATGCAACTGACCGACGAACAGCGGGCCGTCCGGGACGTGGTCAGGGAGTTCGCCGCCGAGGAGATTCGCCCCACGGCCGCGGAGACCGACGCGGCCCAGGAGTTCCCCGAGAACGTCTGGGATGGCCTCGCCGACCTGGACCTGACGGGGCTGACCGTGCCCGAGGAGTATGGCGGCTACGACGCCGATCGGGTCACCTACAGCCTCGTCAACGAGCAGGTGGCCTACGGCGCGCTGTCGGTCGCGACGGCGCTGTCGGTCCACAGCCTGGCGACCTCCTGCATCGCGGAGTTCGGCGACGACGACCAGAAGGACCGGTGGCTGCCGGAGATGGTCGACGGCCGGCCCGTCGGCGCGTTCGCGCTCTCGGAGCCACAGGCCGGGTCGAACCCGGCGGAGATGGAGACCGTCGCCTGCCCCGACGGCGACGAGTACGTCATCGATGGCAAGAAGCAGTGGATCACCAACGGCAACCGCTCCGGCGTCGTGATCCTGTTCGCCAAGACCGACCCGGAGGACCCCCGCTCGATCACCCAGTTCGTCGTCCCGAAGGACGCCGACGGCCTAGAAGTGGGCAAAAAGGAGGACAAACTCGGCCTGCGGGCGTCGGACACGACGACGCTGCTGTTCGACGGGGTCCACATTCCGGAGGCCAACCGCCTGACGCCGGTCGGCGAGGGGCTGACCGCGGCGTTTTCGATCCTGCAGGGCGGGCGCATCGGCATCGCGAGCCAAGCTGTCGGACTCGCACAGGCGGCCCTCGACGAGGCCGTCGAGTACGCTGGCGAGCGCGAGCAGTTCGGCCGGGTGATCGGGGAGTTCCAGGCGATCGGTCACAAACTCGCGGACATGCGCACGAACGTCGAGGCCGCCCGGTTGCTCGTCCGGGAGGCCGCCCGCCGGGACGACGCCGGCGACCCGGTGGAGACGTGGGCGAGCATGGCGAAGTACTTCGCCAGCGAGATGGCCGTCGACGTCACCAACGAGGCCGTCCAGATCCACGGCGGCTACGGCTACACGAAAGACTACGACGTCGAGCGGTTCTACCGGGACGCGAAGATCACGACCATCTACGAGGGGACCAGCGAGATCCAGAAGAAGATCATCGCCCGCAACGTTCTGGAGTAAGTCCGCAGACGGAGAGGCCTCAGCCTTCGGAGGCGGGCACGAGACCACCTGCCGTCCGGGCCGGCCCGACCGAAGCCGCTTTTTTGCCGGACCGCCTATTCGGGGTCGTGCCTTCGGAGTATGATGCCGTCGTCTACGACCTGGACGGGACCCTCGTCGACCTGGCGGTCGACTGGGACGCCGTCCGGCGGGAGGTCCGTTCGCTGTTCGAGGGGACCGACGCCCGGGCCGACGGGGACCTCTGGGAACTGCTCGACCGGGCGGCGGCGACGGGCCTCGACGGGCGGGTCGAGGAAACCATCGCCGCCCACGAACGCGAGGGTGCCCGTGCCTCTACCCGCCTGCCGGCGGCCGACGAACTGGCCGCGCTGGACGTGCCGGCGGCGGTCTGTTCGCTCAACGCCGAGGACGCCGCCCGGATCGCGCTGGGGACCCACTCGCTGTCGGGACACGTCGAGGCAGTCGTCGGGCGCGACACCGGTCCGGCCCGCAAGCCCGACCCCGACCAGTTGCTCGCCGCTATCGAACCGCTCGATGCGGCGCCGGAGCGGAGCCTGTTCGTCGGCGACTCCGAATCCGACCGGGAGGCCGCAGAGCGTGCCGGGGTCCCGTTCCGGTGGGCCTGAGCGCGGCCTGCCGATGGCCGGCGGGGGACGACCCCCGCTCTCCCGGCGGAACCTACTTGTGCGGGCCACGCGTACATTTGTTCCATCATGAGCGACGAGCAGCCCCCGTCTCGGGCCGGTGCCAGGTTCGCAGTCGCCGCGGCAGCAACGATTCTCGTCGGCCTGGCGGGCGGATGGTCGGCCCGGAACGCACTCCGTCGGGGGATCGTGGTCGGCGTCGCAGTCGCGACGGCGGACGTCGCGCTGCGGCGATATCTCGCTCGACTGCCCGACGTAGACGCCCCGCGGGACGACCAAGCCGAGGCGATCGAGGTCGAGATCGAACCGGACGGGGACTGACGGGCATCCTCACGCGGTGTGACGGGCGTACGCGTAGGTGCCCAGCGCGGTCGCCAGCCAGACGACCGCCCCGACCCGGACCGCGAACGTCGCTTTCGCCTCCCAGGTCGGCAGACTGGTGCCCAGCGACAGGACGACGACGACCGGGACTCCCGCCGCGAGCGTCACCAGGAAAGTCACCTGCATCACCCAGGTGTAATCGACGCCGTCGGGTTCAGTGGTCTCGACGCGCTCTGGCACGTGGCCGCCTCCGTGACGGGTCGCCGTAAGCGTGCCGGACCGAGCTCGCGCCACGACGCGACGTGGACAGCCGAGCAACGTCGGTCACCGCAGGTCCTCAAGAAACGCCGTCACCGTCTCGTTGAACGCCGCCGGCCGTTCGAGCATCGAGAGGTGGGCGGCGTCGTCGATAGTCGTCCACGCACAGTCCGGGAGTTCGTCGGCTAGGAACTCGTGGTACCACGGCGGGGTGAGCTGGTCGTGTTCGCCCGTCAGCGCAAGCGAGGGCGTCGATATGTCGCCCACCTCATCGCGGACGTCGAACTCGTGGGCGGTCAGGTAATCCCGGCGGGTGACCGCTTGACCCACCTCGTACATCGCGGCCTTCGACAGTTCGACCAGTTCCTCGTCGGGGTCGTAGAACAGCCGCTTGGGCTCGTGGAGGAACTCGACCGCGCGGTCGTAGTCCTCCGCCAGCCACACCCGCAGGTCCTCCAGGACGGCCAGCCGCGCCCCCGTGCCGACGAAGACGAATCCCTCGAAGTCGGGGTCCCGCTCCAGCGCGATGTGCTGGACGACGGCCCCGCCCAGCGAGTTGCCCACGAGGACGTCGGCGTCGACGGCGTCGGCGACCGCCAGCACGTCGTCCGCGTACGCCGACAGCGCCGTCCATCCCGGATCGGCGTCGAAGTCCGCGGAATCGCCGTGCCCGCCCAGGTCCAGGGCGGCGACGGGGAACCGGTCGGCGAGCCGGAACTGGCTCTTCCAGGCGCCGTGGGTGGCCCCGCTGCCGTGGATCAGAAGCAGCGACGGGCCGGTGCCGCCGCGGTCGGAAAACCGATAGGCGGTCTCCCGACCGTGGTGGGTTACGGTTTCCATGTCCAGGGGTTGGGGTCGACCGAAGATAAAGCCCGGTGGCGAATCCGTACTGCGTCGACCGTTCCTGCGGCAGAATGAGTCCGCCAGGCCGTGGCTGCCGGGCTACCCATCACGGGATGGCCGAGTGCCACGAGGCGGACACGCGAGCCAGTCTCCATCGGCACATCGACCCTGAACCGCTGAAACAGTGTTCGAATAGAACCCGACGCTGTCGTCTGTTTGTGGATAAAAATATTTATATAGTAGTATAACTAACTTCGAGTGAACACAGATGAACGAACTCCAGCAGTTGCGGGAAGAGGGGTACCCCGTGCGGGCGGTCGAGACAGGCGACGGCGTCGAGTACGTCGCCGAGCTGGGACCGGCCGCCGGGGACGCCGCAGTCGACGTCGTCGACGGAACGGTCATCGTCGTCATCGGCGACGAGCAGTACGAGATGCCGGTGCCCGGCGCCGACCCGGAAGCGTTTATCCGGAACGGCGTCCTAACTATCGGGCGGGAGGAGCAAGCATGAAGCTCACGGTCAAGCCGCTGAAACAGAAGGATGCCGGTCGGGGACTGGCCGCGATCGACCGGACGACGATGGAACAGCTGGATCTGGAAAACGGCGACTACATCGTCATCGATGGGCCCCAGGGGGGCCGCGCCGTCGCGCGGGTCTGGCCCGGCTATCCGGAGGACGACGGCAAGGGCATCATCCGGATCGACGGTCGGCTCCGACAGGAGGCCGACGTGGGTATCGACGACCGGGTCGACGTCGAGAAAGCCGACGTCAAGCCCGCGACCAGCGTCACGGTCGCGCTGCCCCAGAACCTCCGCATCCGGGGAGACATCGGGCCGCTGGTGCGCGAGAAGCTCTCGGGCCAGGCCGTCACCGAGGGTCAGACCGTCCCGTTCTCGTTCGGCGTCGGGGGGCTTTCGGGGATGAGCAACCAGCGGCTCCCGGTGAAAGTCGCTGACACGGACCCGTCCGGCACGGTGGTCGTCACCGACACCACCGAGATCCACGTCTCCGAGAAGCCCGCCGAGCAGATCGCCGGCGCGGAGCCCGAACAGGCACCGGAGACGCCGAACGTCACCTACGAGGACATCGGGGGGCTGGACTCGGAACTGGAGCAGGTCCGGGAGATGATCGAGCTGCCGATGCGCCACCCCGAACTGTTCAAGCAACTCGGCATCGAGCCGCCGAAGGGCGTGCTCCTGCACGGCCCGCCGGGCACGGGCAAGACCCTCATGGCGAAGGCCGTCGCCAACGAGATCGACGCGTACTTCACGACGATTTCCGGCCCGGAGATCATGTCCAAGTACTACGGCGAGAGCGAGGAGCAACTCCGGGAGATCTTCGAGGAGGCCGAGG